>NZ_NEUB01000853.1 GCF_002910825.1 Streptomyces sp. SM1 | reverse complement strand
TCAAGGCCAACCAGCCCACCGCCTACGCCCAGCTCGCCGCCCTGCCCTGGACCTCGATCAAGGTCCAGCACACCGCCTCCGCCACCGCCCACGGCCGCCGCGAGTCCCGCTCGATCAAAACCTGCACTATCGCCGACAACCTCGGCGGCATCGCTTTCCCCCACGCCCACCTCGCCATCCGGGTCCACCGCCGCCGCAAGCCCACCGGCCGGCCCGAAACCCGCGAGAACGTCTACGCGGTCACCAGCCTCGCCGCCCATCAAACCCGCCCCATCGACCTCGCCACCGCCATCCGGGGGCACTGGGGAATCGAAAACTCCTCCCACTACATCCGAGATGTCACGTTCGCCGAGGACGCCTCGACCATTCACACCGGCACCGCACCCCGCGCCATGGCCACCATCCGCAACCTCGCCATCGGCACCCTGAAGATCCTCGGAGCCGACAACATCGCCAAGACCACCCGCGCCATCCGCCACGAACCCGAACGAGCACTCGCCATCCTGGGCATCACCAACAACCCAGACACTCACGGAACTTGATCAAGCCCTGGCATCATCACACACCGCAACCGTCACGTTGCTGAGAAGACTTCATTGTCAGCAGGCGCGGCCGAGGCGGTGCCATCGCCGGTAGCGGTAGCCGACGCGGGGACGCTCGACCCCGACTCCGCGCCGGGCTCTGGAATGGTCTCGTTGCTCAACGTCCTACCTCTTGCAATCGGGTCCGAAATCCTGCGTACCAGGCGCCAGTTTCCTTAGAGTGTCTGAGCGCCTCGCCGTGTCGTGATGCACCATCGATTTCTCCCACAGCGAGCAGCGCCTCAGCCGCGATGAGACGGACCTTGAATTGGTCCTGGGGCCGGAGCTCGCCCAGCGAGGGCAGCAGCTGGGTAACCACTGATGACTGAGTCCCGTCCAAAGCCGCTGCACCGACGTCCAGGAGGTCCTCGGTAACGGAGTCGCTCAAGGCCTGATCGAAGCTTCCGTGCGACCGGTCGGCCAGGCTTGTTGTGATGAATGAGCCGCCTGTGAGGATGGATCGGAACCGCGCCGCGACATCGGAGACGCGGTGGCTGTTGGTCTTGCGCACCGCAAGTGCGAACTGGTTGTAGTGAAAGGCGACCAAACCGCAGATCGCCTCTGCTGCGGGCCGGTCGAAGGCCGACAGAAAAGAGACGGCGCTGTTGTACCGCTGCTCGTAGAGCGGCGCACCCGACGCATCTACCCGGCCGGGGTCCTCGACCTCCTCACGCGCAAGCACGCCGTACAGGTATGTCGCCAGACCTTCGCGGTAACGGCGGGCCGTCGCCCCGCGGCCGGCACGCATGATGAAGGTGTCGATTGCGTTGCGACTCAACTCGCGACTGGAGATGAGCTTCTCCAAGGCCTGGTCGACGAGGCAGAGGTCGTCTTCTTCTGCAAGGCAGAAATCGAACTCAAACTTCCGCTTCTGCGGGCCATTGGAAACCGCCACCGTCTGGACGCCAACCTTCACCGACGCGAGGAAGCCGGCGGCCTCAGACGGTGAGGTATCGCGGCCGTTCACGGCGATGGATTCGACATCCGAGGTCACCCAATCGGCGGAGGCACTGGGGCTCGTGACCATCAAGCGCGTGCGCCCGCACTCTCGTCCCCTGAAGAGGAGGGTCGGCCGCTTAGTCGCATGACCGTCGAAGCGGTGCGCTCGGAGGGCGCGCTCGGACGAGAAGATGAGCCCACACTCAGTGCAGGGAAATTCCGGGAGCTTTGGCGGGGCTGGTAGTCCGACCGATTCAATTCCGGTCGGCTCATGGAACTCCATGTAGCCGGTGTGCCAGAACCCCATGAGCCCCACCCGTCGCTTCCTGATCCGCGTCCCCTACGCCTTCGGAAGGCTAGTCGGAGCGCAGGTACTTTGCGAGGTCGGCCGGTTGAGTGAGATCGACCCGTGATGGCCTGTCATGTCACGTTCGTGTGGGCCAAGCTGCCGATGCATGTCTGAGACGCCATCCGCTTCCCGAACGTGATCGTTTGGTTTGGACGGGGTGGGCATGAACTCCGTCTGGCCGCAGGAGAGAAGGGCGTAGTTCTTCCGTTCGTCTCGCTGACCCGTAGGGGCGGGGCACCGGGCGGTCAGAAGTGGGGGTTTTCGGTGGGCCGGTCGGCGCCGGTGGCCGCTTCGAGCAGCTCGGTCAGGTCGCCGGGCTCGGAGGAGCGTTGATCAATCCACCAGCCGGCGCGGGTGATCGTGCGAGCCGCCTCCTCGATCTCCTCCCACTCCGC
Source organism: Streptomyces sp. SM1 (assembly GCF_002910825.1). Lineage (GTDB taxonomy): Bacteria > Actinomycetota > Actinomycetes > Streptomycetales > Streptomycetaceae > Streptomyces > Streptomyces okerensis. The sequence goes on along the minus strand of NZ_NEUB01000853.1, from coordinate 42,590 downwards.
CTCACTGGTCTCGCCTTCGAGGACCAGAGCGGTGTACGCGGCAGCCAGGACCTGGTGGCGGCAGCGCACGCCCCAGGCGACGGCGCGCTCGCGGCCTTCGAGGGGCGGCATTCGGTACTGTTCCGACCAGGCTTCGGACGCGGCCTGCTCTTCGGCGCGCTTGGCCTCCAGCCAGGCGGCCTTTTCCTGCTCGTGGCCATCCTTCGCGGCCCGCCAGCAATCGGTGCACTCCTGCTTGGAGAGCCACTCGGCGAACCCCGCGCGACGGTCGGCCGCCCGGTCGGACAGGTCTCGCTCAGCCTGGTGCCCACAGGAATGGGCGATCTGCCAAAGAGTTTTCACGGCCATGGGAACTGCTCCTTACGGGAGTTGGATCAGCGGTTACGGGAGAACGCGATGCGCGGGTCCACCGGGCGGGCCGCCGGGCCGGAGGCGGCGGGCACGGCCACCGGCGCCTTACCTGACAGGCCAACGCGGGCGGGACTGGCGGCGAGCGCGGCGGCGCTCATGGGGAGCTTCTGAGCGGTGAAGCCCTGATCGCGCTGGTGGCGCGCTGCCGTCGTGGGTGCGGGTGAGTGGCGCGCGGCAATGTCCTGGGCGAGGAGGGGCTGCACGGCAACCTGGAGGTCGGCCCGTTGCATCGCCAGCGTGGCGGTGGCGACCTTGTCGAGCGCCTCGCTGCGGTGCGTGTTGATGGGCAGCGTGTAGATGTCCAGGCCCGGGTTGTGCCGCCAGCCGTGCTCTTCCAGGATGAGCGGGCCGCCGAGAGCAGAGGAACCGTCGGCGGTGGCGGCGACCACGCCGAGCTGCGGGTGTTCGGCGAACGCGACGTCCGGCTCGACGCGCGGGGGCCGGTCGAGGACAGGCGCTGGTCCGGAGGCCAGCGAGGGGTCGAACGCGGCGTCCACGTCGACCCGGTAGCCGGCTTTGCGTAGTAGCGCGATGGCCCGGGTGGTGCGGCCCTGCCCATCATTCTGCTGGTTGGCCAGCGCGTACAGGTTGGGGTGGTCGGGAACGGGGTGGAAGTCGAATCCCTTCAACATCCAGGTGCTTGCCGCCAGTTGCTTGGGGTTGGCGGCGACGATGCCGAAGTCGGGGTGGCGGCCGACCGCGATGTCGGGAAGCGGGTCGTGCTCGGGGGTGGGCATGGCGGGTCCATCCGATGGGCGCAGGGGGAGCGGGGCGGTCGAGGGCGGGGACGGTTCTGCTGGTGCGGGACATGGCGGGCTCCAAGCTGGGCGGCGGTCAGCGACCGCGCGCCGACGAGGGTCGGGCGGGAGGCAGGGAGGGAGGTGCGGCTGAAGCTGACGGCGGCGCGGCTGGGGTCGTGCGCTGTGCGGTCGGCGAGACCGCGAGAGCGGCGGCGACCCGGGACGCCGCCGGTTCCTCCGGGGCGACCTGGCCCACCCGGGCCTGGAGCCTGCCGGGGTGGTCGGTGTGCCGGTCGGCCAGCACGCCGCGCATGGACCGAATGTCCAACGCGTACGCGTCGAGCTTCTGGGCGATGTAGCGCAGCCGGTTCGCGTAGTGGGGATCGGAGGGTTCGCCCAGGCCCTCCCACCAGTCGGCCGTCGTGTTGAGGGACTCCACGACACGCTGGAGAACGCCGCCACCGGGAGCGGTCAGCTCGCTCAGCGCGGCGACGACCTCGCCCGTGTGCGACGCCGACTGGATGTAATGGGTCAGGTGACCGAGACGGTCGCCGAGGCTGAGCCCCTGATGGTCAGGGGGCGGCAGGCTGGGGTCGAGCAGGCCGGGATCGCACGAGACGTCGAAGCCCTCGGCCTGAAGCATGTCGACGGCCCGGGTCACCATCTGCCGCTGCTCGGCCAGGTCGGTCATGGCGGAGGGCAGCCGGTGGAAGCGCTCGCGGAACAGCACGACGGGGACGAAGCCCGCACGGTGGAGCACCGCGTCGGCGCCGCTCTCCTGGGCAGGCCGCCGCGGTTCCGGTCGGGGCGGCAGGTCGAGCTGGTCCAGGCGAGTGTCGATGGCGTCGAGCAGGCGGGGGATGCTGCCGCCATGTCGGGCGTGGGGACCGTCGGGCTCCGAGTCGTAGATCACTTCGTGGAGCGTGGAGTCGTCGGGATGCCCGCGCGTCACCAACCAGCTCCCCGGATACCCGGGTGGGTGGTCGGTGGGCGGTTCCTGGGGCGGAGAGATGATCAGGGCGCTGCCGTCGGGAAGTTCGGCGTGGACGATGTAGTCGCTGAGGCCGTACTCGACGGTGCAGGACAGTCCGCGTTGCCGAAGCGGCGCGGTCAGGTGGCTGTACGGGGGGTCATGCTCCGGCGTGCCAGCGGTGGGTTCCTGGATGAAGGGTTCGCTGGTGCGCGCCGTGATGCGTGTGCCCTCGCGTTGGAGGGTGACCTGGGGCTGATCGGGGCGCATGTGGGCTTCTCCGTGGCCGGCCGTCCCCGGAGGTCGACGGCGGTGGGAAGCCGCAGCCGGGCGGGGACTGCAGGGGTGGTGGCGTTCGTCGAGGATCCGGCGATCGGACCGTTTGGCCTCGCCGGAGGTCGGTGCTAGAGGCTTCAGCGCGAGCGCCGCACGACAGGTGGGTCGGACGTCGCCGAGGCGGGCGGCGAAGCGGCAGAGGCACCGCGCTGGCCGGAGGCGGATCGGGCCAGGGCCGCCTGGACACGCCCGGTGTACGCGGACTGGTCATCGCCGATCCGGTCGGCCAGATGATCGGCAGCCCTGGCCAACGCCGCTCCGCTGTAGCTGAGTTCGTCGGCGTAGTGCCAGCCTTCGGAGTCGCGGATCTCGCGGGCTCGTTCCTCGTAGAGCTCCCGCGACCCGGGCATCGACCCCTCCATGAGCGCGATGACCTGATCCCACTCGCGGCGGATCTCGCCCGCTCGCTCCAGTACGGAGTCGATCCCCCGCAGGCGCAGCAGGTCGGCGCTGATCGGGCCGTCAAGGTAGTCGGCCGGTTGGGCGGCTGCCCGGACACCAGCGAGGACTTCGGGGCCGTGGGTCAGGAAGGTCTCGACGTGCTCCCAGGCGGCGGCGTCCCGGGCCACCTTGCCGTCGGCGTAGCCGGTTTCATCGACGGGCCAGCCGTCCTCGTCGCAGTACGAGTCGGAGATCGCGTCCCACTGGTCCGAAGCCTGCCTGATGCCGTCGGCGGCGGAGGCCAGGGCCTGGACACGCGCCCGCCATGCCGCCCGTTCGTCGGCATCTTGCGGCTGGCGGTCAGGGGTGGCGGAGGAGTCGGGAGAGGTAGGCATGGTCGTTACTCGTTTCTGTCCTGTACGGGTGCCTCACCGCGAACGCGGCAGCGGGCGCGTGACGGATGGTGGGACAGGAGATGGAGCGTCGTTCCGCTGGCCGGGGGAAGTTCCCCGGGCCGACGCCGCTGGCGAGAGGCGGGCTGCTGCTGCCGCTTGGTGCGCCCGGGAGCGGATCTCGTGGTCGACGTTCTCCGCGACGAGATGCAGCTCCTCGCCGAGGTCGGTCAACCGGGAGGCGATGGCGTCCAACTCGGACGCGCTGCTTCGGGCACCGTGGACGCGACACCACTCGGAGGCGGTCTCGAGCATCTGATGCAGGCCGGCCACCGCGCCGAAGTCCTCCGTGACGGCCTCGCGGAACAGGCCGGTGAACTCCTCGGTCCGGGCTGCGGCGAGGCGGTCGCTCCCGTCAGTTGCCGGTGAGCCGCCGCCCGGACTCGTGGCCGGGCCGGCCGTCGGGTGGCGCTGGAGCGGGGCGGCGCCCTCGACCGCACCGAACCGGAGACCAGGGACGAGCCCGGACCGGGAACCCGAGACCTCACGGGGGCTCACTGCCGCGCCTCCCCGCTCGGTCCAGGAATTGAGGACCCGTCAGTTGCGGTGAACTCGCGGGGGTCTGCATGCATCCGGGCGTCCGTGTCGAACAGTTCACGCTCGGCCGGATGCAGGATGTGCTGCGTGATGAAGCTCCGACCTGCGACTTTCCACAGGCCCCGTCCCTTGGTCAGGGCGGACACGGCCTGGGTTTCGATACCAGTCAGGCCGAGCAGCGACGCGGCTGCGGCGAGCTGGTCGGGCTCCTGGCGGTAGATGATGCGGGTGGAGCAGTCGGCGAGGAGGCCCTCGGCCAGCACCCGGCCGCGCGAGCCGGCGTCGCCCGCGCTCAGCAGATCGCTGAGGCGGTGGATGACCATCAGGTTGGCGATGCCGAGCCCTCGGCTGAGCTTCCACTGGCTCTGCATGCGCTCCAACAGGCCGACGTGCCTCATCACGCGCCATGCCTCGTCGTAGATCACCCAGCGTCGGCCGCCGTCCGGGTCGGCGAGCGCGGACTCCATCCAGGCGCTCGCGCAGGTCATCGCGAGGACCAGCGCAGTGTCGTCGCCCGAGCCGCCCAGGCGGGAGAGGTCGATGGACAGCATCGGGGTGGTCGGGTCGAAGGCCACGGTCGAGGGCGCGTCGAACATGCCGCTCAAGTCGCCGTGGACCAGACGGCGCAGGGCATGCGCGAGGTCCTGCGCTGCGGCCCCCATACGCCCGGCCTGGTCGCCGAGAGCCCGGTCAAGGTACTCGGGTGAGCCGAGGGTGTGCGCGATCTCGCCGAGCAGAGGCACGGTGCCGCCTGCCTCGGCTTCGGTGACGACCAGATCCAGCGCGAGATCGAGGGCCGTGTGCTCCATCGGCTGGAGATCGCGCTTCAGCACGGTGCGCGCGAGGCCGGCCAGGAGCAGGAGACGGCGCTTGCGGACCTCCGTTGACCAGTCATCCTCGCTCACCGAGGCGGGCCGGGCCGGGGCATCCAACGGGTTCAGCCTGCCCGGGAGCCCCGGACCCAGCGCGATGCTGTAGCCGCCGAGAGCCTGCGCGACGGCCGTCCACTCGCCCTTGGGGTCGCAGGGCACGTAGACCCGGTAACCGTGGGCGATCGCCCGGGTGGCGATGGACTTGGCCAGCGCGGACTTGCCCATGCCGATGATCCCGGCCAGGACCGCGTTGGGGTTGGTGAAGCCCTCGACCCGGCCGCTGCTGTACAGCGAGAACGGGTCGTAACAGAACGCGGCCTCCGCGTGGACGTCGCGGCCGATGAAGATGCCCTCCGCGCCCAGCCCGCCCTCGGCGAGGAAGGGATAGGCCCCGGACACCGTGGCGGTGGTCATCCGGTGGGCGGGCAGGCTGAGCTTGCCACCGCGTGCCGAAGCCGGGCCGGGACGTCCGGACGGCGGATAGGTCGGCCGCAGCTCCGGGTCGAGGCTCTCCTCGTCGCGGAGCTTGGGCGGGGCTCCGGCGAGGCGGGCCTGGCGCCGGGCCTCGGCGAAACCGGCGCGGGCGGCGCGCTGCTCGGCCCGCGACGCCTTGCGCGGGACGAACAGGTGGGAGGCGCTGGCGCGAGTACGGGGCATGAACGATTCTCCAGACGGAAGGCAGGGTCAGTGACGGACAAGGCCGGTGAACGGAGCGTGGAGGTCGGCCGGGGTGGTACGGCGTCGGACCAGGTGCGCGGTGCGCTGGTGGCGCTGGCAGATGGTCAGCTCCTGTGCGCCTTCCGGCAGGCCGGCCTGGCACGCCTCGCGGTCGGGGACCTCACCGGAACCGGGCCGGGGGGCCGCGTGGTAGGCGGCGTGGACGTGGTCGGCGGCCTGCCAGATCCGGGTGCGGGCGGCGCTGAGCTGGTCGCCCTCGATCGGCGTGAGCTGGCCAGTGCGGGCGGCGTGGGCGTCGAGCAGGCCGTGCAGCGAGACGAGGTGGGCGTGCAGGGCGTCCAGTTCGGCGCGGGTGGTGACGAGAGGACCGCCTGGCACGTTGAGCGCGCGGTGGAAGTCGAGCGCGGCGGTGGCGAAGGGCACGAAGTCCTGCGCGGTCGGGCTGGCGGTGCGGGACATGGCGGTGCTCTTTCGGAAGGGAGGAGGGCCGGCATCAGACGGCGAGGGCGAGCGGCACGGCGGCGACGGTGAACGCTTCGGCCTGCTGCCAGGTGAGCGGCCGGAGGTCGAGCTGCGCGCCGACCGCCGCGGTCTCCACGACGGCACAGGCGGAACGAAGCTCCTTCTCGGAGTCGGCCGAGACGGTCAGCAGGCCAGTCAGGGCGACATCCGCGTGGCCGGCGATGAGCTGCCGCTCCCGGGACTTGATGTCCTGGTACTCGATGGAGTCCGCTTCGGAGTCGACCTGGCCACGCCGCGCCCGCTCGGCTGCGTCCGCGATCACACTGGCCTTCTTACGCTGGACATCACGCAGGGCGGCGTCCAGCCCCTTCGGCTCATACGACAGCGACAGGGTCCGCCGCACCCCGGCGGTGAACAGCAGCTGGTGCAGGAAGCCTGCCGACGTCTCGGTGCGGGGCCAGTTCTCCACCCAGTACGTGCAGTGGACGGCGGAGTCGGTCGCGATGTGGTCCGACTTCTCGACGACCACGACCGGGCCGGCCGCGGCCGCGTCGGCCTCGGGGCGCCCGGAAGAAGACCAACGGTCCAGTGAGGAAAGGGCTTTGGGGTCGTATGCCGTTCGTACGACTGCCGCGATCTCGCGGGCGGTGAGCCAACCGGTGGGGTTGAGCCCGGCGGTGCGCGCGGCCTGGTCGAAGGTCGAGGTCAACTGCGCCAGGACGCTGAAGGATCCGGTCAGACCGCCTCCGGCCTGGTTGATCAGGCGTCGCGCGGCCTTGGCGTCCAGCGAGACCGCGACGTACGCCTCGTGCGGAGCAGCGGCCGGGCCGGCGCTCTGGATCAGCTCGCTGTAGACCTGGCCGGCCACCGGGGCATCGGGTTGGCCGTGCTCCTCCCAGTACCGGCGAAGGGCGTCGCCGGAGTCCGGCACGGTGCGCTCGATCACCTGGATCCGGGCGACCTGGCCGGTGCGGGCCAGCGCGGCGAGGGCACGGCCCCAGCCGCTGACGTTGGCGTTCTGGGTGCCCGGGTCGAGCAGCGCGTAGGCGCGGGAGGACACCTTGACGACGGCGGTCAGCGTGCCGGCGTGGGGATCGTGGACCGCGCCGTACCGACGGTCGGGCGCGGTGACCACGCGCAGGCTGGCGGCGGTACCGGGCAGGTGGAGGAGTCCTTCGCGGACCGGGCGGCGGGAGGGCCAACACAGCCAGATCAGCTGGCCCCGCATCCGGCGGAGCGCGTACCGGGTGACGATCGGCGCCCAGTCGGCCAGGGCCCGGCCTCGGTAGCGAACGAAGACGAGCAGGGCGATGCCGGCCCACAGCGGGATGAGTTCGAGAGCACCGACCACGCCACGGGCGAGGATCACGGCGAGCAGGAGCAGGCCGGTGAGGCTCACGACGATCAGTTGCGGGGCGGTGAGGCCGAGCAGGATGCCGCGCCTGCTGCGGTGCGGGAACTTCACAGTGGCCGTGGTGGCTTCGGCCTGGCGGTTGTCAGACATGGCGGTTCCAGACAGTGGGAGCGGGCGGGAAGGGGCGGAAGGCCAGGCGCGCTCTTCTGGAGGACATGGCAGGACTCCGTTTCGCGTGGTCGAGGGAGGGGCGGGCTGGAAGGACGCAGCCCGCCCCCGGTGGTGGTGGGTCAGGACCCGGACGGCGGCTGGTCGGGGTGGACCCAGCTCGTCGGAGTCGGGGAGCCGGTCGCCGACGGACCGGTGGAGGGCGGCGGTGGTGCGGCGGGACCGCCGGGCGGAACGGCACCTACGCGGGTCAAGCTGCCGCCCGGAATCGACGCGCCAGCGGGCTGAGGGGCGGAGGGAGCGCCCTCGGAGCCTCCTGCTTCGCTGTCGGCAGGCCGTGTGATCAGCGCGGGGATGCCGGGGCGCTGGATCAGGGCGCGGCCCTTGTCGCCGGAGGCGTTCGGGTCCTCGCCGTACCGGAAGCGGGTCTGCGGCTTCGGAGGCCCGGCGTCGATACCCTCCTTGCTCAGGTTTCCGCCGGTGGGGTTGATGCCGGAGGCGACACCGTCGCTGCCCGCGCCGGGGACCTTGCTCGGCCCCTGAGGAGCGGGAGTGCCGGTGCTGGCCTGCATCGCGAGGCTGCCCGCGGTCTTCGCCGCGCCTGCGGCGACCGCCATGCCGGCGACGCCGGTACGGTGCAGGTCGTCGTGTCCGCCACCGTCACTCGCCCAGTGGACGAACTTGTAGGTGGCGTACGGGCAGAGCAGGACCAGGACCATCACGACGATGCCGGCCATCGCGTCGGACAGGGCGGCCATGCCATCCGTGGCGTCGGACTTGCCCATCGCCGAGACGCCGATCAGGAAGACCACGGTCATCAGCAGTTTCGACACGACCAGGGTCGCGGTGGCCTCGATCCAACCCCGCCGCCATCGCTTGGCGACCTCCCAGCCACCACCGGCTCCCGCGAAGACCGCGAGAGCGACCATGATCAGGACGCCGACCTTGCGGGCGACCATCACGCCCCAGTACATGAACGCGCCGATCGCACAGCCGAAGGCGACCAGGGATGGGACTGTCCAGCCGAGGCCGTACATCGGCCCCAACTGGTTGACCTTGATGACGCGGCGGATCGCGTCGTCCACTGAGCTGTTGGCCGCTTGGAACAGGCCGTCGGACAGGGCGTCGACCACCGTGATGGCGACGGAGGTGAAGGCGACGGCGCAGAAGGAGAAGAGGACGCCGGTCATCGTGCCGATCGCCGCTTGGGCGAGGGCGCGTTCGTCCCGTCGCCAGGCCGCGAACATCAACTGGATGCAGAACGTGCCGACGGTCAAGGCGAGGCCGATGGGCAACAGCAGCTCGTAGTTGTCCCGGAACCAACCGGCGTTGAGATCGATGGCGGTGGTCTCGTTGACGGCCCTGGCGGCGAGATCAGCCGCGCTGGCGGCCAGCTCACCCGCTGACTTCGCGATCCACGCCCCGATGCCGTCGGTGACGGTCCCGGCGGGGTTGGTGGCGAAGTCGACGGCGCCGCAGACCTTGTCCATCAGCGGAAAGTCGCAGACTCCCATGGCGGTACCTCCTTTCTGGGTTGGGGGTCAGGGAGCGACGGCCGACAGGACACCGGCCAGGGCGCAGGGCTGGGAGGGGCGGCACTGGACCGCGAGGGTGGTGACGCGGTTCTCGGCGCCGCCGTGCGACGAGCCTTTCCAGGCGATCGACTGTTTGCCGGAGACCGTCACGGCGTAGACGTACGCGGTGGTGATCGCCCCGGGGTCCGCCTGCAGGGCCTGGGTGAACGAGTCGGGGAAGTGCGCCTCGTTCACCTTGGCGGTGGCGAACTGGCCGTTGGCGGCCATCTCCTTCCACAGCGCGCGCGAGGGGACGAGCGCGTCGACCGAGGCGGTGTCGGCGTACTTCTTCTCGCTCGTCAGCCACCCGCGCAGGGCAGCCAGCAGCTCGCGCCGGGAGTAGGCGCGGGTGTCGTACGACCACAGCGCCACGGCTGCCGCCTTGCCGAAGGCGATCGGGTCGTGCGTGGACGGGGGAACGGGCAGGTCGCCGAGGCTGCCGTGCGGTCGTGACGAAGCGGAAGCAGAAGCGGTCGAGGAGGGGGAAGCTGAACTCGCCTGCGGTGCGGGAGCCTTGGAGGAGGTCCTGCCGTCGCGGTTGAGGTAGGCGGCCAGGCCGGCGAGGGCGACGAGCACCATCAGGACAGCGGTGCCGAGCAGCGCCCGGCGGCGCACGCGAGAAGCGCCGCCGGGGTTCGTGGAGTGGGAAGACATCAGCGGACCTGGCTCCCCAGCGTGCTGAAGAACGCCACCACGCCGTTCGCGGCACCCAGCAGGAGGGCCGCGCCGGCGCTGACCAGCACGCCCTTCTTGCCGTTGGCCTCGGCCTGGTGGCCGCCGGAGTGATGGCCCCAGGCCCACACGCCCGCACTGACGGCGAGCGCGCCGACCACGGCGATGATCCCGAAGAGGTTGATCGAGCCCATCACCTGCTTGAGGACCGACAGACCCGGCAACCCGCCCTCGTTCGGCTTGATCCCGGGGTCGTAGGCGAGCTGGACGACCGTGTCGACGAGGTACATGATTGTGAACTCCAGTTCGATTTAGTGCACGTCAAAGCCCGAGGGGGCGAAGCACCAGTGCAGGAGGGGGGACGGGGAGGGGGAGAAGTGCCGGTCAGACGACTCGGCGGGCCGCGAGAATCTGCGGCTTCCAGGACGCGAGGGTCGTGAGGCGGACCACGTCGCCGGTGCGCGGGGCGTGCACGATCAGGCCCTGGCCGACGACCATCCCGACGTGTTCCGGGACTTTGGCAGTCCCCTCGGTGAAGACGAGGTCACCGGGCCGGAGAGCGTCGACCGATACCGGCTTGCCCTCCTTGACCTGCGTGTACGTCGTCCGCGTGAGGGTGACCCCGGCGGCCCTGTACGCCTGCTGCATCAACGAGGAGCAGTCGCAGCGGCCCATGGGGTCGCTCCCGTGGGAGTCGGTGCAGCTCCCGCCCCACTGGTACGGGGTGCCGAGCTGGCCGAGCGCCCAGCGGATCGCAGTCTGGACCTTGGGCGGAGCGTCTGCCGGAATCTTGTATCCGGCCGGCACCGCCCCGGGCGGGATGGGTCCGAAGCCGGTGCCGTCCCCGTCGGCCGTACAGCCGCCCGCGGTACTCGACGCGGCACTGGCCGTGCTGTCCGAGCCGGACGGCGAAGGGCTCGGCGACGTGCCGCCGGCCTTCGACAGCAACGGCTCGATCGCCTGCTGCAAGGCGGTGGCCAAGGGCTCCCACTTCGCGTAAGCCTCGGGGAAGCCAGACCTCTGCACCGCCTGGGCAGCCTGGGTGACGGACAGAGACTGCCAGCCCGAGACCTTTTCCAACGCCTCGTAGAACCTCGTCGAGGCGTGCACCGGGTCGAGGATCTCGTTCGCGGTGCCCCAGCCCTGCGACGGCCGCTGCTGGAACAAGCCCAGTGAATTGCGGTCGCCGTAGGTCAGATTCCGCAGGCCGCTCTCCTGCAGGGCGGTCGCCAGGGCCACGATCTGACCCCGGGCCGGGATGTTCATCGCGACGCCGGTGGCCTGGATAGTCCTGGCGTTGGGGATCTGCTCGGCAGGGTCGTCCAGGCCCGGCACGGAGACCGTGCCCTTGCCCCCGCCGTCCAGGATCGCCTTCACCTGAGCGGCGACGGCTGAGGTATCCACAGCCTGTGTACCGCCGGTCGAGCAGGAGGCCGAGGCACTCCCGGCCCCGACGGCGAGGACCGGAACGGCCAGCAGCAGCGGACCAGAGGCGAAGAGACCGACGACCGCTCCGGTGGTCTTCTTCATCACCGCTGCCGTTCGCCGGGGCGGACGGCCCGGCTGGGCAATGGTGTTGGGGCAGGGCGTGGGCGTATCAGGGCGTGCTGCATCGCAGCGGCTCCTCACGGTTCGTAGGAGGCGCGGTGCCGACTTCTCGTGCAAAGCCGTCGACACCGCGCCGATGTGAATCCGCCTCCCAGGGCGGGCCCGGGGCAGGGGAGTTGGTAGCTCCCGGACGCCGGTTTCAGGTCATGCGCGGCAGCCAGCCGCGCTCGTAATCTCAGGCGGTGCACCGGGTCTCCTCACGGCTTCGGGAACGGGGAGTCAACGTGCCTTCCGGCCCGCGTTTTTGGACGCGGCAACACGGATCAGCACAGGTCAGCAGGGGTGGAGCCGGACTCCTCCTCGGTGACGTGGCGAGACAGTAGACCGGGATTCCGGCCGCACCAAACGACCGCCGAACCGGGCCCGAACCACGGCACAGGCTCGTTAGGTGCGGCCGGAAAACGCGGCTAACCTCCGGCGCAATCCCGCTCCGAACGGCTGCCGTTGACCGCCGTCCGGGGCGGGCACAGTCCCGTCGTGCCCTGAAAGAGGCCCCGCACATGAGCTACACGCTGCACCGAGGCGACGCCCTCACCGTGCTGAAGACCCTCCCGGACGAGAGCGTCAACGCCGTTATCACCGACCCCCCGTACAACTCCGGCGGACGCACCAGCTCGGACCGCACCGGCCGCACCGCCCGCGCCAAGTACGTCACGGCCGGATCGGCGCACGACCTGCAGAACTTCCCCGGCGAGAACCGCGACCAGCGGAGCTATCGAAGCTGGCTGACCGCACTGCTCACCGAGGCGTACCGGGCCGCGACCGAGCACTCCGTCGCCATGGTCTTCTCCGACTGGCGCCAGGAGCCGACCACCAGCGACGCCCTGCAGATGGCGGGCTGGACCTGGAGCGGCACGATCCCCTGGATCAAGCCCGCCAGCCGGCCCCGCAAGGGCGGGTTCAAGCAGTCGGCTGAGTTCATCATCTGGGGAGTCAAGGGCAGCCTCGACAAGAACCGGGACATCTACCTGCCCGGCCACTTCATAGCCTCCCAGCCCCGCAAGGACCGTGTCCACATCACCCAGAAGCCCGTCGAGATCATGCAGCAGCTCGTCCAGATCTGCCCCGAAGGGGGCACCGTCCTCGATCCCTTCACTGGCAGCGGCTCCACGGGCGTCGCCGCCTTGCGCGAGGGCCGGCAGTTCCTGGGGGTCGAGCTGTCCTCGCACTACGCCGATGTCGCCGAGGCGAGGCTCCGAGCGGAGCTGACCCAGGACGACTTCGTCTTGGCAGGACCGGAGGCATGAGTATGAGAGCGACCGGACCGGGGCCGACGGACTGCAGACGGAAGAACGGGCGGCTGCGTATCGAGAAACCGATGCGCAGCCGCCCTTCCTCTTCATCACCAACGTGCACAGCCTGAAATACCTGGAAGTCCCGTCTTGATGGGAATCTTCCACTCTTTGGAGGGGAGTGAGCTCTTGGCCCCTCGCCGGTGCCCGACCGTCGTCGTGATGGCTCTCGCAGGCGCGGTGCGTCAGCGCGCGTGTTCCTCTTTGGGCGTACGTGACTCTCGTATGCTTACGCCACGAGCCGCAATGGGTGGGGCACTTGAGGCGGCTGTTGTCGCCTGTGCTGTGCACCGGTGCGGGCTTGTCCGGGGGGAGCTTCGGTGTACCTGGCACATGTGCGGGCCGAGAATTTTCGGATCTTCGGCTCGTCGCCGCAGCGGCAGGGGGACGAGGACGAGTCGCTGCGGATCGAGTTCGGACCGGGCATCAGCGTGCTGGTGGGTGAGAACGACAGCGGCAAGACGGCGATCGTCGATGCGATCCGGCTGTGCCTGCTGACGACGGCGGCCGACTTCTACCGCATCACCAAGGACGACTTCCATACAGGCCACACTGGCCGGATGGACACGTTCACCATCACCTGTGTCTTTCGTGAGCTCACCGTCCAGGAGCAGGGGACCTTCCTGGAGCTGCTCACTACGGAGGACAGCGGCGAGAACGCTCTGTACGTCACCCTCAAAGCGCAGGTGATGGATCAGCTGCGGCCGAGCCGGGTCTCGGTCACCACCCGTACCGGGCCCGAGGGCAAGGGGCCCGCGCTGGACGGAGCGGCAAGGGAATTGCTCAAGGCCACCTACCTCAGGCCCCTGCGCGACGCCGAGGCCGAGCTGCGTTCCGGCCGGGGATCTCGCCTCTCGCACATCCTCGTCGGCTATCCCACGATGGCCAAGCAGGCCGAGAACGACTTCGACGAAGAGCAGGACACCGCCACGACGCTGGTCGGCATCCTCAGCAGAGCCGAGCACCACATCAGCGCGAACGCTGCGGTGGCAGAGGCACGCGATGCCATCAACGCCGACTACCTGGAGAAGTTCTCGATCGGCTCGGACGTACTGCGCGGCGAGATCGGCGTCGCCGGTGATGCCACCCTCACCCGTGCTCTGGAGCGGCTGGAGCTGAGGCTTTCGACGGGGTCCGGCGGGCCGGAGGAGTGGACCAAGAGAGGCCTCGGGTACAACAACGCCTTGTTCATGGCAGCCGAGTTGCTGCTGCTCGGCAACAGCGAGATGGCGCCCCTGCTGCTGATCGAGGAGCCGGAGGCTCATCTCCACCCCCAGCTTCAGAGCCGGGTGATGGACCTGCTGCAGGAACGCGCGGAGGAATCGAGCCCGCCGGTGCAGGTCATCCTCACCACGCACAGCCCCCATCTCGCCTGCGCCGTTCCTGTTGAGCACCTCACCCTGGTGGCGCGCGGTAAGTCCTTCCGCTTGACCCCCGAGTGCACACGGCTCGATGCCGGCGACTACGCCTTCCTGTCCCGCTTCCTCGACGTGACCAAGGCCAACCTGTTCTTTGCCCGCTCCGTCGCCATCGTGGAGGGCGACGCCGAGGCCCTGCTGCTGCCCGCTCTCGCGCAGGCCACCGGACGCTCGTTCGGGAGGTCCGGCGTCAGCGTGGTGAACGTCGGACACACCGGCCTGTTCCGCTATAGCAGGATCTTCCAGCGGGACGGCGAGCAGATCCCGGTCGCCGTCGCCTGCATCCGCGACCGGGACCTGGTCCCGGCGGACACGCCCAAGGACATGCGCGGCAAACTGCGCAGTTCGGCCGAGATGACCCCTGCGGAGATCGCCGCGCACCTCACGGTCTTGAAGGCCGGGGAGGGCGGCAACGTGCGGACCTTCGTCTCCGACCACTGGACGCTGGAATACGACCTGGCCGCTGCGTCCTGGCCGATGGCCACCGTCATGCACCAAGCGGTCCAGTGCGCCCGGATCTCCGAACGGTCATGGCCCGCCGCGGAGAAGCTGGCCGAGGCGGAACAACGCGCCGAGAAGGAGGTCCAGGGCTGGAACGACGCGGACCTTCCGTTCGCCCAGGTGGCCTTGCGCGTCTACCGGCCGCTGCGCACGGACCAAGCCAGCAAGGCCATCGCCGCCCAGCACGCGGCCCGGCTCCTCAAGACCGCCTCGATCACCGACGACGATCTGCCGCCGTACCTGAGGGACGCCTTTGACCACCTCTGCGGCGGTGCGTGACATGACGATTCCGTACGACCCCGCGTCCTTCGCCAAAGACCGGGTCGAGGCAGCCGCCTCCGTCCTCGGACTCGACCTGCCTCACCAGGAGCAATGGGATTTCCTCCAGCAGATGATCTCCCTTGACCTCCAGGCGGCGCCCGGCTCGGGGAAGACCAGTCTCGTCGGACTCAAGCTGGCGCTCCTTGCCGCGGGATGGAGGTCGGCTACTCGCGGGGTGTGCGTCATCTCCCATACCAACACCGCCAAAGATGAGATCACAGCCCGCCTCGACATGGTCCCGGCTGGCCGCAGCCTGATGCACTACCCGCACTTCATCGGCACCATCCAGTCCTTCGTCAACACCTTCCTGGCGCTGCCTGCCCTGCGCTCCATGAAGGTCGAGGTCCAGACGGTCGACGACGACGCTTACGCGGCGGCAGCGCTCCGGCAGCTGGAACGACACCCCGGCTACCGTGCACTCAAGGCCACCCTGGAGCGGCAGCGAGACGGCCGCCAACTGCTCACCGAAGCGTGCTTCGTGTGCGAGGGGGGCCGCCTGACCGTGGTCTCCACACGGACGCTCCCCTTCTCCGCAGAGACCCCAAGTGGCAAACAATTCGACCGGCTCAAACGGCAGCTCGCCCGAGAGGGCATTTTCCGCTACGGCGACATGTTCGCCATCGCGGAACACTATCTGACGCGGAATCCGACCCTGGCAGAAGCCACCGCCACACGCTTCCCCTTCGTCTTGCTGGACGAAATGCAGGACACCAGCGCCGTCCAACAGCGCCTGCTGGACAAGGTCTTCGCCACTGGACAGAGCGTTGTCCAGCGAGTCGGCGACGTGAGCCAGCGCATCTTCGACGATGGTGGAGACACTCAGAGCAACGCCTCCGCCTTCCCCATGCCGCTGTCCGCCGAACTCCCGGTCAGCCGGAGATTCGGAAGCAAGATCGCCTCGATGGCCAGCGATCTCACGGTCCACCGCGCCCAGCGCATCGAAGGCAAGGGCCCCGAGGGCACCATCGCCCTGCTGCTCTTCGACCAGGACACGGTCGAGCATGTGGTACCGGCCTTCGAGCGCCTGGCCGCTTCCCTGGTCCCGCAGCCGCTGCTTTTGCGTAATCCCCCCAGAGTGCTCGGCGCCCGACGGCACCCAGGCAACTCCGCCAAATTCCCTCAGTCCCTGGCGTGCTATGTCCCCGGCCTCACGGCCCCCGGCCGCGGCGAAGCCCGCGGGCTCCTCATCACCGCGGCCCGCGCCGCGCAGGACCAGCGCCGGTACGGCGACAGCCACGCCGCCGTACAGCAGCTCTGGAACACAGTGCGGGGCGCCGTCCGTCCCTGTGCCCCGGTAGGTCTTCCTCCCCTCGGTCGTCTCGACCGCGACCCCAACACCGCTGGTGGACGCATCCGCGCGCTGCTGAACTCTCTGCTCACCGGCCCACTGGACAATGAGCAGGGCTGGGAACGTCTGACGCGGCAACTGCTTGAGACCCTGCCCGAACTCACTCCAGCACCATGGGACGACCTCTCCGCCCTTCAAGATCCGACGGCCTACCTTCCCGAAGCCGTGCCAGACGCACATCACCACATCGACGACTCCGGCCACGTGTCCGCGGTGGCGGGCACCATTCAGAGCGCCAAGGGTGAAACACACACTGCGACCCTCGTCCTGGAATGCCTGGACAGGACCGGCAAGAAGCACGACATCTCGGAGGTTCTGGCGCTGCTGGCCGGCGCTGGCGACATCGCCCGTGCTTCCACAACGGTCCGCCGCGCGGCACAACTCATCTTCGTGGGAGCCACCCGCCCCACCCATCTGCTTGCCCTGGCCGCCTTGAGGGAGCGGGCCGAGCCCTACACCGAGGCCTTGGCCGGGAAGGGGTGGAACGTTCACCACGTCACGGACCCCCGGCTGCCGGCCTGACCCCTGAAGCGCGCCGCGGTGGTCCCGTTCGGCAGTCGCACAGCCGACAGGCTCCGGCTTGCCCTCGCGCGCCCAGGGGGCGCGAGGGCAAGCCGCCGGGTGCGGAGGCTGAGCTGTGTGCAGTCAAAATGATGCGGTAGCGCACCAGGTCGATCGGCTTGCGCAGACGGTGCACGGCGACCCGGTCGTGGTGGGAGAAGCTGGCCGCGATACAGACCATCCGCGGGTTCCGCCAGTCGATCGACTCGGTCGCCTCAGCACCCAGCTTTTCCTTGATCAGTGCCTCGAACTCGTGATGCACCGATTCCAGCCATGACAGCCCATGCCCCAGACCATGAGCGACTACGCTTGACAGGCGCCCCGGACCCTGAGCTGGTGGGCGTATGGGCATGCGTGAGGAGTGCTGAACAGAAGATGACGGGGACGCCCGAGCGGATCGGCCGATACACCGTGGCCAAGGAGCTGGGCTCGGGCGGTATGGGGGAGGTGTACCTCGCCTATACCCCGGGCGGAGATCCCGTGGCGATGAAGCTGATCCGCAGCGACAAGCTCGATGAGCTCACGCGGGCGCGGTTCGAGAAGGAAGCGCTGATAGCACGTACCGTGATCGGCACCAACAGGGTGGCGCGCTTCCTCGACGCCGACCCCTTCGCCGACAGGCCGTGGCTGGCCATGGAGTACGTAGCGGGACGCACGCTGCTGGCCTACGTGGACGAGGGCGGCATCCTGCCCCTGCCGCTGGTCGCCAGTCTCGGCGCGCTGCTCGCCGAAGGGCTGAGCGCCGTACACGCCGCAGAGCTGCTGCACCGGGATCTCAAGCCGCAGAACATCATCATGGGCAAGGACGGACCCATGATCATCGATTTCGGGCTCGGCGCGTTCATGGACGCCGCGAAGGAGTCCCTGTCACACAGCGGCATGATCATCGGAACGGTGCGGTGCATGCCCCCTGAGCAAGCGAGCGGGCACCCGAAGGTGACGCCTGCGGCGGACGTGTACGCGCTGGGCACTGTCCTTCTGTACGCGGCGGCTCGCCATTACCCGTACGACGGTGCGGCGTGGGAGGCGGTCGCCATGCAGGTGGCCAACCCCGCCATCGGCCCGGATCTGAGCGGCGTTCCGGAGGAGCTCCGGCCGTTGATCGCGTCGATGCTCGCCTATGCCCCTGAGGACCGGCCGACACTCGGTGCTGTCGCACGCGAGTGCACAACGCTGGTGAAGTCCGCCGGAATGACGCCGGCCGACGCGCGGCTCGCGCTGATCGCGAGGACAACCGCCGGAGGTACCCCGGACGCGGCGAAGGATCCGCTGTCGCCGTCGTTCGAGAAGCTCCTTGAGGACCAGGTCAAGATCTCGGAGAGTGCGGGCCCGGACTCGCCACTCGACGGCCCGCGGGAAGGTGCTCAGGCCGACGAGCCGGATACGGGGGACGCGAAACAGGCGGCCCAGGGCGAACCGGATGCCGCCTCTGCGGCGGGTCAGGGCGCGCCCGCGGAAATGAGGCGCGCGTCCCGGTCCGCCGGCGGTCGGCCGCCAGCGTCGAAGCGGGTGGCCGACGAGTTGCGGGAGCAGTACGCGGTCGATGCCGTGCTGTGACGGTCACGCTGTCGGTGCCTGGTGAGAAGCTTGGGGGACGTGTGCTCGGCGGCGGGACGGACACCGCCCGTAGGCCACATGGAGCGGGTGCGGGACGAGCGGCGTCGGGGGCGCCGTGAGCGTGAAGGATGGGAGCGGACGTTGGGCGTCGAGGCGGGACTCATGAGCGGTCAGAGTGAGGCGGTGCCGGGCGCCCGGGGGCCGGAGGAGGGTCTGTCGCAGGAGACAGGCCAGCAGCAGGTGCTGTCGGGCGGGTACGCACCGGGCGCGCAGGTGCTGATCCGTGAGGATCTGTGGCTGGTGCGCAAGTGCACGCTTACGCAACGCGACGGGTGGATGATTGAGGTCACTGGCGTGTCGCCGTTCGTGCGCGGCATGGATGCCGTGTTCTACGACCGCCTCGACGTCGTACAGCGGCTGGATCCACGCGAGACCGAACTCGTGCCGGACGACTCGCCGAACCATCTCCGGTCCCGGCTCTTCCTCGAAGCGGTCATGCGCAAGACCTCCCTGCCGCAGACCGAGCAGGGGCTGGCGCTGGCGGACAACTTCCTCATGGACCAGCAGGTTCACCAGCTACGGCCGGCAGAGCTGGCGCTGTCGATGAAGAACGCGCAGCCCCGGATCCTGATCGCGGACGTGGTGGGCCTGGGCAAGACCCTGGAGATCGGAGTCCTGCTGGCGGAGCTGATCCGGCGTGGGCGCGGTGAACGGATCCTGGTGGTGACGCCTCAGCACGTCCTGGAACAGTTCCAGCGGGAGCTGTGGACCAGGTTCGGGATCCCTCTGGTGCGCCTGGACTCGACCGGTATCCAGCGGGTGCAACGGGACATCCCCGCCGGTCGCAATCCGTTCGCCTACTTCAAGCGCGTGATCATCTCGGTGGACACGTTGAAGAGCGACGTGTACGCGCACCACCTGGAGCACACGGAATGGGACGCGGTCGTCATCGACGAGTCGCACAACTTGGTCAACCGCGGTACGAAGAACAACGACCTGGCCCGTCTGCTGGCCCGCAAGACCGACGCGCTGGTGCTGGCCTCGGCCACCCCGCACAACGGCGACGCCTCCTCCTTCGCCGAACTCGTCAGGATGCTGGACGAAGCGGCGATCGCGAACCCGTCGAAGTATGAGGTCGATGATCTCAGGCACCTCTACATCCGGCGTACGAAGACCTCTCCGGAGGTCCGGGAGTCACTCAAGGAGACCCAGTGGGCCGACAGGGGCCCTTCCCGGCCCATCCACGTGCCTGCGTCTGCCAATGAACTCGCGGTCTTCAAGGAGCTGGCCACCCGCTGGATCCCCGCTGACCCGGACGCACCGTCGGCGAGCCGGCATCAGCTTGTCCCGTACCGGTTGCTGAAGTCGTTCCTGTCCTCCCACAAGGCCCTGCTGGAGACGGTCAAGACCCGGATCGGGAACATCGACAACCCGCCGCCCGAGAAGTCCGGCAACGGCAAGCGGCGGATGCGGCCCGAGGACCCGGCCGTACGCGAAGCGGCGCAGGCGGTGGAGAGGGCCGCCCTGGTCGACCTACAGCACCTCGCGGAGCAGATCGAGGACGGCGACTCGGCGAAGCTGGGAGCCCTAGTCGAGGAACTGCGCGCCATGGGAGTCGGCCCTGGCTCCGAGACCCGGGCCGTGGTGTTCTCCGAGAGTGTCCCCACCCTGCGGTGGCTGGCGGAGACCGTGCCGGCCGCCCTCGGCTTCGCCCACACCACCAGCCCCGACCAGAAGAAGCCCTGGCTGGGCTTCGGCGGTGCCGTTCTCGTCATGCACCGTGAAGCGACCACGGACCAGGAACAGCAGGACATCGTCGAGAAGTTCGGGCTGTACGACGACCCTGTGCGCATCCTGTTCACCAGCGACGTCGCCTCTGAGGGCGTCAACCTGCACCAGCAGTGCCACCACCTGGTGCACTATGACCTGCCGTGGTCCCTGATCCGCATCGAGCAGCGCAACGGCCGCATCGACCGCTACGGGCAGAAGCACAAGCCAGAGTTCCGCGCGCTGGTCCTCACCAGTGACATCCCCTGGCGCACCGACGAGACCACTGGCGAGCCGCGCACCCTGGACGACCGCCTGGTGGGCGAGAAGCTGCTCCGACGCGAGGAACAGGCCCACCGGATCGAAGGGTCGGCCGAGGCTATCACCGGCCTGTACAGGGCCAAGGAGGAGGAGAACCGCCTCACCCAGGACCTGATCGCGGGCCGCACTGTCGAGGAGTCCATCAAACAGTCCCAGCAGGGCGCAGCCGCCTTCCTCACCGGCATTCTCGGCCAGGTGGGCGCCGTGCACGAACATCCCGAGGTAGCCCGCGCCGAGGTGCCCAAGCTTTTCGCGTCCACGGCCGACTACTTCGAGGAGGCACTGCGGCAGGTCTGCCGCCCCAACCCCGAGGACATGCTCTCCCTGCGCCGCGACAAGGACGGCACCATCGCCTTCGAACCCCCGGCGGACCTGCTGTACCGGCTCAAGGCACTGCCCAAGTCGTACCTGAACGAGCAGCAGATCCTGCCCAGCAAGGACGAGCCGGCCCGGATGCGCGTCACCTTCTCCAAACAGCTCGCGGTCAAGCGCCTGAACGCCGCTCGCGAGACCACCGAGTCCCAGTGGCCGAACGTCTCCTACGTCACCGACGTCCACCCGGTGCTGGACTGGCTCACCGACAAGGTGCTGGTCGAGATCGGCCGGCACAAGGCGCCCGTACTCGCCGCCGCCGTCACCACCCCGACGTACCTAGTCCAGGGCATCTACTCCAACGCCCTGGGCAAGCCCACCGTCGTGGAATGGATGGCCGTCTTCGGCCTGCCCGACAACCCGGACGTCGAGCCGCTCACCCCCGAACTGCTGGAGCGCTACGGCATCAGCCCTGACATGCCCGGCCGCGCCACACCCCGCGACATGCCCGGCCTCAGCGCACTCGTACCCGCGGTGATCGATGCCGCCGAACGGCACCTCGCCAAGCGGGAAGCCGTGTACCGCAAGCAGATCGAGGCGACCCTGAAACCTCACCGCGACCGAGTGGCCGAATGGCGGCAGGAGGCACTCTTCGCCAGCGCCCGACCGAACGAGGCCGAACTCGACCGGACCGCGAAGCGGCGGCTGAAACTGGTCAAGTCCCTTCAGACGGCGGGCGAACCGATGCTGCGCCTGCTGGCCGTCCTCGAACCCACCGCGACCACCGCCACCGCCGCTGAAGGGGGCAGGCAGCAGTGAGTACCGACTTCGACTCCTTCACCAACCGCGGCGAATACCTCTCGGCGCACTACTTCGCCGAACAACTCGGCACCGACCTGAAGAAGGGCCTGTTCACCACCTGGGCACAGCGCGAGGGCGACGAGAACGACCCCCGCCGGACCCCGCGCGAACTGCTGCGCACCCTGCGCACCCCCTACCTCGCCGAGGAACTGCGCGGCTACTTCGCCCAGACCACCCAGGCCGACACCGACGACGACGCCCGCCTCAACACGCACAACAACCCCGAGTGGACCAAACGGCTCGCGGAATGGCACCAGATGGTCCTGCGCGCCCTCGGCTACGACACCTCCCCAGCAGAGCTCACCGTGCACCGCGCCGGCCGCGACCACACCCTGCCCGTCGCCTACCACGGCCACGGCATCATCGCCCTCGACTGCGGCTGGGCAGCAGACAACGACAGCGCTCTGAACGCCGACGGCGCCGGACGCCTGCTCACCCCCTTCCGGGTCGGCGCGAGCGAAGCGTACGAGACGGGCCCGGCCCTGGCCTCCTGGCTGTTCCAGAGCGAACTCGGCGAAGCCGGCGGCGAGCACCCCCGCTTCGTCCTGCTGCTGTGCGGCGGCGTCCTCCTGCTCGCCGACCGCCACGCCTGGAGCGAGGGCCGCTACCTCGCCGTCAACCTCGACGCCGCCCTGGAACGCAACGACCGCGCCCAACTAGGCGAACTCGCCACCATCGCCGCCCTGTTCAGCCTGGACATGCTGCGACCCGGCGAGAACGACACCAGCCGACCGATCGACGCCCTGCTGAAGTCCTCCGGAGACAACGCGGCCGGCGTCTCCACCGAACTACGCCACGGCCTCCAGCGCTCAGTCGAGATCATTGCCAACGAAGTCCTGCACCAAATGGCCGACCCCAAGAACGACGTCACACCGGCCGACATCGAAAGCCCCAAGATCCCCTTCGCCCGCGAACTCACCCGCGAGGCACTGCGCTACCTCTACCGCATCCTGTTCCTGCTGTACGCCGAAGCCCGCCCCGAACTGGGCATCCTCCCCGCCGACGACGGCTCGTACGAGGCCGGCTACTCCATGGCCCGCCTGCGCGAACTCGTCGAACGTGACGAGGAACTCGTCGAGGAGGAGGCCCGAAACGGCTTCCACCTCTACGAATCCCTCGACGTCCTCTTCAACAAGGTCAACTACGGTCACCGCCCCTACGGCACCGAACCCGACGACGACCAGCCCGGCGACGACGAGGAGACCCGCAAGGCCAAGAAAGCCCGCCGCAGCGAGGACCGCGGCCTGCGCTTCGAAGCGCTGCGCAGCGAACTCTTCGAACCGAGCGCCATCCGCCTCATCGGCCGGGGCGTGCTGGACCCGCGCTGCGACGAGGACAACGACCCGAGCTGGCTCGACCTGCGCCTGCGCAACGAGGCCCTGCACGAGGTGCTGCGCCTGCTCACCATGAAGAAGGGCAAGCGTGGTGAGCGCGGCGGCTTCATCTCGTACCGCAACCTGGGCATCAACCAACTCGGAGCCGTCTACGAGGGACTGATGTCCTACACCGGCATCATCGCCGAGGAAGAGCTGTGCGAGGTGGCCAAGGGCGGCGACCCCGAGCAGGGCTCCTGGCTCATCCCCTCCCGCAAGCAGGACCAGTACCCCGACAAGAGCCTCGTCCACTACAGCGAGGACGACGCCCGCAAGGGCCTGCGCGGTGTGAAGAGGTACGAACGGGGCTCCTTCGCCTACCGGCTCGCCGGCCGCGCCCGCGAGACCACCGCCTCGTACTACACCCCCGAGTCCCTCACCAAGGCCACCGTCGAACTCACCCTGAAGAACCGCCTCGACCAGGAGCGCGACGAACAGGGCAACGCCATCAGGACGCGCGCCGCCGAGCTGCTGAAGTACAAGATCTGTGAGCCCGCCCTCGGCTCCGGTGCATTCCTCAACGAGGCCATCAATCAGGTCGCCGACGAGTACCTGCGCCGCCGCCAGGACGAACTCGGCATCACCATCCCCGCCGCCGACGCGATCACCGAGAAACAGAAGGTCAAGGCGTACGTCGCGCTGCACAACGCGTACGGCGTCGACCTCAACGCGACCGGAGTCGAACTGGCCGAGGTGTCGCTGTGGCTCAACACCATGCATCCCGGCATGCGTGCCCCCTGGTTCGGCCTGCACCTGCGCCGCGGTAACTCCCTCATTGGCGCCCGCCGCGCCGTGTTTGCGAGTGAGGACATCGCCAGCGCGGACAAGGCATGGCTGAAGGCGAAGGGCGCCCTCGCACCGACGCCGCTGCCCTTCCTCCAGGATGGCGAGTCGCAGCCACTGCCCGACGGCGCGATCCACCAGTTCCTGCTGCCGAGCCCCGGCTGGGCTGCGGTCACTGGCTCCAAGGAGGCCAAGGACCTGGCCAAGGCCGACATCGAGCAGCTCGTCGTCTGGAAGAAAGGCATCCTCCAGCGTCCCAAGCGCAGCTTGGCCCACCTCAACAAGGACGGAACCCCCAAACTCAATCCCAGAACCCGCAAGCCCAAGGAGGAAGCCCGCTCGCAGTTCACCAGGCTGCGCGATGCCGCCCGCCGTGCCGAGTTCCTGTGGTCGGCCGTCGTCAAGCGCATGGATCTCTCCGAGCAGGAGATCGCCCGCCGCATCGACGTCTGGCAGGCCGACCCCACCGACCCCGAGTACGCCTTCCTCCAGCACCCCGAGCAGGCCGTACCGAAGGAGAAGGTCCTCGAAGACCTCTTCAACGCCGTCGACACCCCGTACTGGCGGTTGAAAAAGGTCATGGACGCCTGGTGCGCCCTTTGGTTCTGGCCGGCCGACAAGGCGGGGCTGCTGGATGGGACGGATGGGGAGTACACCGCCCGGGCGAACGTAGTGAGCGGCGCGGACAGCCTCAGCGCGTTGCTGGGCGGAGTGCCGATGACGGGGGAGCAGCCCGAGGCACATGCTGTTGCCGCGCCGGTGGCTGCGGAGGAACCGACTTCGGTCGTGGCGGAGTCGGCGGCCGTTCCCGCGCCGCGGTTCGCCGAAGCGGTCGCCCTCTTCTCCTTGGGCCCTGAGCAGACCTCCTTCGAGGACCTCGACCCCGACGTGAAGGGCGATGAGGCCGTGCAGGAGAGGGAAGAGGCTGACCCCGAACGCGCGGCGGAGAGCACGCAGAAGAGCAAGAAATCGAGCCCGAAGAAGAGCGCGGCCAAGCCGAGAGTGCCCGAACGGCGACCCGTCGTCCCGCTTAAGGACCTCGAAGACTGGCTGGAGTTCCTGGAAGCCATGCTGGGCACGGCCGACCTTCCCCAAGGCGACCAAGGCACCCTCATCGACAGCTTCACCAGCCTCCCCGACCTGAAGGCATTCGAAGAGACCCTGCCCGGCTTCATGGGCATGGACGCTGGCAACCCCGAAGACCGCTTCCCGTGGCTCCGGGAAGTGCGCGACATCGCAGAAGAGCAGGGCTTCCTGCACTGGGAGCTGGAGTTCGCCCTCGTGTTCGCGCAGAACGGTGGCTTCGATCTCCAAGTGGGGAATCCGCCGTGGGTGAGGCCCCGTTGGAACGAGTCAGCCGTGCTTGCGGAGCACGAGCCGTGGTTCGAGCTGGAGGCCAAGGCGTCTACGGCGGAGAAGGAACGCCGACGGCGAGAAGTCCTGGGGAAGGAGAAGGCTCGGCGGTACGTGCTTGGTGAGCTGACGAACACCACGGCTCAGGTCGCGGTGTTCGGTTCGCCGCAGATGTATCCGTTGTTGACAGGGACTCAGCCGGATCTGTACCGGGCGTTCATGTCCCAGGTGTGGGCGCACATGTCGGCGGACGGGACTGCTGGGATGGTGCATCCGGATACGCACTTCACCGGGGACAAGGAGGCAGCGCTTCGGGAGGCTGCTTATCGGCGGCTGCGGATTCACGGGGACTTCTTCAATCCCGGCCATCGCTTCTTCCCGAAGCCTGTTGGCGAATCCAGCCACTTTGGCGTACACGTCTACGGCAACCCAGGTGAGATTGACTTCGGCCACCTTTCGTGGCTGGTTTCAACGGACGTGCTGCGCCTCTCGCCTCAGCACGATGGTTCAGGAGAAGGTCCTGGCATCCGGTATCGCGGTGGCCCTTACGATGAGCGTCCGCATCGGGCCCGTGTTGTTCGGGTAGACAGGCACCAACTCTCCATCTGGCAGCGTTTGCTGGACGCGGCTGACCAGCCGGTCGAGCAGGCCAGATTGCTGTTCCCCGTGAGCACGGCGGAGGCGGCGGCGATCGAGGCGCTGGCGGACTATCCGGTGCGGCTTGGGCAGTTGGAGCCGCCGATCACACGTGGATACGACGAGAGCCTAGCCAAGAAGAACAACCTGATCGAGTATAACCAGCCCGATCCCAACACGGGTCAGGAATATCAGCCGGATCGTTGGCATCGCGTAGTTCTCAAGGGGATCCAACTGGGCGTTGCGACCCCGGTGTTCAAACGCCACGACGCCAACACCAACGATCCGTACGGCGCGGATCTCGTTAATCTTGCACCGGATTTCGTGCCCAGTACCGAGTATGTACGGGCGAAAGGAAGGAACCGCGAGTACCTGGCTGACCAGGAACGGTGGATCGACCGGCGAGCCCTCTCACGTTTGCGGGCGAGCGAGAAGGCGGTCGCCCGTGCCCGGCGGAAGGTTGCGCACAACGACCATATTCCTGAGGAGCAGGTGACGCCTGAGAAGATCGATGCCGTGCTGATGGAGCGGGCCAGGCGGCGATACGTCGTTTTCCCCCGCCTTGCCTGGCGTCGCCAGGTCGCTCCAGACACGGAGCGGGCCCTCTACGCGGCGCTCGTTCCGCCTGGCACGGCGCACATTCATGCCGTACACAGCCTGGCGATGTCCGATCACCATCTCACCGCTCTGGTTGCCGGGTTCTGGGCGTCGCTTCCACTCGACTACTTCCTTCGGGTAACCGGCCGAGGCGACCTCCAGGTCAAGGGTGCCAAAGCCATGCCCGCCCCCACCCTCAACCACCCCTTGGCGTCGGCTCTCCTCCTCCGTACGCTCCGCCTCAACTGCCTCACCGCTGCCTATGCCGACCTCTGGCGGGACCTCTACGACCCCACCTGGTCCACCGGCGAGCCCTGGGCCCGTGACTGGCCTGGCCTCTCGCCCCTCAACGACGTCACTCGGGACTGGCGCCCAGAAACGCCCCTCCGCACCGAGCGCGCACGCCGCAGTGCCCTCGTCGAGATCGACGCCCTCGTGGCCGTATGGCTCGGCATGGATGCCGACGCGCTGATCGCCGCGTACCGGGGCCGTTTCCCCGTGCTGCAGAAGTACGAGGCGGTGACGTGGTTCGACGCGGACGGCTGGAAGATCGCGGGCAACGCGCGGACGATCGGTCAGCGACAGTCGAAGGACTCGTGGAAGCTGTTCGAGCCGTATCGGACGGCTGTCGAGAAGGGGCAGGACCCCGTCGATGCGCCCGTCCCCGAGGGCTACCGGGCCCCCTTCTACCAGGCAAAGCGCGAGGACGAGATGCGTGAAGCGCACGCCCATTTCAAGGCACGGCTCGATCGAGCGGTTGCCGACGGCAAGTGGGACCCCGTTAACCAGGAGGTACCGAAGCCGTGAGGCCGACGCTTCAGGCACGCGGGCTCAAGGAGAGCCTGCTGCAATACCTGTCGACGACGTACGCACTCAGCGACGAGGGTGCACGGGAGGCGCTGCACCGATTCCTCGGGGACGAGACCTCTGGGATGTTCCGGGGGCCGTATCTTCGCATCCGTACGCCCTTCACCGGGGCTGGTGACGGATGGCGGAAGCATCTGGAGTGGCAGCGCGAGGGGTTCACGCCGTACGCGCACCAGGCGGTGGCCTTCGAGCGGTTGACCTCCGCGAACGGCCACACCCCGCAGCCGACCCTTGTCACCACGGGCACGGGCTCGGGCAAGACGGAATCGTTCCTCTACCCGGTGCTGGATCACTGCCGCCGGGAGCGTGAGACGGGGAAGACCGGCGTGAAGGCGGTGTTCCTCTACCCGATGAACGCGCTTGCGACCGACCAGGCGCAGCGCATCAACGAGCTGCTCACACAGAACGAGGCGGAGCTCGGCAAGCTGTGGGCGGGGCTGTACATCGGGGACCGGGCGGCGACGCAGTACGAGAAGGTGCGTACGCGGCGGTCCGACATGCAGCTCTCGCCGCCGGACATCCTGATCACCAACTACAAGATGCTCGACCTGCTGCTGCAGCGCGAGGACGACGCGCAGCTGTGGCGGGAGGCGGACATCCGGTACGTCGTGGTGGACGAGTTCCACACGTACGACGGCGCGCAGGGCACCGACGTAGCGATGCTCCTGCGGCGGCAGGCGTCCGCGATCGGGGTGTCGGAGAAGGGGCGCCCGCTGGGATCCATCTGCCCGGTGGCGACCTCGGCGACGCTCGCGTCGGGCACGGACGACGATGGTGTGGCCCGCCTGCTCGGTGTCGCGACGGACGTGTTCGGTACGGAGTTCACGGCGGAGTCGATCGTCGGTGAGAACCGGCTGGCGGTGGAGGAGTTCATTCCGCTGGGCGACGTGACGATGCAGGGTCTGCCGACGCCGGACGAACTGCTTGCACTGCCCGATCCCGCATCCGGTGACACGGAGGCGCTCCTCGATCTCATCGAGGCCGTGACCGGCGTACGCGACGACGATCCGTTCCTCTTGGGCGAGAACCTGAAGCGCCATCTGTTTACCCGGGCGGTGATGCAGGCGCTGGACGGGGAGGTGAAGACCGGCGCCGAGGTGTTGGACATCATGTGGCGGGCGGGCGCGGCCGGCTGGTCGGAGGCAGTGGCGCGGCAGCCGGAGAAGGCGGCCGAGGCGCTGGCCCGGTTCGTGGCGCTGCTGTCGTACGCCCGTAATCCGAAGTCCCCGCCGGGGGAGCCGCGGCCGTTCGTGCACGTCGAGGTGCACCAGTGGGCGCGGTCGGTGTCCCGGCTGCTGCGCGGGGTCCTGCCGTGGCCGAAGGCGGAGTTCCGCTGGGACGTGGCCGGGACGGCGGACGCGACCGCGTCGGACAGCGGGCGCGCGGCGCCGATGACCACAGCCACGTCCGGGCAGAGCGCCAACCTGTTCCTGCCGGCCGTGTACTGCCGTGACTGTGGGCGGTCGGGCTGGGCGGTGTTCTCGCCGGAGAGCGATGACCATGAGGTGCAGTTCGACACGTACCGGATCCGCCGTGCCTCGCTGGGCCAGGACAAGGCGCGGGTACGGAACCTGATCGCGGCGACCGAACGGGAGGCACGGGAGGGCTCCGGCGCGGCACCGATGGCGGCCGGCGGCCGGGGCACCAACGGCGCCTCGGGCGGGCAGGGCGCGGGCGGCCTGCTGATGGTGCTGGACGGCGCACGAAAGCGGCTCCGGCTCCCCGACCCCCTGAACGACTACGACAAGGACACCAAGGAGCCGCGGCTGACGGCCCGCGACTCGGCGTTCGTTCTGGTCCACTTCGGCGGCACGGTGGCGAACACCGCCGCGCGGGAGGACTGGTGCCCGGCGTGCGGCGAGCGCAACGCGATCCGCTATCTGGGTACCGGGTCGGCGGCGATGGCCGCGGCGTCGATCACGCAGCTGTTCACGGGCGGAGAGCTCGACAAGAAGCTGCATGAGGACAAGACGCTGATGTTCAACGACTCGGTGCAGGACGCCGCGCACCGGGCCGGGTTCGTCGCCAACCGCTCGTACACCTTCTCGCTACGCGCCCTGCTTGCCAAGCACCTGAGGCACGAGGAGCCGACGGCGCTGAATGACCTGATAGCGAACGTGGTCGAGGCCACCACAGACAAGGACACGCTGGCCGCGGTTGTGCCGCCGGACCTGCACGTCTACAAGGGCGTTGAGAAACTGCTGTCCGGCGAGGGGCGTGGCGGCGGCCTGCCGGTGTGGCGGCTGATCGGGCAGCGGCTCGCTTTCGAGGCGCTGATGGAGTTCGGGTTCCGCTCCCGTAACGGCCGCACGCTGGAGTTGACCCGCACCGCAGCCGCGCAGGTGCGCGTCGATGATCCGGCGGCGGTCGTGGCGCTGGTCCGCCGGGTCCATGAGGAGTGCGTACGGGACGGTGTGCCGCTGATCGCACAGGACGATGCCCGCTATCTGGCCTTCGTGCGGATCTTCCTGGAGCGGCTGCGCACGCGGGGCGCGGTCGCCCACAAGTGGCTGGACAAGTACGTCGACGAGGCGGGCACCAGCCGGTACTTCATCTGGGGCAAGCGGGCGCCGGGCATGCGCGCGTTCCCCAAGCGGGTCGCGGCCCCGGTGTTCCTGCTGAGCGGTACCAAGAACGGCAGCGAGTTCGACTTCGCCACCGGGCGGCTGTCCTGGTACGAACGGTGGGCGGGGCGCTGCCTCGACCTGCCGCGGGAGATGGCGCCGGAGTTCTGGGCGCGGCTGCTGCCCGAACTGGCCGCGCTGGGGCTGCTGTCGGTACGCACCCCGCGCGACACGTCGCTGCGCGTGTACGGGCTCAAGCCCGGCAATATCGAGGCGCAGCTACTGGACGACGAGCAGGTCCGGCACGCGTACGTGCGCTGCCCGGTGTGCTTCTGGGAGCAGACGGTCCACCCGTCGCTGCTGGACCAGTGGCACGAGCAGCCCTGCCCGTCCTACCGGTGCCGCCGGGGCCGACTGGTGGCGGGGGACCGGCCCGAGGCGCTCGGGATACACCACCGTGACCGCGACTACACCAAGGACTACTACCGGCGTCTGTACCGGGGTGCCGGCACCTATCAGGTGGTCACCGCCGAGCACACCGGCATGCTCACCCGCCCGCAGCGCGAGGAGGTGGAGAAGGCATTCAAGCGGCGCGAGGGCTTCAAGGACCCCAACGTGCTGTCCTGCACGCCGACGCTGGAGATGGGCATCGACATCGGTGACCTGTCGGCGGTGGTGCTGGCCGCGCTGCCGCGCCGTGCTGCCTCGTACGCCCAGCAGGTCGGGCGGGCCGGTCGCCGTACCGGCAACGCGTTCCTGCTGACGATCCCGGACCGCAGGCGTCGTGACCTGTACTTCCTGGAACGCCCCAGGGACCTGATCGCCGGCACGATCGTGCCGCCAGGCTGCTATCTGTCGGCCGTCGAGATCCTGCGCCGCCAGTACCTGGCCCATCTGCTGGACCTGGCCGCCGCCGGGCGTCTGGTGCGCGCGGACGGTGTCGTGCTGCGCGCGATGCCCCACAAGGCGCCGCGCCTGTTCGGGCCGTCGGGCTACCTGACGGATCTGGTGGAACTGGCTATCGCCCAGGGTGAGGAACTCGTGGACGGGTTCCTGGAGTTGTTCCCCACGGGCGTGAGTGACGAGGCTCAGCAGGACCTGCGGACATACGCCACGCACGGTCTGCGCAGTGATGTCGAGGAGGCCGAGCGGGAGTGGTTCCGCAGCCAGGAGGCACTGCGGGCGCGGCTGAAGGAGATCGACGAGGCCCACGGCGAACTGCATGAGTCCGACCCCGACCAGGCGCGGCAGAAGGCGGAGCTGGACGCTGAGCGGCGCGGTGTCGGGCGCAGGCTGATGAACCTGGGCGATACCCCGTCACAGACCGCGCTGTGTGATCTGGGGCTGTTGCCGAATTACGCGCTGATCGACTCCACGACCGTCCTGTCGGCCACGCTCTACGGCGAGAGTGAGTCCGACCCCACGAAGTACACATCCGACACCTACGCCTACGAGCGGCCCCGCCGTATCGCGCTTGAGGAACTGGCCCCCGGCAACACCTTCTACGTCAACGGCTACAAGCACCAGATCAGCGGCCTGGAGATCGCCACCGGCGGCCAGCAGGAATGGCGGACCTGGCGAATCTGCCCCGGCTGCGGCTACGTCCGCACCGAGGACGCCGCCGAGGACCGGTCACCGTGCCCGCGCTGCAAGACCGCGCACATCGCGGACGACGGCTCCTGCCTGTTCCAGATCGTTGAACCCGCCACCGTCACCTCGCGAGACAAGCGGGAGGACGCCCACATCCGTGACGACAAGGACG
Organism: Streptomyces sp. SM1; assembly: GCF_002910825.1. GTDB lineage: Bacteria > Actinomycetota > Actinomycetes > Streptomycetales > Streptomycetaceae > Streptomyces > Streptomyces okerensis. The sequence continues at coordinate 11,181 of NZ_NEUB01000853.1, read as the reverse complement.
ACCGCGACCGCCGCTTCTACGCGGTCGTGGACGCCGTCGACATCCCGGTCGAGGAGATCGAGCGCGGCAAGTCGTGGCGGCACGACCACCAGACGTTCGGCGTCGACTACTGCCGCAGCGCCATGATCCGGCGGATCAACGTCGGACCGGTCCGCTACGACGCCCCAGCCCGCGACGACTTCGCCGGCCACCTGGTGCGGCTCAACCCGTTCCACGTGTGCACGGCATGCGGCGCGGCCAGCGCCGACGGCCAACCCGTCATCACCCACGACACCGACGAACTGGACTCCCTGGCTGCCCGCAGCGGACGCCTCAAGCACCACCGCCCCTGGTGCCCCCTGCGCCGCGGCAAGAAGACCGACGCCCGCGAGGAGCCGGTGCTGCTGGCCCACACGCTGCGGACCGAGGCACTGCGGGTGCTGCTCCCGGCCGCCACCGCGGACGTCGACGCCAAGGTGCACTCCTTCCGGGCCGCGCTGCGGCTCGGTGTGGACCTGCACTACGGCGGGGACCCGCAGCATCTGGCCACCACGGTGGCGTCCATGCCGGACACGGACAGCGGGGAGCGCCGCTGGTTCCTGGTGCTCTTCGACTCTCTGCCCGGCGGCACCGGCTACCTGGACCGGCTCACCGACCCGGTCGCCTTCCGTGACACGCTGATGAAGGCATACGAGCTGCTGAAGGAGTGCCCGTGCGCCGAGGAGCGGCGCCGGGCCTGCCACCGCTGCCTGCACCGTTACACCCCGGAGTTTTTCCAGGACATCGTCTCGCGCCAGTTCGCCGTGACCATGCTGGAATCCCTGTTGTTCAAGGGGGACGGTTCAGACGGCTGGGAGTGGAGCGAGGTCGACCACACGGGGTTGGTCGGGCTGGACGCCCAGGTGGAATCCGACCTGGAGGCGCGTTTCCTGACCGCCCTGAGGGAGTGGGTGAAGGTCACCGGCGACGCGTCCCTGGACGAGGACGGCCACGCCAGCGGGCATCTCCGCTTCACCTCTGCCCCCGACGGTGACGGGGACTCCGGGGTGATGCACTGGCGGTTGACCGCACAGCAGCGGCTGGCGGGCACGGTCAGCGACTTCACCTTCACCCGAGTCGACGGCCCCACTCAGAGCGTCAAGGTCTATCTCGAAGGGTTCCGCTTCCACGCCAGCCGCGATCACAACGAGATCGCCGCCGACGCGGACAAGCGCACCCGGCTGCGCGCCGACGGTGAGACCGTCTTCCAGATCACCTGGGCCGACATTGACCTGTTCGAGCAGCGCTCCACCCGCGTGAAGCCCGTCTGGCCGCCCTACCGGGGCACCGCGCAGGAGCAGGCCAAGACCGCGTACGAACAGTACGGTGGCCAGCGTGCCCACTTCGCCCCGGCCGCCTTCGCCAACCCGATCGACACGCTGATCGCCTACCTGCGTGATCCCGACGCCGAGCAGTGGGCCCGCCGGGCCCAGGCACTGGTCACCGGACTGACTGCCCAGCCGGGCACGACCCCGGTGGTCGCGACGGGCCGCCGCAGCGAACTCATCGCCGCCCTGCGCGGGGAGCTGGCCACCTTCACCGCCGCCGAACGCCACGACCAACCCCTCGTTCCCGACGCGGCCGGCATCGGCCCCGTCCACGTCTTCCGCAGCCAGGACGACGCGGGCCTGCCGATCGTGTTCGCCCTCGATGCCGCCGACCCCGAGAACCTGAAGTGGACCGCGCTCACCGTCCTCGACGACAGTGAAGCCGTCCTGGACACCGACGAGCACAAGCAGCGCTGGCGGTCCTGGCTGTACTGGACCAACCTCACCCAGTTCCTGTCCAGGGCTGGCGGGGATGGTGTCCAGCTCGCGGCCAGTAAGGCCGCCGATTTCGAGGCCGAAGTCCTCGCCGTATGCGGTGGGCTCGGCGAACTCGACTCCCTCATCGGCGTCCTGGCACCCGTCCCCGCCGCAGTCGAGCTGCCCGCGGCCGTGGTCAAACCCGTCGACCCGGACCCGGACCACGACTCGGCCGCCGAAGCCGCCGTGGCCCAGGCCCTGCGCGACGCACTGTGGGACGAGGAGATCCTGGACATCCTGCGCGATGATCCTGACGAGGCACCCGAGTTGCTCCGCCTCGCCGAGATGCTCGCCGACCGCGGCAAGAAGGCGCCCGTCTTCGGCTACGAACTGGGCACCAGCCGGTGGCCGGCCGACTTCGCCTGGCACACCAACGGCGTCAAGGTCGCCGTGGTCGCCGCCCACCAGGGCACGGACGATGACGAGGCCCAGCGACGTGACGCCGCCTACACCAAGGACGGCTGGACGATCCGCACCGCCGCCGAGTGGCTCGACCACCTCGACGAACTGCTCGCCAAGCTCCCCGACACGCATGACACGGAAGAAGGCACCGCCCGATGACCGCCCGGCTCAGCCTGTACCGCAAGGCCGAACAGGAGCTGTACAAGCTCGACCGCTCGGTCAAGGCCCAGTTCTACGACTTCTGCCACAACTTCCGTAACAACCCCGACCTCCCCGGGCTGCGGAAGAAGCAGCTCAAGGGCGACTCCCGGATCCACTCCGCCCGCGTTGCCCAGGACTACCGGGCTCTGCTCACCAAGACCGGCGTCGACACGGACGGCACCGAGAGCTGGCTGGTCATCGCCGTCCGCCACCGCCGCGATGTCTACGAAGAACTCCAGGTCGCCGTCAACCGGGTCACCGGCGAGATCGAGTTCGTCGACCTCGCCGTTGTGGGCGACAGCGCACTGCGCCGCGCCGGCATCACCCTCACCCCGGCCGAACCGGAACCGAACGCCCCCGCGCCCACGCCCAGGCCCGCCCCTGAGCCGGAACCCGAGCCTGCCGCACCACCGCTGCTGGCCGCGTACCGGGCAGAGCAACTGCGCGACCTCGGCGTCGCGGAACAGCTCGTCGAGCTGGCCCTCACCGTGACCACCAGTGCCGAACTCGACCAGCTCGTCGAGGGCGCACCCCTGCTGTCCAAGGACGTCCTCTACGGCCTCGCCGCTGGCATGGACATCGACGACGTACGCAAGGAGATCACCGCACCGGTCGAACTCGACCAGCGCCCTGACCCCGACGACTTCGCCACCGCCCTTGCCCGCACCAAGGTCACCACGGTCGACGACGCCGTACGTGCCGCCATCGAGGAAGGCGACTTCCGCGCCTGGAAGGTCTTCCTCCACCCCACGCAGGAACGGATCGTCCACCGCCACTACGAGGGCCCCGCCCGGGTCTCCGGCGGCCCCGGCACCGGCAAGACCATCGTCGCCCTGCACCGCGTCAAGCACCTCGCCGAACAACTGCCCCCCGGCCACAACAAGCCGATCCTGCTGACCTCCTTCACCAAGAACCTCACCACCGACCTGCGCCTCAGACTCGCCTCGCTGGTCGGCCCCGACCTGCTGGCCCGCGTCGACATCGCCCACGTCGACCAGCTGGTCGGCCGGGTCCTGGGGGAGAACACGGCCCCAGGCCGCGGCAGGCAGCGCGTCTATGACACCGTGGCACTCGGGGAGATGCGCCAGCTGCTGGCGGAACTCGATGACCGGCGCTTCGAACCGGAATTCGTCATCGAGGAGTGGGAGCAGGTCATTCTCGGCCAGTCGATCCCCACCCGCTCCGACTACTTCAAGGCACGCCGGGCCGGGCGCGGTCGGGGACTGACCCGCCCCGAACGCGCCCACATCTGGAAACTCATCGAGCAGTTCACCGCCCGCCTCGACAAACTCGGCGTCGAAACCTGGGGCCAGGCCGCTGAACGCGCCGCCCGCTTCGAGATCGAACGCGCCGCGAAGATCAAGGCCCGCCGCGAGTACAAGGACGAGGTCGGCGGCAAGGACCTCATTCACCGTGACAACAGCTCCGGCATGCGCTACCTCGGCTACCGCTACCGTCACATCATCGTCGACGAGGCCCAGGACCTGCGTCCGGCGCACTGGAAGATGCTCCGGGCGATGGCCGACCCCGACCAGCCCAACGATCTGTTCATCGCCGGCGACACCCACCAGCGCATCTACTACGACTACCAGATCGCCCTCGGCGCCCTCGGCATCCACATCCGGGGCCGGTCCTCCCGCCTGACCCTCAGCTACCGCACCACCAGGGAGATCCTGGCCGAAGCCCTCCGCGTCGTCGCCCCCACCGACAACAAGCAGAAGATCACCTTCGACGACCTCGACGACGGCACCGACAACCTCGCCGGATACCGCTCCGTCCTCAACGGCCCGAAGCCGGTCTTCGTCCCCTACCGCACCTGGGACGACGAACTCGCCGGACTCGCCACCACCCTCACCACGTGGCGCGACGACCTCTCGATTGACGAAAACGGCGCACCCCGCGACCCCAGCGGCCACATCGCCGTATGCGTCGCCGACCGCGAGATGGTCAGCCAGACCATGTACTACCTCACCACCAAGGCAGGCATCACCTGCGCCGAGCTCACCAAGGAAGGCCCCAAGGGCGACGGCGAAGTCCACGTCGGCACCATGCACCGCTTCAAGGGCCTCGAATACCAACGGCTCGCCGTCATCGGAGCCAGCGACGGCATCATCCCGCGCACCAGCGCCATCGAGCGCTACCGCGCCGAGGACCCGCCCCGCTATGAACGCGAACAGCGCAAGGCACGCTCCCTGCTCTTCGTCGCCTCCACCCGCGCCCGCGACGCCCTGACCATCAGCTGGCACGGCAACCCCAGCCCGTACCTCCCCGTCTGAGCCGCAGTGCGCTGCGGTGCCGCACCCCTCGTACGGCACCGCAGCCAGGGCCATGGGCGCCGAGCTACGGCAGGGCGTTCCCCGCGCGAGACAGCGAACTCGCCTCGTACCGCAACTGATAGGTGCGCACACCCGTGCCGTTCACGCGGTACAGCGTGATCGCCGACAGGAACTGCTCCTTGACCTCGACGGTGCGGCGGCGCTCCTTCTCCTCGACGCCGCTGATCCAGTCCTCGATGTGCTCCGGGAGCTTGAACGCCAACTCGTAGGCGCCGACCGCCTCCGCGGGCGACACCGTCCACTCCGCCGCGGCTCCAACCCCACGCCGCCGGATCCGCACCGCGTGGTCCGGCCTAGCCTCCGCGTACTCCAGAAACGCCCGATGATCGTCAGCGGCAAGCGGCAGGATGAATGGCGCCGCGGGAAAGCCGAGCAGCAGCTCTGCGTCACTGCGCTGCCGCAATACAGCGGCGAACTCGGCCACCGCGGCACCGGCCACCTGCATGAACTTCCCATCGGCATCGGACGGAGGCGGCAACAGGTGCAGCGGAGACGTCCCCAGCGCCCGCCGCAGCTCCGTGCGCATCCAGTTGACCGGAAAGGGAACCGACGCGGCCAAGTGCTTCTGCGCCTTGAACAGACTCGACGCCGTGGCTCCAATATGGCCGAGCAGCCAGGCGAACGAAGCTCCGGACAGATCCACCAGGGAGATCTGGTGGGCGAGCGCATACTTCTGGGCATCTGCCGTGAAACCGCCCGCGGAGAACAGGGCGTACGAATACTTGAAACGCTGCCTCGGCCGCGTCCCTGAGTGCGTCATGAAGTTCTCGTTCACGTCGTGCACCACGCCGTGGGCGTTCCGTACGACCTCCAGCCCGCAGCGACCCTGGTAATACTTGGCCTCCAGGAACAGCCTTACCGGCATGGAGAACGCCGGCGTGAACGCGAACTCCCCAAGTACATCCACCTGATGCAGGGCGCCACGCCCGAGGACCCGGAGAGTGTTGCCCTCACTAACCAGCTCGGCGGGATCCTGGTCCTCGTGGACGAGCAGCCGGTAACCGCTGAATCGGAGCAACCAGGCCAGTGACTCTTCCAGCAAGTAGCCTCTCAACGAGGAGTCTTTGAGCACCCCTTGCGCCCTCTCTCTGAGCCGATCACGCAGAGCCAGACGCGATCATCTCATCCGGCACGAGCGTGAGAGCGATCAGGCCAGGGCCGACTGACTGCAGCCGCCCTTCCTCTTGTGTCAGGCCGCCTCGAACGCTCGCCGTATCAGCGCCCCCGCCTTCTCCAGGTCGGCCGCCGAGGCGATCCGCAGCTCCAGGTCGCCCGTCCCGAGATGGCCGATGCCGCGCATGTCGCGGGAGAAGCCCTCCTCCAGTTCGACCGTCTCCGGGTCGACTCTGAGGTAGACCAGGATCACCTCGTGCTTCGGGCGGAAGACTACCGAGGCGAGGTTCACCATGCGCCGGTAGGCGATGTAGTGCATCAGCGGAGCCACCTCGACCTCGCCCCACGCGGTCAGAGCCTCGTCCAGTTCGGCGTACAGGTCCCGCAGGCAAGCCGGGGGTGCGCCCAGGATCGCCTGGACCAACGGCTTCCCGACGTCGGCGGCACCGGCTGTGATCTCCCGCTCTCGATGCTGCCGCCGAGCCGGAGCCTGACCCGGAGAGCCGGGCGTGGACTCGATCAGCAACAGGCTCAGCAGCCCGCCATCGAAGATGCGGTAACGCACCAGGTCGATCCGCTCGCGCAGTCGCTGCACCGCGACCCGGTCGTGGTGAGAGAAGCTGGCCGCGATACAGACCATCCGCGGGTTCCGCCAGTCGATCGACTCGGCTGCCCCGGCACCCAGCTTCTCCTTGACCAGTGCCTCGAACTCGTGATGCGCTGACTCCAGCCACGACAGGTAGGAGACGGCCTGCGACAGGACCCCTTCTCTGAACTACGAGCACAAAGATTAGTTGGGCTCGCCTGAGGCGTCGTCAGCCATGGCCGCCCCAGTGCGGCTGGTCCACGAGATGGGGGACCACCACCGGAGGTGCGCTGGCCCGCGCGGCCGTCGTCGTGCCCGCCCCGCCGTGGTGGCTCCTCGCCGCTCCGGCCCCGCGCCGTCGCTTCGTCGTACGGGATCGCGGTGCTCGCTGGCAGGAGAACTGATCGCTCCCGCCACTCCGCGTTATCGTCTGCTCTGTCAGGTTGTGGGAAGCCGATCAGGGGGTGGACGGTGACCGTTCTTGCGGAACGCTACCGGCTGGAGACAGAGTTGGGCCGTGGTGGTATGGGACAAGTATGGAGGGCGACCGACCTGACGCTGGATCGGCCAGTGGCTGTCAAGCTCGTACCGGCGGTCTTCGCGGATGATTCCATGTTGGCCCGTTTTAAACGGGAGGCGCGTGTCGCAGCCAGGCTCAGCGGCCATCCGCACATTGTGAGCGTCTACGACTACGGTCATCATCGCGAAGAACTGGTGGACGCCGCTTATATCGTCATGGAGTTGGTACACGGTAGACCGCTGAGCGACCTCGTCGCCGTCGGCCCGCTGGATGTCGACAAGGCGCTGACGTGGTCGGAGCACATTGCCCGCGCTCTGGAGGCCGCCCACGCCGACGGCATCGTCCACCGCGACATCAAGCCAGCTAATGCCGTCCTGGTCGAGAAGGCAGGTCGTCCCGGGGCGGTCAAGGTGCTTGACTTCGGTATCTCCTCGCTCGGAGGAGAGACCTCCGGGCTAACCGCCACGGGCATCATTATGGGCACTCCGGCCTACATCGCACCCGAAGTGTGGAACGGTGAGCGGGCCACCGCAGCAACCGATCTGTACGCGCTCGGCACTGTTCTGTTCGAGCTACTCACCGGACGCTCCCCGTTCAGGTGCGACAACCACTACGCCTACAGGGAAGCCCACCTCTCCTTCGTTCCCGAACGTGCTGACTCCCTCGTCCCGGGCCTCTCACCTGAAGTAGCGGATCTGGTCGAGGGACTATTGGCGAAGAATCCTGCACAGCGCCCCGCAACTGCCACACAGGTCATCAGAACCTTGCAGGCCCTGCGCGATGCCCTATCAGCATCCTTCGCCGCGCGGGACACCGTGACCGCATCCCCATTGGCCAGCACGCCGGGCGTCGTGCTACCAGTTCACCTGCGGCCCACCGAGCCCGCACTCCCGGACACCTCACCCGACGGCTCGAATTACTCACGAGGTGCTGAGGGGACAGCCCAGATCTGGCGGGACCAAACGGCCCCCGCAGCAGAGGCCGGAGATGTCAACGCCATGGTCGTGCTCGGCGATCAAATGAAGGAACAGGGGGACATCGACAGGGCACGTGCTTGGTACACCCGCGCAGCCGAAGCCGGAAACGCCGACGCCATGTACGCCTTGGGTCGCTTTCTTTACGACGAGAGTGACACGAACGGCGCACATACTTGGTTCACCCGCGCAGTTGAAGCGGGAAGCACCAACGCTATGGCTGGCCTTGGCGTCTTGCTAAGTGAGCAGGGCGACACGGAAGGAGCACGCACCTGGTTTGCCCGCGCCGCCGAGGCTGGTAGCCCCAGGGGCATGACAAACCTCGGCACACTCCTCTTTCACGACGATGACATAGACGGTGCGCGCCATTGGCTGACCTGCGCAGCCGAAGCCGGAGAAACCGATGCGATGTACAACCTCGCGTTCCTATTGCAAGATCGCGGAGAAACCGATGAGGCGCGCGTGTGGTACACCCGCGCGGCCGAAGCCGGGAATACCGACGCCATGGTGGGCCTTGGCAGCCTTCTACGTGAGGAAGACCCTGAGGGCGCACGCACCTGGTACACCCGCGCAGCCGAAGCCGGGAACACCGACGCCATGACCATACTTGGCGGCCTTCTCTATCTTGACGGCAACACCGACCAGGGGCGGTCCTGGTGGATTCGCGCTGCCGAAGTCGGCGAGCCCGGCGCCATGGTGGGCCTTGGCACCCTTCTACGTGAGGAAGACCCTGAGGGCGCACGCACCTGGTACACCCGCGCAGCCGAAGCCGGGAACGTCCTCGCTATGAACGTCCTCGCGAACGCGCTGCACGCAGCGGGCAACACCGACGACGCGCACTCCTGGTGGACTCGCGCTGCCGAGGCTGGGGATTCCAGTGCCATGATCAGACTTGGCGCCATTCTGCATGATGAAGATCCTGAGGGCGCGCGTCGTTGGTACACCCGCGCTATCGAAGCCGGGGAAAACGATGCAATGTACAACCTCGGCGTATTGTCGAACGAACGCGGCGAAACCGAGGAGGCGCGCGTGTGGTACACCCGCGCAGCCGAGGCCGGGAACGCGGATGCCATGAACAACCTCGCAATCTTGCTTCATGAGCAGGGCTCAGAAAAAAGCGCAATCAAATGGTGGAGCCAGGCAGCCGATAGAGGGAACGTCAACGCTATGGCCGTGATCGGCTTCATGTTGCACAGGGATGGCGACATTGATGGCGCACGCTCCACGTGGATCCGCTCAGCAGAAGGCGGAAACACTAAGGCTATGAGTGAACTCGGTGAGTTGCTGTACAACGAAGGCGATATCGAGGGCGCGAGGTCCTGGTGGATCCGGGCTGACGATGAGCGCGCTGCTGAATTGGTTGAAGGAGGCGAAGGACAGACCGGGGACCCAAACCGCGCTGCCAGCCAGCAGAAGAATGGTGAGACGATCTGAGCCACGGAATGGCTCTGCTGCCCTTCCACCCAGGGCGCCGAAGTTGGCTCAGTTCTTCCGATCTCTGGTTGGCGACGGTGCCCAAAAAACGCCCATACGACCCCCTGTAGATCATGGATCTCTCTAACGTCTTAAGGAGGCTTCGTGTTCATCCGCTGCAATCTTTCGCCGCGCTCGGCAACGCGCAGGGTGTCCACCGATCGTAGCTATTCAGCGGGGTTGAGCGGTTCGGTCAGGCTGTTGCTGTGTCAGGGGTGAGGGCATGCGGGATCCACGCCCCTGTGGTGAAGAGGCGCTGGAGTGCGTCGTAGCGGCTGATGCCCCACTTGGCCGCGGTCGACAGGTACGACTGGACGATGGCGAAGTCGGCCAGTCCCTGGAGGGTTCGCCAGCAGCCTCCGGAGGAGCGTTGCTGGACCTTGGCGGGTCTGATGTCGCGTTCCGCCTGATTGTTGGTGAAGGGGACGGCCAGGTCGGTGGTGAAGCGGAGGATGACCTCGCGGTGTTCCTCGAAACGTTTGGCCAGGGTGCGGGCGTGCCGGGCGAGTTCGGTGTTCTTGTTCCGGTTGTCCTGGCGGGAGCGGGCCAGTGCTCCTGTGTAGAGCCGGTGGATGGTGCGCAGTTCGTCGGCGGTGAGTTCCTCGCGCCCGGTGTCGCGGGCGGCGGACGCGAGACGGTTGGCTTCCAGGAGGGTGTCGGCCATGGCGCGGGCCCACAGCTGGCCCTGGAGGTCGGCTTCATGGATGCCGCGCAGGTCACGTAGCAGGTGCGCGCCGCACCAGGCGTGCAGGACGTGGTCGAGGTGGGTGTAGCCGGCGTATCCGTCGCGGACCAGGACACCGCTGAGGTGCGGCAGGACCTGGCCGGCGTCGATGGTCGCGGCCGAGCGGTCACCGGTGTGCATCAGGGTGAGGTGCGCGGTGGAGGCCACGTGCAGGAAGACGGTCCTGGCCCGGGTGCGGGTGAAGGTCTCATCGGCGTGCACGACGGGTGCGCCGGAGAGCAGGGCGCGGACCGAGGGCAGGAACCCGGCCTCCAGCAGGCGGGCGGCCCGGCCTCGCAGGGATGCGGCGAAGCCGGTGGAGACCTTCATCCCGCACAGTTCCATCACCAGCAGTGTCGAGCGGTGTACCGGGATGTGGTGTCCCAGGACCGCGTCCGCGACCTTCGCGGTGACATCGGGACCGTACTGGGCCGCCGATTCCACTCCGGCCGGGAAGACTCCGGTGGCCTTCTTTCCGCACCCGGGGCAGCACTTGACGTCCGCGGCGTACTCGATGACCTGCGGCGGAAGCGGGGTGGCCAGGTCAAAGACCTGACGGCGGCGCACCGCGGCCACCGGAACCTTGACCAGCGAGGACGCGCAGCCGGCGCAGGATGCCGGAGCGGGGATGACGATCCGCTCGTTCGGATCCTCTACCTGCCGCAAGGTGGTGCCCGGATCACCTGGCTGCTTGCCCGGTTTGCGTCCCGAGCGGGTACGCGAGGACCCGCCACGGGGCCGCTTGCCCGGCCCGTCCGAGGACGGCGGCTTCGAGGAGGTCGAGGAATCCCTCGACAGCCGCAGTACCAGGGCCTGGACCTGCGTGGTCAACTCCGCGATCTGGACCAGCAGCTGATCGATCCGCTCGTCCTTCGCGGCCGCCTCGGCCCGGGAAGCCGCCAACTCGCCGCGTACCGCGGCCAACTCGGCAAGAAGGTCCTTCGCAGACCAGTCGGGATCCTCCACACCGCCACCCTAGCGATCACGCCGCACGGTCCGCGAACCGATCACACCCTGCTGAATAGCTAC
>NZ_NEUB01000852.1 GCF_002910825.1 Streptomyces sp. SM1 | reverse complement strand
CTCGGCTTCGGCACCGTCACCCACCGCCCGCCCGCCGCCCTGGTGCGGGAGGCCACCGCCGCGGCCGGCGCGCTCACCGGAACCGTGCTCACCGTCTCCACGGTGACCGGGACCGCCGCCCGCGCCGACGCGCTCCTCGCCCGTCACCCCCGTGCCCTCGCCGAGGCGATGGAAGGCTTCGGGGTCGCCGAGGCCGCCGCCGCGCACGGCGTGGCCGTACTGGAGGTGCGGGCGGTGTCGAACCCCGTCGGCCCCCGCGACCGCGCCGCCTGGCGCATCGGCGACGCCCTGACCGCCCTCACCGAGGGCTTCGGGAAGCTCACACCCGTCCTGGAGAGTTGGAACCGGCATGAACACCGTTGAGCAGCAGCGGCTGCGGATCGCCTACTCCCCCTGCCCCAACGACACCTTCGTCTTCGACGCCCTCGCCCACGGCCGCGTCCCCGGCGCGCCCGGCGTCGACGTCACCTTCGCCGACATCGACGTCACCAACGGCATGGCCGAGCGCGGCGAGCTCGATGTGCTGAAGGTGTCGTACGCGGTCCTGCCGTACGTCCTCGACGACTACGCCCTGCTGCCCTGCGGGGGTGCGCTGGGGCGGGGCTGCGGGCCGCTGGTGCTCACCCGGGAGGCCGGCGTGGACCTCACCGGCCGCACGGTCGCCGTGCCGAGCGAGCGGTCCACGGCGTATCTGCTGTTCCGGCTCTGGGCGGCGGACGTGCTGGGAATCGAGGAGGGCGGGCCCGCAGAGCCCTCCGTCGAGGGCGGTCGTGGGCGACGGGCGGGCGGGGTCGGGGAGATCGTGGTGATGCCCTTCCACGAGATCATGCCCGCGGTGCGGGACGGGAAGGTCGACGCGGGACTCGTCATCCACGAGGCGCGCTTCACGTACCGGAACTACGGGCTGCACAAGCTCGCCGACATGGGTGAACACTGGGAGCGGACCACGGGGCTGCCGATCCCGCTGGGGGCGATCATCGCCAGGCGGTCGCTGGGCGAGGAGACCCTGACCCGGCTGGCCGACTCGGTCCGTACCTCCGTACGGGCCGCGTGGGACGACCCCGAGGCGTCACGCCCGTACGTCATGGAGCACGCGCAGGAGATGGACCCGGCCGTCGCCGACCAGCACATCGGGCTGTACGTCAACGAGTTCACGGCCGGCCTCGGCGAGGACGGCTACGCGGCCGTGCGGGGACTGCTCACGCGCGCGGCGGCCGAAGGGCTGGTACCGCCCCTCGGCCCGGACGCGCTGCGGTTTCCGTGAGCGCCGTGAGCGCCGTGCGGACGTCCTAGACGTCCAGCTGGTCGGCGACCGCACGGAGCAGGCCGGCGATCTTCGCGCCGGCCGCACGGTCGGGATAGCGGCCCCGCTCGAGCGAGGGCGTGATGTTCTCCAGCAGGGTCGTGAGGTCCTGGACGATGGAGGCCAGTTCGTCCGGCTTCCTGCGCTGGGCGACCGCGACCGACGGGGTCGGGTCGAGAACGGTCAGGGAGAGGGCCTGGTCGCCGCGCTGTCCGGCGACCACACCGAACTCCACGCGCTGGCCCGGCTTCAGGGCCTCGACTCCGGCGGGGAGGACCGAGGAATGCACGAAGACGTCGCCGCCGTCGTCACGGGAGAGAAAGCCGAAGCCCTTCTCGCTGTTGAACCACTTGACCTTGCCAGTCGGCAAAGCACACGCTCCCTCGATCGCTCCCGGACTGGCCGGACACCCTTGATCTGCCGTTGAGACAGCCTACCGGGGGTCTCTCCACCGGAACACGCCTTAAAACGACACTGAGCCCCTGCCTGTGTCGGCAGAGGCTCAAAGTGGTGGGGAAGTGCGAGGGGTTACCCGATGTGCCGGTCGTCCACCGGTACGCCCCTGCGCCTGGGCAGCGTCGAGACCAGCGCGGGTGCGCTCAACGATCATGTCTCACTCAAGCTCGGCAAAGGCAAAGGCAACCATCATGGTGAAGAAGGATTTTCCCTCCCCTCCGGGGCGTAGTTACTGGCGAGAGTTCCCGTGAGGACGCGGAGGGCGATTCCACGCGCGCGCAAGTCCTCAGCGATCGTCAGTACGTCCTTAGTTGAACGGCCCAACCGGTCAAGCTTCCACACACAGAGGGTTTCTCCCTCTCGCATGCAGTCGAGGTAGCTATTCAGCGGGGTTGAGCGGTTCGGTCAGGCTGTTGCTGTGTCAGGGGTGAGGGCATGCGGGATCCACGCCCCTGTGGTGAAGAGGCGCTGGAGTGCGTCGTAGCGGCTGATGCCCCACTTGGCCGCGGTCGACAGGTACGACTGGACGATGGCGAAGTCGGCCAGTCCCTGGAGGGTTCGCCAGCAGCCTCCGGAGGAGCGTTGCTGGACCTTGGCGGGTCTGATGTCGCGTTCCGCCTGATTGTTGGTGAAGGGGACGGTCAGGTCGGTGGTGAAGCGGAGGATGACCTCGCGGTGTTCCTCGAAACGTTTGGCCAGGGTGCGGGCGTGCCGGGCGAGTTCGGTGTTCTTGTTCCGGTTGTCCTGGCGGGAGCGGGCCAGTGCTCCTGTGTAGAGCCGGTGGATGGTGCGCAGTTCGTCGGCGGTGAGTTCCTCGCGCCCGGTGTCGCGGGCGGCGGACGCGAGACGGTTGGCTTCCAGGAGGGTGTCGGCCATGGCGCGGGCCCACAGCTGGCCCTGGAGGTCGGCTTCATGGATGCCGCGCAGGTCACGTAGCAGGTGCGCGCCGCACCAGGCGTGCAGGACGTGGTCGAGGTGGGTGTAGCCGGCGTATCCGTCGCGGACCAGGACACCGCTGAGGTGCGGCAGGACCTGGCCGGCGTCGATGGTCGCGGCCGAGCGGTCACCGGTGTGCATCAGGGTGAGGTGCGCGGTGGAGGCCACGTGCAGGAAGACGGTCCTGGCCCGGGTGCGGGTGAAGGTCTCATCGGCGTGCACGACGGGTGCGCCGGAGAGCAGGGCGCGGACCGAGGGCAGGAACCCGGCCTCCAGCAGGCGGGCGGCCCGGCCTCGCAGGGATGCGGCGAAGCCGGTGGAGACCTTCATCCCGCACAGTTCCATCACCAGCAGTGTCGAGCGGTGTACCGGGATGTGGTGTCCCAGGACCGCGTCCGCGACCTTCGCGGTGACATCGGGACCGTACTGGGCCGCCGATTCCACTCCGGCCGGGAAGACTCCGGTGGCCTTCTTTCCGCACCCGGGGCAGCACTTGACGTCCGCGGCGTACTCGATGACCTGCGGCGGAAGCGGGGTGGCCAGGTCAAAGACCTGACGGCGGCGCACCGCGGCCACCGGAACCTTGACCAGCGAGGACGCGCAGCCGGCGCAGGATGCCGGAGCGGGGATGACGATCCGCTCGTTCGGATCCTCTACCTGCCGCAAGGTGGTGCCCGGATCACCTGGCTGCTTGCCCGGTTTGCGTCCCGAGCGGGTACGCGAGGACCCGCCACGGGGCCGCTTGCCCGGCCCGTCCGAGGACGGCGGCTTCGAGGAGGTCGAGGAATCCCTCGACAGCCGCAGTACCAGGGCCTGGACCTGCGTGGTCAACTCCGCGATCTGGACCAGCAGCTGATCGATCCGCTCGTCCTTCGCGGCCGCCTCGGCCCGGGAAGCCGCCAACTCGCCGCGTACCGCGGCCAACTCGGCAAGAAGGTCCTTCGCAGACCAGTCGGGATCCTCCACACCGCCACCCTAGCGATCACGCCGCACGGTCCGCGAACCGATCACACCCTGCTGAATAGCTAC
>NZ_NEUB01000851.1 GCF_002910825.1 Streptomyces sp. SM1 | reverse complement strand
ATCGCCAACGGCACGATGGGCCTGTCGGTCGCCTTCGACCTGCCCACCCAGATGGGCCACGACTCCGACGCCCCGATCGCCTCGGGCGAGGTCGGCAAGGTGGGCGTCGCCATCGACTCCGTCGACGACATGCGGGTGCTGTTCGGCGGGATCCCGCTGGACAGGGTCTCCACGTCGATGACGATCAACGCGCCCGCCGCCCTCCTGCTGCTCCTCTACCAACTGGTCGCCGAGGAGCAGGGCGTGAGCGCCGACAAGCTCACCGGCACGATCCAGAACGACGTGCTGAAGGAGTACATCGCGCGGGGCACCTACATCTTCCCGCCGAAGCCCTCGCTCCGCCTGATCGCCGACATCTTCAAGTACTGCCGGGCCGAGATCCCGAAGTGGAACACGATCTCGATCTCCGGCTACCACATGGCCGAGGCGGGCGCCTCTCCCGCGCAGGAGATCGCGTTCACCCTCGCCGACGGCATCGAGTACGTCCGTACGGCGGTCGCGGCCGGCATGGACGTCGACGACTTCGCCCCGCGCCTGTCGTTCTTCTTCGTGGCCCGCACGACGATCCTGGAGGAGGTCGCCAAGTTCCGCGCCGCGCGCAGGATCTGGGCGCGGGTGATGAAGGAGGAGTTCGGCGCCAAGAACCCCAAGTCGCTGATGCTGCGCTTCCACACGCAGACGGCCGGGGTGCAGCTGACCGCCCAGCAGCCGGAGGTCAACCTGGTCCGGGTCGCCGTCCAGGGCCTGGGCGCGGTGCTCGGCGGCACCCAGTCGCTGCACACCAACTCCTTCGACGAGGCGATCGCCCTCCCGACCGACAAGTCCGCGCGGCTCGCCCTGCGCACCCAGCAGGTCCTCGCCTACGAGACGGACGTGACCGCGACCGTCGACCCGTTCGCCGGTTCCTACGTCATCGAGAAGATGACCGACGACGTCGAGGAGGCCGCGCTGGAGCTGATG
The DNA here is from genome assembly GCF_002910825.1 of Streptomyces sp. SM1. GTDB lineage: Bacteria > Actinomycetota > Actinomycetes > Streptomycetales > Streptomycetaceae > Streptomyces > Streptomyces okerensis. The sequence goes on along the minus strand of NZ_NEUB01000851.1, from coordinate 9,203 downwards.
CGGAAGGTCGAGGACCTCGGCGGCGCGGTCAACGCCATCGAGCACGGCTTCCAGAAGAACGAGATCGAGCGCTCCGCCTACCGCATCGCCCAGGAGACCGACTCCGGCGAGCGGGTCGTGGTCGGCGTCAACCGCTTCCAGCTGGACGCGGAGGAGCCCTACGAGCCGCTGCGCGTCGACCCCGCCATCGAGGCCCAGCAGGCCGAACGCCTCGCCGGACTCCGCGCGGAGCGCGACCAGCAGGCGGTCGACTCGGCGCTGGCCGCCCTGAAGAAGGCGGCGGAGGGGGAGGACAACGTCCTGTACCCGATGAAGGACGCCCTGCGCGCCCGCGCCACGGTGGGCGAGGTCTGCAACGCGCTGCGCGAGGTCTGGGGCACCTACGTGCCGACCGACGCGTTCTGAGCGCCCGTCCAGGTGACCGAGATCATGCGGAGGAGTGTCGTACCACCGTGCGACACTCCTTCTCATGTTCGGCGTCATCGACCTTCCCACCTATCTGGCGGGCCTGGCCCTCATCATTCTGCTGCCGGGGCCCAATTCGCTGTACGTGCTGTCCGTCGCCGCCCGCAAAGGCGTCCGTACCGGCTATGCGGCGGTGGCGGGCGTCTTCACCGGTGACGCCGTTCTGATGACGCTGGCGGCGCTCGGCGCGGCCTCCGTGCTCACGACCACACCGCTGTTGTTCCTGGTGGTGAAGTACGCCGGTGCCGGATACCTGGCGTGGATGGCGTACGGCATGCTGCGCTCGGCGTGGCGCATGTGGCGGACCCCGGACGACCCGGCACACGCCGAGGCGCCCGCGGTGGCGCCCGCGGAGGAGCGCCCCTACCGCCGCGCGCTGGTGGTGTCGCTGCTCAACCCGAAGGCGATCCTCTTCCTGATCTCCTTCTTCGTGCAGTTCGTCGACCCCGGTTACGCCTACCCGGTGCTCTCCTTCGTCGTCCTCGGGGTCCTGCTCCAGACGGCCAGCTTCCTGTACCTGTCGCTGCTGATATTCGGCGGTACCCGCCTGGCCGCCGTGTTCCGCCGCAGGCGCCGGCTGGCCGCCGGTGCCACCTCGGCGGCGGGCGCGCTGTTCCTGGGCTTCGCGGCGAAGCTGTCCCTGGCGGCCTAGGGGGTGTCTGACGAATGCCCGCGGCGTCGCGGCGTCTGGCACGCACGCTCGCCGCGTTGCCGGAGTGTCCACGTGGCTCCGCCACGAGGACACTCCGGCGCCTTGCGATCGCACGCACCAGACGCCGCTCCTCCACCCGCGCTCATTCGTCAGACACCCCCTGCCGGTCAGCGGGCCGCGAACCGGGCCAGGTACCGCGGGAGCCCGGCCGGTGTGTCCCCGGCCCAGCCCACATAGCCGTCCGGGCGGACCAGGAACAGGCCCGTGCCGTAGGTCCCGTGGGCCGGTCCGCGGACCGCTCGTACCGCCGCGGGCGGTTCGGGGGCGGTGTCCGTGCCCAGCGCCAGCAGGGTCCAGTGCGGGCCCCGGAACGCGTCGAAGAGGCGTACGCCGCCGACGTGGCCGTCGGGTGCCCGGTCGCCCGCGCGCACCGGGCCGGGCGCCGGGCGGGTCTCCGTGGTGAGCGAGGACTCCGGGTAGCCCAGGTCCAGCTGCCGGGTGGCCCCGCCCCGCCGGGTCTCACCCCGGTGGACGCTGGTGGACAGGTCCAGCATCTGCCGGGCGATCGGGCGCCGTTCCTCCTCGTAGGTGTCGAGCAGGTCCGCGGGCGCACCGTCGCCCAGCACCGCGCCCAGCTTCCAGCCGAGGTTGTAGGCGTCCTGGACGCTGGTGTTGAGGCCCTGGCCGCCGGCCGGGGAGTGCACGTGCGCCGCGTCGCCGGCGAGGAAGACCCGGCCCGCCCGGAACCGGTCGGCGAGCGCGGCCCGCGGGCGGAAGTCCGAGGCCCAGCGGACCTCCGTGACGTCCTCGGGGGCGAGATGCGAGCGGGCGGCCACGACCTGCCGTACGCCGGCCGGCGAGAGGTCCACGTCCGTCCCCTCCGCGAACCGGGCCACCAGCTGGAAGTCCTCCGTGCCGGACAGCGGGCAGAGGGAGAGGAAGTCCTGACGGCCCTCCCCCGGCGGGAAGACGTGCCAGTTGTCCCGGTCCAGCCCGGTGATCCGTACGTCCGCCACCAGGGTCGGCAGGGGGTCCACCTCCTCCCCGGTCATGCCGGTCCCGACCGCCCGGCGCACCACGGAGCGGCCCCCGTCCGCCGCGACGAGATACCGGGCGCGTACCGGTTCACCGGCACGGAAGTGCGCGGTCACCCCGTCCGCGTCCTGGGTCACGCCGGTGACCTCCCGGCCGAAGGCGACCTTGCCGCCGAGTTCCTCCAGCCGCTCCAGCAGGATCCGCTGGGTGCGCCACTGCGGCACCATCCAGGGCGCGTTGTACGGCGCGTCCTCGCTCGGCTCGGCCGGGTCGAACAGGTGGTGCTCGCCCAGGCGCTCGCCGTTCCGCCAGACCATGCCGACCGGGTAGCCGCCGCCGGCCGCGTGGATCGCGTCCAGGACGCCCAGGTCGTCGAAGACCTCCATGGTGCGCGGCTGCATGCCCTTGCCGCGTGAGCCGGGGAACAGTTCGTCCGCCCGCTCCACCGCCAGCGCCGGAATCCCGCGCCGGGCCAGGTCGATGCCGAGGGTGAGCCCGGTCGGCCCGGCGCCCACGATCAGTACGCCGATATCGCTCACGGTCCGTCTCCTTAACGTCGTTAAGTGCCCTGCCCTCCGAGAGTGTCCCTAACGGTGTTAAGTTGTCAAGTGTGAGTACGGAACGACGGACCCCGCTGGACCGCCGGAGGGTCGCCGACACGGCACTGGGACTGCTGAACGAGGTGGGACTGGACGGCCTGACCCTGCGCGCCATCGCCCGGGAACTGGACGTCAAGGCGCCCGCCCTCTACTGGCACTTCAAGGACAAACAGGCCCTGCTCGACGAGATGGCGACGGAGATGTACCGCCGGATGACCGCCCAGGGCTCGCCGGACCCGGACGGCACCTGGCAGGAGTGGCTGCTCGCGGCCAACCGCGGCCTGCGCACGGCGCTGCTCGCCTACCGCGACGGGGCCAAGGTGTTCAGCGGTTCACGCTTCACCGGCATGGAGCACGCCGAGCACATGGAGGAGGGCCTGCGCCGGTTCACCGCCGCCGGTATGACCCTCGCCGAGGCCGCCCGCGCGCTCAACACGTCGTACCTGTACACCCTCGGCTTCGTCACCGAGGAACAGGGCGTCCAGCCACTGCCCGGAGAACGCAGGGAGGGCTTCGACCTGGAGGAACGCGCCCGCGGGATGGCCGGCTTCCCGCTCGCGGCCCGGGCCGGCGCGGAGATCTTCGGCCACTACGACCAGCACTTCGAGGAGGGCCTCGCCCTGCTGGTCGCGGGGATCGAGACCCGGTACGGGGTGCGCTGAGCGGTCAGGCGGCCCGCAGGAACGCCGACAGGGCGGCCTTGCCGAGGTAGGTGAACCGGGTGTCCCCCGTGAGGTGCTTGTCCAGCGCCTCCTTGATACCGGGCCACTTGGGGTCGCCGAAGTCGTCCAGGACGACGATCCCGCCCGGGGCGGCGATCTCCTCCGCCCACTCCAGGTCCTTGGCGACGCCCTCGGCCGAATGGTCGCCGTCGACGACGATCACGCCGTAGCGGCGGTCCGAGACGGCTGCCCGGGTGCCGGGGTCCTCCGAGAAGCCCCGCTGGATCCGGGCGGCCGTGCCCGCCGGACCGGCCAGGGCGAGATTGGTCCGCACGGCGTGCTCGTGGACCGGCGTGCCGGAGGGATCGGAGCGGCGCGGGGTGCCGGGCTGGAGCTGCACGCCGGCGAACGGGTCGACGATCGTGACGCTCGGGCTCCGGCCGTCGCGCTCCATCATCCGGATCAGACCCGCGGAGAACATGCCGTAGAGCGTGCCGATCTCCAGGATCTCGTCGTTGGGCGGGTCCAGCAGGGGGATCGTGCCGAGCTTGCCGCAGATGTTCATGGTGCCCCCGGCGATCCGGCCGGCCCCGAGCGACTCGAGCCCGACCAGCAGCCGGTAGGCGGTGGCGACGTTGCGCTCGGCGGCGCCCCGGTCCCCGGCCAGCTCCGCCACCTCGGACCGCAGCCGGTTCAGCGGGCCGGGGCTCACGATCCGGGAGAGGCCCCGGCCGGAGGAGCCGAGCAGCAGCTCGAGGGTGAGCTGCTGACGCCGCACCGCCTCCGTGGTCTCCTGAAGCCGCGCGCTGTCCGCCGCGACCGCGGCCGCCGTCGGGCGCAGCCGCCGGTCGATGCGCCGGTCGACGAGATCGGCGACCGGCCGCAGCAGCCGCCGGGACGCGGAACTGGTGAGCAGGGAGCGGGCGTTCATGGAACCGGAGACCTCAATCCGTCGGAAGCGCGGGGGGAGTGCTGTGGCTCTCGGGCCGATGACAGGCTAGGCGGGCAGCGCCGGCGGGGGAGCGGCGCGGAGCCGAGCGGTGTGCGAACAGCGGGCGAACTCCGCGTGGCGCGAAGGCCGGTGGCGTCAGCCCAGCAGGCGTCGGAGGTTCAGCCTTCCCCACAGCAGGCTGGTGGCGAACGACAGCACCATCACGGTCACCAGCAGACCGGTCAGCAGCAGCCCCGCGGCCGGCCCGCTCAGGTCCGGCGACACCAGGGGCGCGACGATCTCCTCGACGAACAGCACATGCACCATGTACGCGCCGAGCGCCGCACCGGCCAGCTTCTTCAGCAGGGGCCGCAGCCTCCCGGGGACCCGGACCCTGCTGATCAGGAGCAGTACGCAGATGCTCATCGCGGCCACGAACAGGTGCGCGTTGGGCATCACGTAGTGGATCCGCGTGTTGTACCAGAGCGCCCCGGCCATGCTGAGCGGCAGCAGCACGTACAGCGGCCACCGCCACCGCAGGACTCCGGCCGGGAGGGCGAACAGCAGGGCGCCGCCGACCGCGTACACCAGGGAGTAGGTGCCGAACCCCCAGGCCACCGTGGGCATGTCGCGGCCCGTCACCTCGGCGGCCGTGGTCAGCACGCTCGGCAGGACCGCGATGCCGAGCAGCGCCGCACCGAGGCTCCAGGGCCGTTTCCCCGCGGTGATCAGCATCGCGAAGGCGAGCAGCGCGATGATCGGGATGTAGTTGTACATGAACCACAGGTGGTAGGCGGGCTGTACGGAGCCGACCAGGGAGTCCGTCGCCAGTTCCGTCATGGGACGGTCGTTGCGGCCGCGCAGCCAGGCCCAGAGGAGGTAGACCGCCGTCCACGCGAAGAGCGGCACCGTGTTGCGGACGATCCGCTGCCACATGCGTGCGCCGTCGCGCGGGGGTGCGCCGACGAGGACGGCCCAGCCGGCGATGGCGAAGTACATGGGCACGGCGAAGGGGTTGATCGCCTCCGCGACGTGGCCCGCCCAGTAGGTGCCCGGGCCGTTCGCCGGGTCGTTGTCCGTGGAGTGGATGAACTGGGCTCCCACGTGACCCAGCATGATGATCGCGGAACAGATCAGGCGCAGCAGGTCGATGTCGTAGCGGTGCTCCCGGAGGGGGGTGTGTTCGGTCGGGGAGCCGGTGCTGCGCTTCTGCTGCGGCAGGCGCAGGGCGGTGTCGTTGGGCACCGGGCCACTGTGGGGCGGGCTGGTGTACGGGGGGTGACGGGCGGGTGGCGCCCCTGTGACCGGTGCGTCTCGGTTGCCGTGCGTGGTGGCCCCGGGCGGGCAGGGGCGGCCGGGGGTCAGGGCCTTCGGCGGACCGCTCTGCCGACGACCCGCTTGGCGCGGGCCGCCTGGATCCTCGCCCGGGTGCGGGGGGTGCTGCCCGGCAGGGACAGCTCGGCCAGGCGGACTTCGGGGAAGTAGTAGCCGGGGGTGTCGGCCAGGTGGGTGTCGAGCCAGTCGGCCGTCGTCTCACGCAGGCCGGCGTAGGTCTTCGGCTGCATGCAGAAGCCGATCGCCCGGACCAGCGGGGACAACGTGTCCGGGGCCGGGCCCACCACCGCCGGGGACTGGGCGCGTTCCAGGTCCGGGACCAGGTGGTCGATCACGGCCAGCGGCACCCGGTTGCTGTTCGGGTAGGGCTTGAGGCGCCCCATGACCAGCGCCGTTCCGACCCGGGCGACGGGCACGTCGTAGTAGGCGGACGCGGTCACCATCGCCGTGGAGAAGCAGCCGACGACGAGTTCGGGACGGCCAAGCCGGTACAGCGTCTCGGCCAGCAGCGGCGCGTCCAGCACGCTCAGCCGTACGCCCGCGTCCGCCGCCGCCTTGGCGAGCGCCGCCGAGTAGCCCGCGGGGGCGGTCGGGTGGGGCTTGAAGACGATGGACCGGTGCCCGGCGCGCACGGCCCCGGTGAGCATGCGGACGTGGAGCTCCTCCTCCTCCCGCGGGCTCAGGATGCCGATCGCGGCGAGGTACTGGCCGAGGAGCACCGCCGTCGGAGCCCCGGCGAGCACGGGTGCCAGCCGCGGGTCGTCCGCCGCGTCCCGGGAGATCTCGTCCAGCACCCCGCGGAACGCCCCGTCGGGGACGACCACCGGCGCCACCGCGTACTCGGACAGCAGCATCGGCCGCAGACCGGGGATCAGGTCGAGATGCAGCAGCCGCCGGATACGCCGCGCGATGGTCAGCGGCAGCTTCTCCCGGGTCGGGCCGTAGCTCATCAGACCGTCCGCGTAGACGTCGACGGCGGCCTCGGAGAAGATCGCCGCGAGCGCGCGGGCCGGGTTGACCTGGATCGACTCGACCGCCAGCTCGATCGTGTCCCGTTCGTCGATGTCCCAGAGGAGCCGGAAGGCACGCTGCCACAGCACCGTGTCGTTGCCGCGCGGCCCCCAGGCACTCGGGTGGTACGGGCTGATCGCCTCGTTCCAGCTCACCACCGAGTCGAACCGGCCGGCGATCGGCCCGTAGCCGTGCATCTCGTCCAGGCGCAGGGCGGTCTCCGGCACGGAGGCGTTGTTGCAGACCAGCAGGATGCGGCGGGCCTTCCCGCGCGGTCCGAAGAGGCCCGCGTCCAGCGCCGCGGCGAGGGTGGCCGCTCCGTAGAGTGTGGAGACCTGGAAGATCTGGGTCGTCTGGAGCATGGGTCAGGCAGCCTTCCGCCCGTCGCGCAGGCGGCCGAGCAGCCTGCTCCGGGTGCTGTCGATGGTGGCGAGGGTCTCCTCCAGCGCGTCCTGGGGCATGCGGTGCAGCGCCTCCCGCGCCTCCCGCCGCAGCCGCCGGGCCGCCGTGGGCTCGTACGTGTCCGCCTTGCCGATGTGGAAGGCGATCATGGCGCAGTAGGTGCGTACGGCCTTGAGGAGGAACCGGTCGCTCTCCGGGTCACCGAGCACGTCCCGCAGCAGCGCGTCGTACGCGGGGATGAAGTCCAGCTGGCGGGAGTCCTTGACCTGGGTGAGGGAGGTCGCGACGCCGCGCCGGTAGAACACCCCGTGCAGGCCGAGGGAGGCGTACGTCCGGGCCTTGAGGTGCAGCCGCCAGATCCACAACCGGTCCTCGGCCGTACGGAGTTCGGTCACGAAGCGCATACCGCCGTCGTCGAAGAGACGGCGGTGGTAGATGCCCGCCCAGACGAAGGGGTAGTCGACCATCGTCTCCGTGTCGGCGGGCGTGATCCCGTCGCGCGGGTCCATCACCGCGCCCCGTGCCGGAGCCGGCGGCCGTTTGATCACCCGCTCGGTGCCGGTGGCCTGGACATGGTCGGTGCGGGCGAAGTCGCAGCCCAGTTCCTCCATGGCGGCGACCATCCCGGCGAGATGGCCCGGCCCGTACCAGTCGTCGCCGTCGAGGAACGTGAGGAACTCGCCCCCGGCCGCGTCGATACCGGTGTTGCGTGCCTGGGCGATGCCCATGTTCCGCTCGTGCCGGATCACCCGCGCGCCCGGGAGCTTCTCCGCCCAGCGGTCGACCACCCAGGATGTGGCGTCCGTGGAGCAGTCGTCGACGAGCAGGAACTCGACGTCCGGGCCGGCGTTGCCGGCCAGACTGCGCAGCGTGCTCTCGACGAAGGGTTCCACATTGTGCAGGGGGACGACGACGGACAGTTTCGGCACGTGGGCCTCACCTCAGGGTCTTTCCGGAACGGCATGATGTCTCGGCGGCTCAGGTCGGTCCGAAGGCCTCCCGGAGTCCGTCGAGGTTCGACCGCGTGGTCTCCCACAGGAACTTCTGCGCGTCGTGCACCTCGGCCACCGCGGCCGGATGGTCGTCGAGGACCGCCGCCGCCCGCTCCAGCAGCCGGGCGCCGAGGTCCCGGTCGTGCACCGACAGCCCCCACTCCTCGTGGCCGATGTCGGACAGGAAGTAGGCGAGCTTCGGATGGGAGACGAGGCTGAGGATCGGGGTGCCGCAGCCGAAGGGGATCATCCCCGCGTGCCCGCGCATCCCGATCACCAGCCGCGACCGGCGGAACAGGTCACGGATGCCGTCGTTGGACATGTCGTACAGCTGCTCCACGGGCAGGGAGATCCCGTGCTCCCGGCGCAGATCGTGCACGAACCTCTCGTCGGCGGGCATGTGCGCCGCGTACCGCACGCCGGTCCGGTCCCGCAGGCCGCGCAGCGCGGTGGCCATGTGGGCGAGGAAGTCGCCGTAGTCGTGGCCGAAGCGCAGGCCGGCGCGGTCGTACGCGCAGTTGACCAGGACGGTGTCGTCCCGCACCACCGGGTCGGTCCAGCCCGGGACGAGGTACCGGGCCACCGTGGTGGGGCAGGGCTGGTAGCGGACCCGGTCGCGCAGTCCGGCGGGCAGCAACTCGCGGACTCGTTCGATGGAGCCGTGGTTGCGCAGCCCGAAGAACGCCGAGCGCTCGACGAGGGCCCGCAGGCTCCCGGCGAACCGGCTCCGCCGGTAGAGCTGTCCGTCGAACACGTTGTAGCCGACCGCGAACACCGCCAGCGGGGCGGTCAGCCGGGCCAGCACGTCGTCCGGGATGTTCCACTGCCAGTGGCTGTTGCCGTTGGGGGAGGTGTCGGGGAGGAACAGTCCGCCGCCGCCGACGACCACCCCGCGCCGCGCGTTCAGTTCCTCCAGCGCGGCCTCGTCGACCAGCCGGTGCACCGGCTGCCGGTACCAGGCGCGCGGTCCGGTGTCGGTGCCGAAGCACAGCCGTACGGCCTCCGGCAGCACCTTGTCGCCCGCGTTCTCCTGCCCCTCGGCGAACAGCGCCACATGCGCGAGCTGCTCCCCGGCCGGGACCTGTCCCGGCACCCGCCCCGGGACCTGTCCCGGCACCC
>NZ_NEUB01000850.1 GCF_002910825.1 Streptomyces sp. SM1 | reverse complement strand
CCTCGCCTCCTACGCCGGACTGGCCCCCACCACGAAGCAGTCGGGCACCTCCATCCACGGCGAACACGCACCCCGAGGCGGCAACCGGCAACTCAAACGGGCGATGTTCCTGTCCGCCTTCGCCTGCATGAACGCCGACCCGGCCTCCCGCACCTACTACGACCGCCAGCGAGCCCGCGGCAAGACCCACACCCAAGCCCTCCTCCGCCTCGCCCGCCAGCGCATCAGCGTCCTGTTCGCCATGCTCCGCGACGGCACCTTCTACGAACCCCGGACACCGAAAGACGTCGAGCTCGCCGCATAACCCCAGCAACACCGAACCACCCCAAACCCGACAAGGGTGCCTTGACGAAGGACATAGAGGCACCCCCCCCCGTCGGCCCTCGCGTGCCGCGCCGCCCGAACTCCGCCCTCGCCCCCGCCCTCGCTCGCCGGACATCCGTGGACGGCGGTGTGCGGGCGCCGGCCATGGGGGTGCGCGCTCCGGGTACCCGTGAGAACGGGTGGCGTTCGCCGCCGGCCGGGGCAGGGGGGCATCCCCGTGCGATCACTCGCGCGAGCGGGTTGACTGAAGCAGGCGACCGGGCCCGGGCATGACCATTCCGTCCGCGTGTACTAGAGTTATCTCGACATCGAGATATCTGCCGAGGCGCACCGCAGCCGCCACCCTGGTGAGGGTTACTTAACTTAGCCTTACCTTAGCGGACTGGCCAGGGTGGCGTGGCGGCAGGATGCGGTGGTACGTACGCGCACATCAATGAAGGAGACTGTCGTGTCGGCGAACAGCTTCGACGCCCGCAGCACGCTGCAGGTGGGCGACGAGTCGTACGAGATCTTCCGGCTGGACAAGGTCGAGGGCTCCGCGCGCCTTCCCTACAGCCTGAAGGTGCTGCTGGAGAACCTGCTCCGCACCGAAGACGGCGCCAACATCACCGCCGACCACATCCGTGCCCTGGGCGGCTGGGACTCCCAGGCCCAGCCGGCGCAGGAGATCCAGTTCACGCCGGCCCGCGTGATCATGCAGGACTTCACCGGCGTTCCCTGCGTCGTCGACCTCGCCACCATGCGTGAGGCCGTCAAGGAGCTGGGCGGCGACCCGAACAAGATCAACCCGCTCTCCCCGGCCGAGATGGTCATCGACCACTCCGTCATCGCCGACAAGTTCGGCACCCCCGACGCCTTCAAGCAGAACGTCGACCTGGAGTACGGCCGCAACCGCGAGCGTTACCAGTTCCTGCGCTGGGGCCAGACCGCCTTCGACGACTTCAAGGTCGTCCCGCCCGGCACCGGCATCGTCCACCAGGTGAACATCGAGCACCTGGCCCGCGTCGTCATGACCCGTGACGGCAAGGCCTACCCCGACACCCTGGTCGGCACCGACTCGCACACCACCATGGTCAACGGACTCGGCGTCCTCGGCTGGGGCGTCGGCGGCATCGAGGCCGAGGCCGCCATGCTCGGCCAGCCCGTCTCCATGCTGATCCCGCGCGTCGTCGGCTTCAAGCTCACCGGTGAGCTCAAGCCCGGCACCACCGCCACCGACCTCGTGCTCACCATCACCGAGATGCTGCGCAAGCACGGCGTCGTCGGCAAGTTCGTCGAGTTCTACGGCGAGGGCGTGGCCGCCACCTCCCTCGCCAACCGCGCCACCATCGGCAACATGTCGCCGGAGTTCGGCTCCACCGCCGCGATCTTCCCGATCGACGACGAGACGCTGAACTACATGCGCCTGACCGGCCGCAGCGACCAGCAGGTCGCCCTCGTCGAGGCGTACGCCAAGGAGCAGGGCCTCTGGCTGGACCCGCAGGCCGAGCCGGACTTCTCCGAGAAGCTCGAGCTGGACCTGTCCACGGTCGTCCCGTCGATCGCCGGCCCGAAGCGCCCGCAGGACCGTATCGTCCTCGCCGACGCCAAGGCCCAGTTCAGCCAGGACGTACGCACCTACGTCAAGGACGGCGGCGACGTCGACGAGGCCAGCAAGGAGTCCTTCCCGGCCTCCGACTCCCCGGCCATCTCCAACGGCGCCCCGTCCCACCCGGTCGAGGTCACCGCCGCCGACGGCACGACCTACACGCTCGACCACGGGGCGGTGACGGTCGCGGCGATCACCTCCTGCACCAACACCTCCAACCCGTACGTCATGGTCGCCGCCGCGCTGGTGGCCAAGAAGGCGGTGGAGAAGGGCCTGACCCGCAAGCCGTGGGTCAAGACCACCCTCGCCCCGGGTTCCAAGGTCGTCACCGACTACTTCGAGAAGGCGGGCCTGACCCCGTACCTCGACAAGGTCGGCTTCAACCTCGTCGGCTACGGCTGCACCACCTGCATCGGCAACTCCGGCCCGCTGCCGGACGAGGTCTCCCAGGCGGTCAACGAGCACGACCTGGCCGTGACGTCGGTGCTCTCCGGCAACCGCAACTTCGAGGGCCGGATCAACCCCGACGTCAAGATGAACTACCTGGCGTCCCCGCCGCTGGTCGTCGCCTACGCGCTCGCCGGTTCCATGAAGGTGGACATCACCCGCGAGGCCCTCGGATACGACCAGGACAACAACCCGGTCTTCCTGAAGGACATCTGGCCCTCCGAGGCCGAGGTCAACGACGTCGTGGCGAACGCCATCGGCGAGGACATGTTCTCCAAGTCCTACGCCGACGTCTTCGCCGGTGACGCCCAGTGGCAGGCGCTGCCCATCCCGACCGGCGACACCTTCGAGTGGGACTCCGAGTCCACCTACGTGCGCAAGCCCCCGTACTTCGAGGGCATGGGCATGGAGCCGGCCCCGGTCGAGGACATCTCCGGCGCCCGCGTCCTCGCCAAGCTGGGCGACTCGGTCACCACCGACCACATCTCCCCGGCCGGCGCCATCAAGGCCGACACCCCGGCCGGCAAGTACCTCACGGAGCACGGCATCGAGCGCCGCGACTTCAACAGCTACGGCTCCCGCCGCGGCAACCACGAGGTCATGATCCGCGGTACGTTCGCCAACATCCGCCTGCGCAACCAGATCGCGCCGGGCACCGAGGGCGGCTACACCCGCGACTTCACCCAGGCGGACGGCCCCGTGTCGTTCATCTACGACGCCTCCCGCAACTACATCGAGCAGGGCATCCCGCTGGTCGTCCTGGCCGGCAAGGAGTACGGCTCCGGCTCGTCCCGCGACTGGGCCGCCAAGGGCACCGCGCTGCTCGGCGTCAAGGCCGTCATCGCCGAGTCCTACGAGCGCATCCACCGCTCGAACCTCATCGGCATGGGCGTCCTGCCGCTGCAGTTCCCGGAGGGCCACACCGCCGAGTCCCTCGGTCTGACCGGCGAGGAGACCTTCTCCGTCTCCGGCGTCACCGAGCTCAACGACGGCACCACCCCGCGCACGGTGAAGGTCACCACCGACAAGGGCGTCGAGTTCGACGCGGTCGTCCGCATCGACACCCCCGGTGAGGCCGACTACTACCGCAACGGCGGCATCCTGCAGTACGTGCTGCGCAGCCTGATCCGCAAGTAAGAGGCAGGGCCGAGTAGTTGAGGGCCGCATCCCCGTGTCGGGGATGCGGCCCCCGTCGTCGCCCCCGTTGTACGCTGAAACCTCACCGGACGACGGGGGTGGCGGTGGACCGCACGGAGCGCTTGCAGCTTGTCCTGGCCGGCAGCCAGGACAGTGACCAGGAGGAACTCGACGAGCTGACGGTCCAGTTGCGTGAGCGGCTGCTCGAACTGGACGTCGACGGCGTCGAACTGAGCCGCTCCGGAACCGTCCCCGACGGGGCCAAGCCGGTGGACGCGATCGCGGCCGGCGCGCTCGCCGTGACCGCGGCCCCCTTCCTGCTGCGCTCGGTGCTCGACCTGGTGCGGACGTGGATCGAGACCCGTCCGGTGCGCACGGTCAGCATCACCCTGGGCGAGGACAGCCTGGACCTGGAGGCCGTCTCCTCCGCCGACCAGCAGCGGCTCATCGACGCCTTCCTGGCCGCGCACGGCCGGCAGCCGGAACCGGCCGACGACGGTCGTGAACCGGAACCGGAGCCGCAACCGGAGAGGGCCGGCAACCGGGGTCCGGGACCCGCCGGCGGCCGGGCCGGCTGACGGACGTACGACCATGCCCGGAGGCCGCCACGCGCTGCTCGTCGCGACGGGTACCTACGACAGCCAGGCCCTGAGCCGGCTGCGTTCCCCCGCCGGAGACGCCCTGGCGCTGGCGGAGGTGCTCGAGGACCCGAGGATCGGCGACTTCGAGGTCGACAGGGTCGTCGACCGCCCCCATCACGAGGTGACGCGGGCCGTCGAACGGTTCTTCCTCGACCGTCGCCGGGACGATCTGCTCCTGCTCCACCTCTCCTGCCACGGTCTCAAGAACGACAACGGCGAACTGCACTTCGCCACCGGGGACACCGACCGGCGACTGCTCGCCTCCACCTCCGTGCCCGCCCGGTTCGTGCAACGGCAGATGAGCCAGTGCCGGGCGCGGTCGATCGTCCTGCTCCTCGACTGCTGCTACAGCGGCGCCTTCCTGACCGGCGGCAAGGGCGACACCACGGTCCATGTCAGGGACGAACTGGCGGGGCACGGCCGCGTGGTGCTCACCGCGACCAACCGCACGGAGTACGCGTGGGAGGGCGAGCGGGTCACCGAACTGGGCCCCGAGCCCTCCCGGTTCACCGGAGCCCTGATCGAAGGCCTGCGCAGCGGTGAGGCGGACCGCGACCGGGACGGCCTGATCGGCGTGCAGGAACTCTACGACTACGTGTACGAGGAACTGCGGGACTCCGGTGTCCGGCAACGCCCGCAGATGTGGGCCGAGCTGGAACACCGGGTCGTGGTGGCACGCTCGGTTCTCCCCGCCCTGCCGCACGGCCGGGACCGCGAG
>NZ_NEUB01000849.1 GCF_002910825.1 Streptomyces sp. SM1 | reverse complement strand
CCGCTCGCCGGTACGGCGGTGGCGGCGGCGCTCGTCGTGCCGTACGGGGAGACCGGGGCGGTGGCCGGGGTGCTCGCCGCGGGCTGGATCGTGGCCGTCACCGCCGCGTTCCGGGGAATGGACCACGCCGACGGGCTGGCCGGCGCGGTGGGGACGGTGACCGCGTTCGGGGTGGCGGCCTGTGCGGCGGCCGAGCTGATGGACGGGATCGCGGTGCCGCTGAGCGTGCTGGCCGCCGCGCTCGCCGGGTTCCTGCTGCACAACTGGCATCCCGCGCGGGCGGCGCTCGGGGCGGGCGGCTCGCTGTTCACGGGGTTCGTGATCGCCTCGGCGGCGGTGTTCGTGCGGGCCGGGCAGGGGACCGGCGCCGGTGCCGGAGTGCTGTTCGCGCTCACGGCCGTGGTGTGCGCGGACGCCGTGCTGGTGGTGCTCGCGCGGCGGCTGGCCCGGTGGCCCCTGACGCGCGGGCGGCCGGACCATCTCGGGCACCGGCTGCGCCGGCTGGGCCTCGCTCCCCGCGCGGTGGCCGTGCTGCCCGGTGTGGCCGCGCTCGGCGGGGTACTGGTGGGGGTGGCCGTGCACACCGGGCGGATGTCCGGGGGTGCCGTGTGGTGGGTGGCCGCGGCCGCCGCCGTGCTCGTCCTGGCGCTCGTACGCCTTCCCGTCACCCCTGTGTTCCGGGCCCGTCAGCGATCTTCCAGTGTGTCGCCGCAGGTCACAGAGCAGTTGCGTGTAAGGAACGGATAAGAGTTGAGTCCGCCCGACTCAGCTCTGTTGACCCGGCGGCGAACGTCATGCATGCTTGAGTCTGTTCCACTCAAGTCAGTTGGAGGAATCGAAATGGCACGTGCGGTCGGCATCGACCTGGGCACGACTAACTCCGTCGTCAGCGTTCTGGAGGGCGGCGAGCCCACCGTCATCACCAACGCCGAGGGCGCCAGGACCACGCCGTCCGTCGTCGCCTTCGCCAAGAACGGCGAGGTGCTGGTCGGCGAGGTGGCCAAGCGCCAGGCGGTGACCAACGTCGACAGGACCATCCGGTCGGTCAAGCGTCACATGGGCACGGACTGGAAGATCGAGCTCGACGGGAAGACCTTCAACCCGCAGCAGATGAGCGCCTTCGTGCTGCAGAAGCTGAAGCGCGACGCGGAGGCCTACCTGGGCGAGAAGGTCACGGACGCGGTCATCACCGTCCCGGCGTACTTCAACGACGCCGAGCGCCAGGCGACCAAGGAGGCCGGCGAGATCGCCGGTCTGAACGTGCTGCGCATCGTCAACGAGCCCACGGCCGCCGCCCTGGCGTACGGCCTGGACAAGGACGAGCAGGTCATCCTGGTCTTCGACCTCGGTGGCGGTACGTTCGACGTGTCGCTGCTGGAGATCGGCGACGGCGTCGTCGAGGTGAAGGCCACCAACGGTGACAACAGCCTCGGTGGCGACGACTGGGACCAGCGCGTCGTCGACTACCTGGTCAAGCAGTTCCAGTCCGGGCACGGCGTGGACCTGGGCAAGGACAAGATGGCGCTCCAGCGCCTGCGCGAGGCCGCCGAGAAGGCGAAGATCGAGCTGTCCTCGTCCACCGAGACCACGATCAACCTCCCCTACATCACCGCCTCCGCCGAGGGTCCCCTGCACCTCGACGAGAAGCTGACCCGCGCCCAGTTCCAGCAGCTGACCGCGGACCTGCTCGAGCGCTGCAAGACGCCGTTCCACAACGTCGTCAAGGACGCCGGTATCGCGCTGTCCGAGATCGACCACGTCGTCCTCGTCGGCGGTTCCACCCGTATGCCCGCCGTCGCCGAGCTCGTCAAGGAGCTGACCGGCGGCAAGGAGGCCAACAAGGGTGTGAACCCGGACGAGGTCGTCTCGATCGGCGCCGCGCTCCAGGCCGGTGTGCTCAAGGGCGAGGTCAAGGACGTCCTGCTGCTCGACGTCACCCCGCTGTCCCTCGGTATCGAGACCAAGGGCGGCATCATGACCAAGCTGATCGAGCGCAACACCACGATCCCGACGAAGCGCTCCGAGATCTTCACCACGGCCGAGGACAACCAGCCGTCGGTGCAGATCCAGGTCTACCAGGGCGAGCGCGAGATCGCCGCGTACAACAAGAAGCTCGGTATGTTCGAGCTGACCGGTCTGCCCCCGGCGCCGCGCGGCGTCCCGCAGATCGAGGTCTCCTTCGACATCGACGCCAACGGCATCATGCACGTCACGGCGAAGGACCTCGGCACCGGCAAGGAGCAGAAGATGACCGTCACCGGCGGCTCCTCGCTGCCGAAGGACGAGGTCGACCGGATGCGCCAGGAGGCCGAGAAGTACGCGGAGGAGGACCACGCCCGCCGCGAGGCCGCCGAGTCCCGCAACCAGGGCGAGCAGCTCGTCTACCAGACGGAGAAGTTCCTCAGCGACAACGCGGACAAGGTTCCCGGCGAGGTCAAGACCGAGGTCGAGGGTGCCGTCGCCGAGCTGAAGGAGAAGCTCAAGGGCGACGACAGCGCCGAGATCCGCACCGCCACGGAGAAGGTCGCCGCCGTCTCCCAGAAGCTGGGCCAGGCGATGTACGCCGACGCCCAGGGTGCCCAGGCCGCCGGCGGTGCCTCCGCCGGAGCCGGCGCGGGCGCCGGTGAGGCCAGGGCGGACGACGACGTCGTCGATGCGGAGATCGTCGACGAGGACCGCAAGGACGGTGCGGCGTGACCGAGGAGACCCCGGGCTTCGACGAGCAGTCGCAGCAGCCCGACGTCCCCTCCGACGAAGCCGAGCCGAAGGCCGCCACCCCCTCCTCGGAGGAGGCGGCGGCCCCGGCCGGGGACGACACGGGCCAGAGCGCCGCCCTGGTGGCACAGCTGGACCAGGCACGCACGGCGCTCGGTGAGCGCACGGCGGACCTCCAGCGCCTCCAGGCCGAGTTCCAGAACTACCGCCGCCGGGTCGAGCGGGACCGCGTCGCGGTCAAGGAGGTCGCCGTGGCGAACCTCCTGACCGAGCTGCTGCCCGTACTCGACGATGTCGGCCGCGCCCGCGAGCACGGCGAGCTGGTCGGCGGTTTCAAGTCCGTCGCTGAGTCGCTGGAGACCACGGTGGCCAAGCTGGGCCTCCAGCAGTTCGGCAAGGAGGGCGAGCCCTTCGACCCGACGATCCACGAGGCGCTGATGCACAGCTACGCGCCGGATGTCACCGAGACGACGTGCGTGGCGGTTCTGCAGCCGGGGTACCGCATCGGCGAGCGCACCATCCGCCCCGCGCGGGTGGCCGTCGCCGAACCGCAGCCCGGCGCGCAGGCGGCCAAGCCGGCCGAGGAGAGCACCGAGGCGCAGGACGACTCGGAGAACAAGGAGAGCGGTGGCCCGGACGAGGGCTGACGCGGTAGCTGACGCAGGGAAGGAGGGACGTCGGGGATGAGCACCAAGGACTTCATCGAGAAGGACTTCTACAAGGTCCTCGGCGTCCCCAAGGACGCCACCGAGGCCGAGATCAAGAAGGCGTACCGGAAGCTCGCCCGCGAGTTCCACCCGGACGCCAACAAGGGCAACACCAAGGCGGAGGAGCGGTTCAAGGAGATCTCCGAGGCGCACGACGTCCTCGGCGACCCCAAGAAGCGCAAGGAGTACGACGAGGCGCGCGCGCTCTTCGGCAACGGAGGCTTCCGGCCGGGGCCGGGCGCGGGCGGCGGCGGTTCCTTCAACTTCGACCTGGGTGACCTCTTCGGGGGACAGCAGCCCGGCGCCGGCCAGGCGGGCGGCGGCTTCGGCGGCGGCCTGGGTGACGTCTTCGGGGGCCTGTTCAACCGTGGCGGCGGCACGGGGACCACGCGGACCCAGCCGCGGCGCGGCCAGGACATCGAGTCCGAGGTGACGCTCAGCTTCACCGAGGCGATCGAGGGGGCGACGGTCCCGCTGCGGATGTCGTCGCAGGCGGCCTGCAAGGCCTGTTCGGGCACCGGCGACAAGAACGGCACGCCGCGCGTGTGCCCGACCTGCGTCGGTACCGGTCAGGTCGCGCGGGGTTCCGGCGGCGGCTTCTCGCTCACCGACCCGTGCCCCGACTGCAGGGGCCGCGGTCTGATCGCGGAGGAGCCCTGCGAGATCTGCAAGGGCAGCGGCCGTGCCAAGTCCTCGCGGACGATGCAGGTGCGCATCCCCGCGGGCGTCAGTGACGGGCAGCGGATCCGGCTGCGCGGCAAGGGCGCTCCGGGCGAGCGCGGCGGACCGGCCGGCGATCTGTACGTCGTCGTGCACGTCGGCGCCCACCCGGTGTTCGGCCGCAAGGACGACAACCTCACCGTCACCGTCCCGGTGACCTATCCCGAGGCGGCCCTCGGCGGCGAGGTGCGGGTCCCTACGCTCGGCGGTCCGCCGGTCACGCTGAAACTCCCGCCGGGCACGCCCAACGGGCGCACCATGCGGGCGCGGGGCAAGGGCGCGGTCCGCAAGGACGGCACCCGCGGGGATCTGCTCGTCACCGTCGAGGTGAGTGTTCCCGGGGACCTGTCGGGGAAGGCTCGTGACGCGCTGGAGGCGTATCGCGAGGCGACCGCGGACGAGGATCCGCGGGCGGAGCTGTTCCAGGCCGCGAAGGGAGCTTGATTGCAGATGGACGGCCGTCGACGCAATCCGTACGAACTGACCCAGGACACTCCGGTCTATGTCATTTCGGTGGCGGCCCAGCTCTCCGGCCTGCACCCGCAGACACTGCGTCAGTACGACCGGCTGGGACTCGTGTCGCCGGACCGCACGGCAGGCCGGGGCCGGCGCTACTCGGCCCGTGACATCGAGCTGCTCCGTCAGGTGCAGCAGCTGTCACAGACCGAGGGCATCAATCTGGCCGGAATCAAGCGCATCATCGAGCTGGAGAACCAGGTCGCGGCCCTCCAGGCCCGGGTGGTCGAGCTCGAGGACGCGCTCGACGGAGCGGCGACGGCGATGCGTCAGCGCGAGGCCGCGGTGCATGCCTCGTACCGCCGCGATCTGGTGCCGTACCAGGAGGTGCAGCAGACCAGCGCGCTGGTGGTGTGGCGGCCGAAGCGGCAGCAGCCGGACTGAAACGCAGGGCAAGCGGGGTGAGGGGCCCGGGGGTTCGTACAGCCCCCGGGCCCCTTCTCTTATACTCGAACACATCTGTGATGATGGTATGGCTGCGTGTCCAGACGGTCCTCGCCGTGTGTTCGCAGGTCTTCCACGAGTTCGGCGCACCGTGCTGTGTCCATCTCGTTAAGGGGCTGCGCTTGACTCGGATGGGGGCTGAAGCGTTGGCTTTTCAGTCACATGGGCCGCACAGCAGTGCCCACGTCCGAAACGCACCTGAAGTGAGCCCTCGCATGCGTCGTATCGCCATATCCGTGGCCGCCACCTCGATGTCCGTCATGCTCGCCGGCTGCGGGGTGCTGGGCGCGACCGACACCAGCGACGAGGCCAGTCCCGCCAAGGGGGACGACATCACCGTCGGCCTGCTCCTGCCGGAGAAGGCGAACACGCGGTACGAGCAGTTCGACTACCCCTTCTTCAAGGACAAGGTGGAGTCCCTCACCAACGAGAAGGGCAAGGTCGACTACGCCAACGCCGAGGCGGACGCCGACAAGCAGGCCAGCCAGATGCAGCGGATGGTCGACGACGAGGTCGACGTGATCGTGCTGGACGCGGTCGACTCGAAGGCCATCGCGGACAGTGTGCAGAAGGCCAAGGACGCGGGCATCCCGGTCATCGCCTACGACCGGCTGGCCGAGGGCCCGATCGACGCGTACATCTCCTTCGACAACGGGCTGGTCGGCGAGGTGCAGGGCCGCTCCCTGCTGGAGTCGTTCGGCGGGGACGTCAGCATCACCGACAAGATCGTGATGATGAACGGCTCGTCGACCGACCCCAACGCCAAGCAGTTCAAGGCGGCCGCGCTCTCCGAGCTCAAGGGCAAGGTGACGATCGCCAAGTCCTTCGACACCAAGGACTGGAAGCCGGAGAACGCCGAGGTCAACATGACCGAGGCGATCAACGCGATCGGCGCGGACAACATCGCCGCGGTCTACTCCGCCAACGACGGCATGGCGGGCGGCATCGTCAAGGCGCTGCGGGCGGCCGGCGTGACCGACCTGCCCCCGATCACCGGCCAGGACGCCGAACTCGCGGCCGTGCAGCGGATCGTCGCCGGCGAGCAGTACATGAGCGTGTACAAGTCCTACCCGGAGGAGGCCCAGAACGCCGCGGAGATGGCGGTGGCCCGGGTCCAGGGCCGGGACATCCAGTTCGACGCGCTGACCCGCGACCGGGTGGACAGCCCCACCCAGCAGGACATCCCGGCGCAGCTGGTGCCCGTGGTCGCCCTGACGAAGGACAACATCGAGGACACCGTCATCGCCGACGAGTTCTTCCAGGTGTCCGACATCTGCACGGCGGAGTTCAAGACGGCCTGCGCGGCGATCAAGCTGAAGTAGCCCGCTGCGCCGGGCCCGGACGACCACCCACCGGTATTCGGCCACCCGGCGCCCTCCCGGCCGGCGCCCTCCCGGCCGGCGCCGGTCCCCGGACGTGTTGCACAGCCGGACCCGGCCGCGCATAGTTGCGCTGCGGAAAGTGGCTGAACCGGGGGTGGTATGGGCGATGGCCGGGCACGGGACGGACGGGCATCCACACGGTGCTGACCGACTGTGCGAGGCCGGGGATCGCGTGTATTCCCGGGCCGTACGGCGCGGACGGCTGCCGCGCCGCGACGCGGAACCGGTGCCCTGTCTGCTGGAACTGGCCCTGCTGCACCCGGACCCCGACGACATGGACTGGCTGGTGCCGACCTCCCCGCAGGAGGTCATGACGCGGCTGCTGCGCGGGATGTACGACGAGGTGAGCGAGAGCCAGCGCCGGGTCGGTACGGCCGTCTCGGCCTTCGAGTGGTACGCCGGTCTGGGCCGCCGGCCGTCCGTGTCCCGGTCCGCGGCGGAGGGCCCGGCGATCCGGGTGCTGGACGGACTGGGGCGCATCCAGGCCGCGATGGACGAGGCGACCCAGGCCTGCACCACCGAGGTGCTCACCGTCCAGCCGGGCGGCATCCGGCGCGAGGCGGAGCTGTCGGAGGGCCTGCACCGGGCGACGGCGCTGCGCGGCCGGGGCGTCCGTATGCGGGACCTGTACACGCATGTCGCCCGGCACGGGCACGGGCTGCTGTCCTACCTGGAGCTGATGGGCGACGCGGTGCAGGCGCGCACGCTGGACGAGGTGATCGAGCGGCTGATCCTGTTCGACCGCACGGTCGCCTTCATCCCCGCCAACTCCGAGCGCACCATGGCGCTGGAGCTGCGCCACCCCGCACTGGTGGAGTACCTGGGCACGGTCTTCGAGCGGCTGTGGCGGCTCGCCATCCCGCTGACCGCCCCGCTGCCCGACACCGGCATCGAGGGCATCTCGCACCGCGAGCAGTCCATCGCCGCGCTGCTGGCGGAGGGCCACCAGGACGCGGTGATCGCGGAACGGCTGGGCATCAGCGTCCGTACCTGCCGGGCGCACATCGCCCGCCTGTCGGAGACGCTGGGTGCGGCGAGCCGTACGCAGCTGGGGGTGCGGATCGCCCAGGCGGGCCTGGACGGGTCCCGGGCGCGGGCGGTCACTCCGTCCGGTCGAGGATCCCCGAGCGTGCGATGAGGAACCCGAGCTGAGCGCGGCTGCCGCTGCCCAGGGTCGCGGCGAGTTTGGCGATGTGCTCGCGGGCGGTGCGGACGTTCATGCCGAGGCGTTCGGCCACGACGGCGTCGGTGTGGCCTTCGACGAGCAGCGCGGCGATGGCCCGCTGGCGGGGGGTGACGCCGTTGAGGGTGCGCTGCCGGACCGCCTGGGGGTACATCGGGGTGGCGAGGCGCCACAGGCGGTCGAAGATGGTCGCCAGGAAGCCCACGAGCGCCGGATGGCGGACCTCCAGGGCCGAACTGCGGTCCGCGGTGGCGGGTACGAACGCCACCTCGCGGTCGACGACGACGAGTCGTTCGGTGATCTCGTCCAGCGTCCGGGCCTCGACATCGCCCGTGAGCCGTTCGTAGCGGGCGGCGAGCGGGGGCGCGTGGCGCAGGGTGTGCTGGTAGAGGGCGCGAATCCGGCCACCTCGGTCGAGCAGGGCCTGGTCACGGAGGATCGCGGGCTCGTGGAGGGCCGGGTCGTAGTTGGTGTAGCTGTCGTGCGGCTGGACGGTGAGGAGTTCGGTGGCCCCGGTCATCGCCTCGTCGATGATCCGTCCGATGCGTTCCTTGCCGCTGTGCGGCGTGATGAGAGGCGCCGTCGGCGCCTCGGGCGCGCCGGCCCGCAGCAGCGGCTCCAGGGCCTCGACCAGCCGTTCCTCGCGCCGCCGTTCCTCGGCGACGCGGTCCGCCGAGGCGCGCAGCAGCCGGTGCAGGGCGATCTGCGGGGTGACGGGCTCCAGCCGGTCGGGGTCGTCGAACGCGGGATGCAGCAGGCCGAGGCGGAGCAGGTGCGGGGCCCCGGCGGCCGCGGGGGCGGGTACATGGCCCTGGTGCAGGGCACGGGCGTAGACGCCGAGGACGTCCGCGTCCAGGGCCTCCACGCCGTCGTCACGGGCGTTCCCGGTCATACCTGGTTCGCTCCCCGGATCATCGGTCCTGCTGAAGAATTCCCGACTGTGCGATCAGGAAGCCCAGTTGGGCTCGGCTGCCGCTGCCGAGGGCGGATGCCAGCTTGGCTATGTGGGCGCGGCACGTGCGGACGTTCATGCCGAGGCGGCGGGCGATGGCCTCGTCGACGTGCCCCTCCACGAGCAGCTTGGCGATGGAGTGCTGGATGTCCGTCAGACCGTCCGAGGCCGGTTCGTACGGGGCGCCGGCGTCCAGCGACACCGCGCGGGTCCACATGAACTCGAAGACCTTGATCAGGTAGCGGATGAGGCCCGGGTGGCGCAGCTCCAGGGCGACCTGCCGGTCGTCGCGGACGGGGATGAAGGCGACCGTCTCGTCGCAGATGATGAGCCGTTCCACCAGTTCGTCGATGGTGCGGTACTCCACCTTGGCGGTGTCGAACCTGGCCACGTAGGCCAGGGTCTCGGGGCTGTGGCGGGCGGTGTGCTGGTAGAGGGTCCGGATGCGCACCCCCCGTTCCGTCATCTCGTGGTCGCGCTCCAGCCCCTGGGCCAGGGTGTGTTCGAGGCGGCGGCCGCCCGGCTGGACGGAGAGCATCTCGGACCGGCACTGAGCGGTGGCCAGGTCGAGGGCGGCGTTGATCCGGTCGAAACCCTCCAGCACCGTCATCGAATGGGTGCTCATCGTGGTCTGGGCGCTGAGGGTCATGAACGGCTCGAAGGCGTCGGCGAGTTCGATCGACATCCGGCGGCGCTCGGTGATCTCCCGTTCCAGCGGGTTGAGCCGCTGTGCCAGGGCCACCGCCGGGGACACCGGGCGCAGCCAGGTGGGGTCGTCGGGATCGGGGTGCAGCAGGGCGAGCTCCATCAGGCAGGGAGCGGGATCCGCGTCCGCGCGCGGGATGCGGCCCGCCCGCAATGCGTCGGCATAGAGACGGCCGCCGGCCTCACACAGTTCGGTCACCGCATGGGGATGTGTCTCATTGGTCCGATTCGTTGTCAAATCTCCACCCCCCAGGGTCCTGAACATGCAGGAACATGATGCACCGATTGTGTGGCCATGACGTGCCCGAATGAGCCATCGTCGTACTTGACGGGGGAAGGGTGACTTTCGAGTGAGGACGAAGCCGACTATGCGTAAGAGAGAGCTTCGCTCGGTACTTGTCGCCGCCTTCTCTGCCGTTGTGGCCTTCGGAGCGCTGAGTGGCCTGGCCGGCACGAAGGGCGACGTACGGGCTGACAGCAGCTGGGGACCGGTGGCCGTGTCCGAGTCCGGGCCCCCGGACAGCAGTTGGGGTCCGGTGGCGCCCCAGGCCGCAGACGACAGTACGTGGGGCTGAGTGATGACCACGCCACCCGACGACCGTTCCTTCCGCCGTGAGATGGCGACCGCCTACCGCTCCGGATGGCACTTCATCGATCTGGTCACCGCCATCCCCCACAGTGGTGACTCGTTGATGGTGACCGTCTTCGGTGAGCCGGTCGTGGTCACGCGGGACGAGGACGGAGACGTACGGGCGTACCGGTGCCTGCGGCGGCCGAGGGGTGCGCCGAAGCCCGTGCGGTGTGCCATCCGGTACGGAATGATCTTTGTGAACCTGGACCAGCGGGACCACCGGCAGGTGGAGTCCGACTCCCCTGCACCCAGGACCATCTCGGCCACCCCCCGCAGCGCCTGACGCGATTCCCCCGTCGTAAAAGATCGCGCAGGTGCTTCCCCCCGCAGCGGCGTCACCGTGACCTGAACACGGTGACGCCGCTGCAGTTCTGGGGACATTTCCGGGTATCGGACGGTTGCCCGATGGCCGGATTCCGTCGCTAGCCGGTGCTAACCGCGCCGCCCGCCTCACGCCCGCCCCATCGCCCGCGTGAGGGTGATCTCGATGGCCACCCGGGACGGGTTCGGCGACGGCATCCGCCCGTAGCGCTCCGCGTACCGCCGTACCGCCTCCTCGACGTGCTCCGGCCCGGTGCGGACCACCGCGCGCCCCTCCAGCGTCGCCCACCGCCTGCCGTCCACCTGGCAGACCGCGACGGGCGCCCCCTCCTCGCCCGCCGCCAGCACGTGACGCGCCTTCGCGCTCGTTCTGTTCGTGATGACCCGGGCGAGTCGCGCCCCGGGGTCGTATGTCACCCCGACGGGTACCAGGTGCGGGGTGCCGTCCGGGCGGAGGGTGGTCAGCGTGCACAGATGGCGCTCGCGCCAGAAGCTGAGATACGGGGCGTCCGGATCGCCCGGATCCACCGAGTACGTGAGGGCCATGACCCCGGAACTTAGCCCCGTCGCACTCCCGCCCACCACCTTGAGTGGAATAGACTCAAGTTTGTGTACGTTGACCGAGTCAGACACGCGGCCCGCAGAGGGCCGTGCTGAAGGTCACCGAAGGTCGCCAAGGAGGAGAACGGACACGTGGACGCCGAGCTGACCAACCGGAGCCGGGACGCCATCAACGCCGCCGGGAACCGGGCCGTGACCGAGGGGCACCCCGACCTCACCCCCGCCCATCTGCTGTTTGCCCTGCTCGCCGGGCAGGAGAACGAGAACATCACGGACCTGCTCGCCGCGGTCGACGCCGACCAGGCCGCCGTACGCGCCGGCGCCGAGCGGACCCTCGCCGACCTGCCGAGCGTCACCGGGTCCACCGTGGCGCCGCCCCAGCCCAACCGCGAACTGCTCGCCGTCATCGCCGACGCCCAGGCCCGCGCCCGCGATCTCGGCGACGAGTACCTGTCCACCGAACACCTCCTGATCGGTATCGCCGCCAAGGGCGGACCCGCCGGCGAGGTACTGTCCCGGCAGGGCGCCACCGCGAAGAAGCTGCAGGACGCCTTCCAGAAGACGAGGGGAGCCCGCCGGGTGACCACCGCCGACCCCGAGGGCCAGTACAAGGCCCTGGAGAAGTTCGGCACCGACCTCACCGCCGCCGCCCGCGAGGGCAGGCTGGACCCTGTCATCGGACGGGACCAGGAGATCCGGCGCGTGGTGCAGGTGCTGTCCCGCCGCACCAAGAACAACCCCGTCCTCATCGGCGAGCCCGGCGTCGGCAAGACCGCCGTCGTCGAAGGCCTCGCCCAGCGCATCGTCAAGGGCGACGTCCCCGAGTCGCTGAAGAACAAGCGGCTCGTCGCCCTCGACCTCGGCGCCATGGTCGCCGGAGCCAAGTACCGCGGCGAGTTCGAGGAACGCCTGAAGACCGTCCTGGCCGAGATCAAGGACTCCGACGGGCAGGTCGTCACCTTCATCGACGAGCTGCACACCGTCGTCGGCGCGGGCGCCGGCGGCGACTCCGCCATGGACGCCGGCAACATGCTCAAGCCCATGCTCGCCCGCGGCGAACTCCGCATGGTCGGCGCCACCACCCTCGACGAGTACCGCGAGCGGATCGAGAAGGACCCGGCGCTGGAGCGCCGCTTCCAGCAGGTCATGGTCGCCGAACCGTCCGTCGAGGACTCCATCGCCATCCTCCGCGGCCTCAAGGGCCGCTACGAGGCCCACCACAAGGTCCAGATCGCCGACAGCGCCCTCGTCGCCGCCGCCACCCTCTCCGACCGCTACATCACCTCCCGCTTCCTCCCCGACAAGGCCATCGACCTCGTCGACGAGGCCGCCTCCCGGCTCCGCATGGAGATCGACTCCTCACCCGTCGAGATCGACGAACTCCAGCGCGCCGTCGACCGGTTGCGGATGGAGGAACTGGCCATCGGCAAGGAGACCGACGCCGCCTCGCTCGAGCGCCTGGAGCGGCTGCGCCGCGACCTCGCCGACAAGGAGGAGGAGCTGCGCGGCCTCAACGCCCGCTGGGAGAAGGAGAAGCAGTCCCTCAACCGGGTCGGCGAGCTGAAGGAGAAGCTCGACGAACTGCGCGGCCAGGCCGAACGCGCCCAGCGCGACGGCGACTTCGACACCGCCTCCAAGCTGCTCTACGGCGAGATCCCGGGCGTGGAACGCGACCTGGAGGCCGCCTCCGAGGCCGAGGAGGAGGCAGCCGCCGTGGACACCATGGTCAAGGAGGAGGTCGGCGCCGACGACATCGCCGACGTCGTCGCTTCCTGGACCGGCATCCCGGCCGGCCGCCTGCTGGAGGGCGAGACCCAGAAGCTGCTCCGCATGGAGGACGAACTCGGCAAGCGCCTCATCGGCCAGACCGAGGCCGTACGCGCCGTCTCCGACGCCGTACGCCGCTCCCGCGCGGGCATCGCCGACCCCGACCGCCCCACCGGCTCCTTCCTCTTCCTCGGCCCGACGGGTGTCGGCAAGACCGAGCTGGCGAAGGCCCTCGCCGACTTCCTCTTCGACGACGAGCGGGCCATGATCCGCATCGACATGTCGGAGTACAGCGAGAAGCACTCCGTCGCCCGCCTGGTCGGCGCGCCCCCCGGCTACGTCGGCTACGAGGAGGGCGGCCAGCTCACCGAGGCGGTCCGCCGCCGCCCCTACAGCGTCGTGCTCCTCGACGAGGTCGAGAAGGCCCACCCCGAGGTCTTCGACATCCTGCTCCAGGTCCTCGACGACGGCCGCCTCACCGACGGCCAGGGCCGCACCGTCGACTTCCGCAACACCATCCTGGTGCTGACGTCCAACCTGGGCAGCCAGTACCTGGTCGACCCGATGACCACGGAGACGGAGAAGAAGGAGCAGGTCCTGGAGGTGGTCCGGTCCTCCTTCAAGCCCGAGTTCCTCAACCGCCTCGACGACCTGGTGGTCTTCTCCGCCCTCACCAAGCCCGAACTGGAACGCATCGCGAAGCTCCAGCTGGAGTCCCTCTCCCGCCGCCTCGCCGAACGCCGCCTCACCCTGGACATCACCCCCGAGGCGCTGGCCTGGCTGGCCGAGGAGGGTATGGACCCCGCCTACGGCGCCCGCCCGCTGCGCCGGCTCATCCAGACCGCCATCGGCGACCGCCTCGCCCGGGAGATCCTCTCCGGCGAGATCAAGGACGGCGACACGGTCCGCGTGGACCGCTTCGAGGACGGCCTGCTGGTGGGACCGGCGACGGGCAAGTCGCTCTGAGTGACGGATTCGGTGATTTCGGGCCCGATGTCTCCCTCCGGGGGCGTTGGGCCCGTCCGCCACCGGGTACCCCGGCATTGACCGGATCGAGTCAGCCCTCGGCTGACAGGCCCGTCGGGGCTTGCCACCCCCCTCCCCGCATGGGAGAGGATGGCGGAATCCGTACGAAGGGAAATTCACGGTGACCATCGACCCGTCCTCGATTCCGAATTTCGGGGGCCAGCCCGAGCCGCAGCCGCAAGGACCGGCGGGCCCCGTCGTCCCGGATCAGGACCTCGTGAAGCAGCTCCTCGACCAGATGGAGCTGAAGTACGTCGTCGACGACGAGGGAGACCTCGCGGCGCCGTGGGAGCAGTTCCGCACCTACTTCATGTTCCGCGGTGAGGACGACCAGCAGATCTTCTCCGTCCGGACGTTCTACGACCGGCCGCACCAGATCGACGAGAAGCCCCAGCTGCTCGAGTCCATCGACGACTGGAACCGGCGCACCCTGTGGCCCAAGGTCTACACCCACACCCACGACGACGGCACGGTCCGCCTCATCGGTGAGGCCCAGATGCTGATCGGCATGGGCGTCAGCCTGGAGCACTTCGTCTCGTCGACGGTCAGCTGGGTGCGGGCCGCGATCGAGTTCGACAAGTGGCTCGTCGAGCAGCTCGGCCTGGAGCAGGACGTCACCGAGGCGGACAAGCCCGGGGACGACGAGTAGTCCGTCTCCGGGCGGGACGTCTCGGCGGGTGCCGGCAGGCATCGCGCCGTACGCGGGGAGAGCCCGCCCCGGGACCGGCCGCACCAAGGCCGGCCCCGGGGCGGGCTCTCTCGTGCCCCGGCCGCCCGGATCCCGTCCGCGGCCCGGTCCGTTCGGCCCGGCGGCTGTTTATTCTTGTGGCCATGACAGCCCAGCCTCCGGAGCCCTCCCCGCTGCCCGCCTCCCCGGGCGGACTCCGCGCCTCCCACGACGACCGCGAAGCGGTGGTGGAGCAGTTGCGCGACGCATCGACCTCGAGGAACTGGACGCCCGCCTGGAGCAGGCGCTGACGTCCAAGACCTACGCCGAGCTGGCCGTCCTGACCGCCGACCTGCCGAAGCAGCAGCCGGCCGGGGACCTGCCGCCGCCGCTCATGTCGCTCGGCATGATCCGATCCGTGATGGAGGACAACTACCGTGGAGCGAACGTCCCGTCCCGATCTGAACGGCGTCGTGTGGCGCAGGAGCAGCTACAGCAATCAGGAGGGCGGCAACTGCGTGGAGGTGGCCGACGGGTTCCCGGCCGTCGTCCCCGTTCGTGACAGCAAGGTCCCGTACGGTCCGGCGCTGAGCTTCGAAGCCGCTTCGTGGTCCGCCTTCACAGGCGGGCTGAAGGCGGAATACCGCCGTTCCTGAGCCGGCCGGGCTCCGGTCACCGTCCGTCTTCCGGGTCCGCCGGTTCCTCGTCCGCGAGGGGCCGGTGGGCCACTGACCTCCCCAAAGAACCGGGAGAGAGAACTACCCGCCCGCCCACCCTCCCCGTCGGAAGGCGCGCGTCACTCGTGCGAGTGACCGGCTTGCAGGCGCGGGACGCGGACGGTTACGTTCGCGGCAGCAGCGGTAAAAGATCAGCCCCCGCCCAGGATTGCCGTCCTGGAACGAGGGCCTAACCAATCAGGAAGCAGACCCTTCCCCATGGCTGACTCGCAGTCTAACGCGCTCCTGCGCGCCGACGCCGGAGCTCCGACCTCCGGCGTGATCCACGTACGCACCCGCCTCACCGCCGACTTCACGGTGATCGCCAACGCCCTCGCCCAGCGGCGCGGCAGCGCGGTCACCATCGGCGTCGCGGTCTACATCGCCTCCCTGCCCACCGGTACCCTCGTGAGCATCGCCGCTCTCTGCGGGCACTTCACCGAGGGCGAGATCCTGATCTCCCGGGCGCTGAGGGAACTGGAAACTGCCGGATACCTGGAACGCCGCCGTGAACGCCTGCCCACCGGGCAGATCCGCACCCGGACGTACTTCTACGACGTACCGGGCGGCGATCCGCGGACGGACCCGGACCCGGAAGGACCACCGAAGCCGCCCCGGCCCCGCAAGCCGTCCGCGGCCGAGCGCCCGGCTCCCTCCTCGGCGGCCGCGCAGGCAACTCCCGTACTCGCCCCGGACCAGCCGGTGGAACCGGTCGCGCTCGCGGACCCCGACCCGCGGGCAGTCGCCGTACTGGCCTCCCTCCGCCGGGTGGATCCACGTCTCGTCCTCTCCGAGCGGGAGGCCGCGCGTCTGGCACCGGCCGTCACCGCGTGGCTGGCGGCCGGCGTCTCCCCGTCCCAGATCAGGACATCGCTCACGGCGGGACTCCCGGACCCGTTCCTGACCCGTCCGGTGGGCATTCTGGCCTTCCGTCTCCGGGAGACGCCGCTGCCCGCGCCGCCCCCGGTCTCCCTCCCCGCCCGCCCGGCCGTGCCGCCCTTCCAGACCTGCGACGGCTGCGAGCGCGCCTTCCGAGCACCGGAACCCGGACGCTGCCGAGACTGCCGAAGGCACGGGCGCGGCCTTCCTGCCGCTGCCTGAGCCGATGACCCGGGCGCTTGACCAGCGCGTACACGAGGACGACACTGAATGTATTACATCTGTCATACGCGAAGGGGGGTAGGGATGACCTCGAAGGCCGAACGTAAGAGCCACGCCGCGGGTGCCACGACCAGGAAGCGCGCCCCTGCCGTGACTCGGACGCCACGGGCGGGCCGGAAGCAGGGCGACAGCGGCGCGACCAGCGTGGCCCAGGTGCGGCTGCGCCCGGACGAGATGGAGGGTCTGCAGCAGGTGATGCAGACCCTCCAGCTGAACTCGCTCTCCGACGCCCTGCGCGAAGGACTTCGACTGCTCTCCCGCGAGGCGACGGAGGTTGCCGCCTCTCAGGAGATCCGCGACTTCTACGGTGGCGATCAGGCTCCGACTCCCGAGGGCGTTTCGCACGCCACGGAGGACGAACTGGCGGCAGCGGACGCGACCGAGTGGTGAACACCGGATCCGCACTGAGGGGTGAAGTGTGGGGGTGCGCCCTCCCCAGCCCCACTGGCCCGCACCCCGTGGTCGTCCTCGCGGTGAACCGGATCGCCGAGCCGCTGTCGGCGCTGACCGTCGCCGTGATCACCGGCACCCCAGGCCCGGCCTCCACACACGTTCCGGTCGGTCCCGACTGCGGAGTGACCAAGTACGACGAGTCCTACGTGAACTGCACCGACCTGCACACCGTGGGCAAGCCGAGGCTCCGGCGGCGTCTCGGCCTGCTGGCGCCGAGCGAGATGCGACGCGTGGAGGAGTGCGTGCGCGTGATCCTCGGACTGGCGTAGTCCTGCCTGCCGCGCGCGATAGAAATCAGAGCACAATCAGAGTACGGTCTGAGTATGAGCATCGCATACCCGGCATCCGAATCGGAGTCCGTCTCGTTCACCGATCTGTCGCGGAACCCGAAGGCCGTCGCGGCCAGGGCCGCAGCCCTGGGAAGCCTGCGTGTCACGCACCGAGACGCGCCCGACATGGTGTTGACCACGGCCATATGCGCAGAGCGCGCCGAGGAGAACCTGACCACGGCGTCCCGGTTGTTCCTCGCACTGCTGAAGCAGGACGAAGGTGCCAAGTCGCTCTTGCTCGCGCTGCCCGAGGTGTTCCCGTGGGTGCGCCACCTGGACGCTGAGGAAGTCCGGGAATTCACTGTCGAGCTTCTGGAAGCGCTGTCCGACGCCGCTGAACTGGGCGCCAGGGAGGCTGTGCACCGAGCGATCGTCTCGTGGCGGGCAACCGCCCGCATCAACGCCGACCCCGACCAGCTCAAGGAAGCAGTCCGTCCGCTTGGTGGCGTCGACCTCGGCCCGGTCGAGGTGCACGAGTGAGTCCGAAGAAGGGCGATCGGGTCAGCGTCCCTCCGCTGAGCGGTTGGAACGTCATCCACGGGACGACGGAGGCCGCGACCGGTTGGGAGGAGCTGTGCCGGGTGGCGTTGCCGAACGCGCATCGCTGCCTGGAAGCCCTTCGCGCAGACCCGCTGTCGCGGGCCAACTGGAACCGTCAGCATCAGCTCCGCGGCAGGCATGCCGCCAGGGAGTGGAAGGGCTCCGAGCTGGAGCAGTGGGAGTACGAGATCACCAGCGGCGGCCGCGTTCGCTACCTGGTCAGCCCGGATACCTCGACTGTGATCCTGGTGTACGCCTCCCCGAGACACCCGAAGGACACCGAGTAGCCTCCGTCGCCCCACGTTCCTGAACCCCAGCTTCGCGTTACGGACGAGTCAGTGGAGCCGGGCAAGCCGCTTCACGGCCTCCTCCAGCACCCCCGTTCGCTTGCAGAACGCGAAGCGGACGAACGGGGCGCCCATGTCCTGGTGGTCGTAGAAGACGGCCGTGGGGATGGCCACGACGCCCGCGCGTTCGGGCAGGGCGCGGCAGAAGGCGATGCCGTCGGTCTCGCCCAGGGGGCGGATGTCGGCGGTGATGAAGTAGGTGCCGGAGGGGCGGTAGACGGTGAGGCCCGCCTCCTCCAGGCCGGACGCGGGGACGTCGCGCTTGGCCCACAGGTCGTCCCGGAATCCGGTGAAGTACGACTCGGGCAGGGCGAGGGCCTCGGCGATCGCGTACTGGAAGGGGCCGGCCGAGACGTAGGTCAGGTACTGCTTGGCCGAGCGGACCGCCGTGACCAGGGGCGGGGCGGCCGTCACCCAGCCCACTCCGTGTTCGCACACCTATTCGTGTGCGGCGCGGGTCAGTTGCGAGAAGGGTGCTGTGCCCGACCCCCGAGTCCCGTCAGCTTTCGTAGTGGTAACGGCACTGTGCGATCAGGACGCCGTCCTCGGTGGCCTTGTAGATCAGCCGGTGCTCGTCGTTGATGCGGCGCGACCAGTAGCCCTGGAATCCGTGCTTGAGCGGTTCCGGTTTGCCGATGCCCTCGTTGCCGTTCCGGGTGATGTCCGCGATGAGCGTGTTGATGCGCTTGAGGATCTTCCGGTCCTGAAGCTGCCACCACAGGTAGTCCTCCCAGGCACGGGAAGAGAAGGTGATCTTCAACTCGCGGCCCCTACTCGTCGGTCGCCAGCTCGCGCACGGTGCCGCCGCCGCTTTCCAGCTCGTCGATGGACGCGAGCAGGCGCCGGGCGTTGGCCGGACTGCGCAGCAGGTACGCCGTCTCTTTCAGGGACTCGTAGTCCTCGAGGGAGACGATGACGACCGGCTCGTGTCCGGCCCGGGTGATGACGACCTCTTCGCGGTCGTCGGTGACGGAGTTGAGCACCTCGGCGTACCGCGCGCGCGACTCGGAATACGTCATGGTCTTCACAATCGACCCTCCTTTCACGTACAGAAAATTGTACGTCTGTCCCTGTCGGTGCGGCAAGCGCCGAAACGACGGCCTCCGGCGCGAAAGTGCCGGGCAGGCGAAGCGTGGCAGGCGGCGGGGGACGCGTCGACCAGTCCCGAGGGGCGGCCGTCAGCCCGCGAATGCCTTGCGGAGCCGTTCCGCCGCGTCTGTCAGCACCTCGGTGCGCTTGCAGAACGCGAACCGCACGAACGGGGCGCCGGCCTCGCGGTGGTTGTAGAAGACCGCGTTCGGGATGGCTACGACGCCCGCGCGCTCCGGCAGCGAACGGCAGAAGGCGAAACCGTCGCTCTCACCAAGGGGCCGGATGTCGGTGGTGATGAAGTACGTGCCGGCCGGGCGGAAGACCTTGAAGCCCGCCCGCTCCAGGCCGCCCGCGAGGAGGTCCCGCTTGGCCAGCATGTCCGCGCGGAAGTCCGCGAAGTACGCGTCGGGCAGGCGCAGGGCCTCGGCCACGGCGTATTGGAAGGGCCCCGAGGCGACATACGTCAGGAACTGCTTCGCGGAGCGGACGGCGGCGACGAGATCGGGAGAGCCGGTGACCCAGGCGACTCCTTGTTCGCGCACTCATTCGCATGAGGGCCCACAGGGCTATACCTCCGAGCGACAGTGAGCCGTTGTGTACACATGAGACATTCGGTACCCTTGGGTGCATGACACAGCCCATGCCCATAGAGTCGATCCGCGATGTCCGGGCACACCTGGCCGAGGTGGTGGAGCGGGCCGACCGTGACGACGTACCTACCGTCATCACCCGGCGCGGCAAGCAGGTCGCCGCCGTGGTGTCCATCGAGGTGCTGCGCAAGTATCAGGAGTGGGAAGAGCGCGAGATCAACCGGATCATCGACGAGCGTATGACCAACCCGGCACCCGGCATCCCGATCGAGGACATCATGAGGGAGACGCTGGCGCGCAGTGGGTGAGTACCGCACCGTCTTCCGAGCCGAGGCTCAGGCCGAACTCCGCAAGGTGCCGCGAGACATGGCCCTCCGTATTCTGGCCAAGCTGACTGAGCTGGAGAACGACCCGATGGGGTTCAACACCACGGCCCTCGTCTCCCAGCCCGACCGGCGCCGCCTACGGGTGGGCGACTACCGCGTGATCTACACGATCGACAACGGCGAGCTGGTGGTGTGGGTCGTACACGTCGGGCATCGCTCCACCGTCTACGACACCTGAGCACTCCTGGCATCGGGTCAGAATGTCCAGCACCGATCCAGCACGGGATCAACGAAGAGGCCGGGCCCGTAACAGCCCGCACCGCAGACGATGCAGGCGCCAGGCCGACCGGAGTGAGAGGGGAGACCACGCCGAAGGAAGGCGATGTGCAGTTTCGTGTCGCCGAAGCGCTCGCCGGCACCGTGGCCATGCGTCGCGCCGGTGTCTGCCGACACGTGACGCCTCCGGTGTGGGGCTGAGGTCCACGGAGGCGCCCAGACCGTACGGCTGTTACGCGGCCAGCGTCTTGAGTCGGGAGGCCGCCTCCTCCAGCACACCTGTCTGCTTGCAGAACGCGAAGCGGACAAAGGGCGCGCCCTGCTCACGGTGGTCGTAGAAGACCGCGTTGGGGATGGCGACCACCCCGCAGCGCTCCGGCAGGGAGCGGCAGAAGGCGAAGCCGTCGGTCTCGCCCAGGGGGCGGATGTCGGTGGTGATGAAGTACGTGCCGGCCGGGCGGAAGACCTTGAAGCCCGCCCGCTCCAGGCCGCCCGCGAGGAGGTCCCGCTTGGCCAGCATGTCCGCGCGGAAGTCCGCGAAGTACGCGTCGGGCAGGCGCAGGGCCTCGGCCACGGCGTATTGGAAGGGCCCCGAGGCGACATACGTCAGGAACTGCTTCGCGGAGCGGACGGCGGCGACGAGATCGGGGGAGCCGGTGACCCAGCCGACCTTCCAGCCCGTGAAGGAGAAGGTCTTGCCCGCGCTGGAGATGGTGACCGTGCGGTCCCGCATGCCGGGGAGGGTGGCCAGGGGGATGTGTGCGGCGTCGTCGAAGACCAGGTGCTCGTAGACCTCGTCGGTCACCACGAGGAGGTCCCGCTCCACCGCCAGTTCGGCGATCGCGGTCAGCTCCTCGCGGGTGAGGACCGTGCCGGTCGGGTTGTGCGGGGTGTTGAGCAGGAGCAGGCGGGTGCGGTCGGTGACCGCGTCGCGCAGTTCGTCCAGGTCGAGGTGGAAGCGGCCCTCCCGGGGGCGGAGCGTGACCGGGACGCGGGTGCCGCCGGCCATGGCGACGCAGGCCGCGTAGGAGTCGTAGTACGGCTCGAGGGCGATGACCTCGTCGCCGGGTTCCACGAGGGCGAGCAGGGCGGCCGCGATGGCCTCCGTGGCGCCCGCGGTGACCAGGACCTCGGTGTCGGGGTCGTACGAGAGGCCGTAGCGGCGCAGCTGGTGCGCGGCGACGGCGGTGCGCAGTTCGGGGATGCCGGGGCCCGGCGGGTACTGGTTGCCGCGGCCGTCGCGCAGCGCCCGTACGGCGGCCTCCCTGACCTCCTCGGGGCCGTCGGTGTCGGGGAAGCCCTGGCCCAGGTTGATGGCTCCGGTTCGCAGGGCCAGGGCGGACATCTCGGCGAAGACCGTCGTGCCGAACTCGGCGAGCCGGCGGTTCAGGAGGGGGCGCGCGCTGGAGGTCATGGCCGCCATCCTGGGCCCAACCTCTGGAGTTCCTCAACTCACCTTCGAGGGTGGGCACCTGCACCGATGACCAGCACACCGCCCCTGAGCTGGGGAAGGGCTGTTGCCGACTGTCATCATCTGTCATCGTTGGCCACCCTCGGACGGCCCACAGACGGCCCGGCTCTGGCCCTCGAAGAGCCGCTAGGTCTAGCGGCTCGCGGTGCTAGGTCTAGCAGCATGACTAGCGGCTGAAACCCCCGGTGACCAGCACGCTAGCGGCTAGTGGCCCGTCTGGGCACTTCCCAGAATCGGTCCGTCGGCCGCCGCTGCGGGGCACCGTCGGGCTGCTAGGGGACGGCCGTCGGCCGTTGCGGAGAAGGGCGAGAAGGTGCGGCCTACGGCCGCGCGTCTCTGGGCTCGCTGCGCTCGCGCGCCGACCGCTGACCATGGCGAGCATCGTGCGCGACTGCCTGTCTCCCTCTTGGAAGGCACCACGGCTCTTCAGGAGGGGGCAGACGGGCCGTTCGTGGGGATCGCCTCCCCCTCTGAAGAGCCTCCCCCTTCCTCTCTCCTAGAGAGTTAAGGAAAACAGCGTCCGCAGCGTCCGCCGGACATCGTTCACACCCTTTGACCTGCGCTGTTACTGCGGACGCTAAACAAAGTGTTTAGCGTCCGCTAGTGTCCGCAGCGTCCGGTGACGTTCCACTCCTAAGAGCGAGTCTTCGCAGGTCAAGGCTGCTCTTAGGGGGGAGAGGGAGCGGACGCTGCGGACACTGAGCGCTCCGGAACGCCGAAGAGGAGCACCCCGTCGGCGCGCGGGGTGCTCCTCTTCGATGCGCTGCCACCGGTAGAGCGCGACGATCGTTGAGTTTTCCGAGCGTCGCCGCGCGCGAGCGTAGCGAGCTGCCAAGGGCCGCGCGGCTGTAGGCCGCACCTTCTATCCCTTGCTCTGCTGGGCAACCTCGCTCAGTGCCTTCAGTACCGACTCGGGGTCGCCGTTGTACACGAGGTGCGGTTCGTCTGGCTCCGGCGGGGCGAACCGGGTGCGGTAGCGGAGCAAGTCGCTTTCGGCGAAGTAGATCGAGTTCGGGTCGGCCTCATGTCGCGCGTTCCGCCGGCTGACACGGGCCCACAGTTCCTCGTGGCTCGCTTCCAGGTAGACGAGCACTGTGCTCGCGCCCGCATCGGTCGCGATCGACCGCCAGTGAGCGCGGTCCTCCGGTGTCCAAAAGCCGTGGTCGACCACTACGTCCCGTCCGGCCCGCAATTGCTTGCGGAGTTCCACGGCGGTCTCTTCGAGGACCGGACGTTCGAGCGTTGGGAAGACACCACGGGGAAAGTCGACCCCGTAGACACCATGCCGGCGGAACATCTCTTCGTCGGGGCAGAGCCGGAGGAAACCGCGGGCTGTGAGGGCGCGGGAAAGCGTGGTCTTGCCCGAGCCGGGCAGTCCTGCCATGAGCACACAGGACGGTCGGGCCACGTGGCCGTCAGCCGTCACGGGGTGACTTCCGATTCCGTGCGCCACGTACGACCGGGGCCCCCGAGGTCAACGCCGTACTCCACCACGTTGCTCTCGCTGTCCACGAACTTTGCTGTCATCACCACTACGGGATCCGCTGGGGGTTGCGCGGGGTTCAGTTCCAGGAGGCGCGCGTCCTCAGGCGTCAAAAGGCGTGCCGACGCGGTGTCGATCCGGTGAGTGATCGGTCGGCCCGTAGCCTGCGCGATGAGTTGTAGCGACGTTCCACCGGTCAGGCGGTCGCTCTCCATCAATTGTGGGATCAGCCGCCCGTACCGCACGGGGATCCATGACGTGGAGTGCGCGACGATCCCGTGCCGGTCGCGGTACACCCGGCGTCGCCTGATCACCTCCGAACCAGGCGCAATGTCCAGCGCGCTCGCCACGTCTGCGGGCGCCGGCACAACGGCGGCTTGATGGGAGTCGGACCGTTCACCGGCCCCCCAACTTGACCCGCTGCGGCGGCCCCGGTCCTGGCGCTGGGAGCCGGACGACATGGGGGAGGGTTGATCCAGCACCTCTGTCCCGATGCCGTGAATGCCCCTGACCAACCCTTCGGTGCGCAGCTTCCGCAGCGCCTTTTCGGCGGTCGCGGTGCTGACTTTCCACTCCTGCGCGAGGTTCTTGATGCTCGGCAGGAGTGAGCCCGCCGGTAGTGCGCCGGACGTGATCAGTTCCGTGTAGTGGGCGGCAATCTGCGCGTACGGCGCTCGATTGTCGGCCTGCTCCGACATCTCCGTAGCTCCCTTGTCTCAGTGGACGCCATGCCTACTGTACCCCTTGACACCCTAGGGTGCCCTAGGGAACCTTAGGGATGTGCCCGCCGGTCGGATGGATCGATCGGAGACCGCCTGTCCGGCGTGCGCTGAACCCAAAAGGCCCTGGTCAAAGTCAGGGCAAAGCAAGGAGCGGCTCCCTACCGCCAAGCAGATAGCCGCTCCCTGACCCTTGAAGGGGCATTTCCATGATGCCTGAGATGACCGTGACCGTTGACGGTCCGGTACCTCGACAGCCGCAGTTACTGCGGGCGGCGGATTCGCCTTTGGGGCGTGCGCGGGTGGCCCGTGGTTGGTCGCAGGAGAAGGCGGTTCGTGCCTTGCTCCTGTTGGCCGATGCGTGGGGCTGGCAGATCGCGGCGGAGTCGTCGCTGAAGGTGCAGCTCTCGCGGTGGGAGCACGGCGGGAGCCGCCCGAACGAGACGTACCGGGCCCTGTTGTGCGCGGCCTACCGGACCACGCCGGAAGCGCTGGGGTTCGACTGCCCCGGGCAGTCCCAGACGGTCAAGAGCCTGCGGGAGCGTGTCAACGCCCTTGAAGCCTTGGTGGAAAGCCTGACGGGTGCGCTGAGCGCGGTACAGGGGGTGCAGGCATGACGCCCGCCCTGCTGGCCCGCCATGAGCAGTGCTTCCCGGACATGAGCCGTCTGGACGCGGCGAACGCGGCGGCGGCGCTGAGCGTACGGGTATACGGGATGAGTGAGACGGCCCGGACCCGGAACGGGGCAGCGTCGGTCGACGGCTGCCCGTGCGGGGGAACCGGCGTGGTCGACATCGGCGACCCGGACCCCGACCTGTCCTTCGCGCTGTACTGCCCGGTCCATCAGACGGCTACCGCCCTCCACATCCGGGCGGGTGTCCGATGACCACTCTTGAACCGCTGGGCGCCCTGTACGCCCGCGTGACGGCCCCGGCCGCTCCCGCCGTGCCTCTGGCACGGCGGGAGCGCCGCCGCACCGCAGAGGCGTTCCCCACGGTCCCGATCCGGGGGTTGGAGCTGACGGCGGGGGAGGTGGCTGCCGCACTGTTCGAGACGGGGGCCGACGAACTCACCCTTCCGGTGCCCGACACCGACACGCTCTATGACGCCCTCAACGGCGCCGTGCGCGTGCTGGGACCGGCGGGGATCGCCGAAGCGCTGAGCGATTTCCCCGAGCTGGACGCAGAGGAGTTCCCCGAGGTGGGCGCGTGCCGGCGGTTCGCCTACCGGCTGGCCCTGCCGTTGCTGGCCCGACTCGCCCATGCCAACCGCGACGTGCTCACCAGCGTGACGACGTGCGTCACATCCACCGTCACGCCCGGCGTCACGGCGCGATCGGGAGCCGACGGACCGGGCGACCCGACTGGCGCACGGTCTACCCCCAGCCTGCACGAATCGACCCCATACGGACCCGACCACGGATCGGCCGTACGACCCGGCTACCTGTGCTCGCCTCGGCCGGTGCAGGCGTGCGCGGGCCCGACCGGAGAGGCGGTGCCCGCGTGAACGAGGTGAACACTCAGGTGAACGAAACCACCCGCCCAATGAACGGGCAGTCCCGACCCGTGAACAGGACTACCGACAGCGTGAACACCGGTGGCAGCACCGTGAACACGCGTCGGTCGGTCCCCCAGGGTGCGGGCGGTGAGGGCGGCAAGCAGCCGCCGGCCGCCGCGCGGATCGTGGCCATGGCACGCGAGGAGTACCGGTTCGTCATGTCCACCGACGGCCGCCCGTACGCGGTCGCCCTGGACGGAGCGAACGTCGCCGTGCCACTGCGGGGCAGGGCCGGACTGCGTCA
This sequence comes from Streptomyces sp. SM1, assembly GCF_002910825.1. Classification (GTDB taxonomy): domain Bacteria; phylum Actinomycetota; class Actinomycetes; order Streptomycetales; family Streptomycetaceae; genus Streptomyces; species Streptomyces okerensis. Next base: position 7,896 of record NZ_NEUB01000849.1, on the reverse strand, counting down.
GCGTCTGGCCCGGCGGTTCGCGGACGCCTACCCCGGAGAGGTGGCCTCACAGTCGGCGCTCGCGGACGCGATGACCGTGCTGGAAGGGGTCGCGGAGGACGACGACCCGGTGCCGGTGAACCTGCGCGTCGGGCGGGCCCCGGACGGCGCGATCGTGGTCGACCTCGGCAGTGCCGACGGCCGCGCGGTCGTGGTGTCCGGTCTCGGCTGGCAGGTCGTCGACCGCTCCCCGGTGCTCTTCCGCCGGTCCGGCGCCATGGCCCCGATGCCCGTGCCGGTGCTGGACGGTAACGGCCTGGCCAAGCTGCACGCGCTGCTGAACATGGACGAGTCCGCGTTCCATCAGCTTGTGGCATGGCTGGTAGCGGCGTGGATTCCCGACATCCCGCACCCGGCCATCGTGTGCAAGGGCGAGCAGGGCACGGGCAAGTCGAAAGCCGCGCAGATGTTCATCAACCTCGTCGACCCCTCCCCGGCCGCCAAGCGCAGTCAGCCGCGGGACGAGAAGGCGTGGTCCCGGCAGGCGTTCAGCTCATGGGCGCTGTGCCTGGACAACGTGAGCACGATCCCGCCGTGGCTGTCGGACACCCTGTGCAAGGCGGTGACCGGGGACGGCGTGGTCGACCGCGCCCTGTACACCGATGACGACGTGGTGGTCCTCACCTTCCGGCGGGTGCTGGCCATGACCACGATCGACGCGGGAGCTCTCGCCGGGGACCTGGCCGAACGGGTCCTGTTGCTGGACTTGCAGCTCATCGACTCCCACCGCCGCCGCTCCGAGGAAGAGCTGGACGCCACCTTCGAAGCGGTACGCCCGGCGGTGCTCGGGGCGCTGTTCGACGTGCTGGCGTGCGCGCTCGCGGTGCTCCCTGGCGTGCGGCTGGAGTCCATGCCGCGCATGGCCGACTTCGCCCGCGTACTCGCGGCCGTCGACAAGACCCAGGGGTGGCGCACGCTGGACGACTACCTTGCCACCTCGGCGAACGTCGCCACGGATGCGTTGGAGGGCGACCTGTTCGCCATGGCCATCGCGGCGTTGGTGGACCAGTGCGGCACGTGGCAGGGCACGGCCGGGCAGTTGCTCGAAACGCTGCCGGTGCCGGGCCTGGTCCGGCCGCCGAACTGGCCCAAGGACGCCACCCGCGCCGGCGGGCGCGTCAAGCGGCTCGCCCCGCTGTTGCGGTCCATCGGAATCATGGTGGACGACACGCAGCGTAGCCGGGACCGGACCCGGCACAAGCTGCTGATCCTCTCCCGCGCACCCGACGATGACGCGTCAGCGTCCACATCCGACCAAGGCTCTCCCTGGCCGGACGTGGCGCACATCGGGCAGGGCAGAACCCTGCCTGACCAGACCTGACGTAGCCGGACCACCGCCGGGCCGGGCCGCACACGAGCGGCCCGGACACGTCCAACGCTGCGGACGCTACAGCCGTCCAGCGTCCGCAGCGTCCGCACTAGCGTCCGCACTAGCGTCCGCACCCCTCACCCGCCCTGGCCTGCCCGGATGTGGCCGTGCGGACGCTGGGACGCTGCGGACGCTGAAATACACCAACTCTCCAGGACGGCCACCCGGCACCACTCCCACGCACCGCCCGACGGACACGAGGAGTCACCACCGCCATGGCCACCACCGAACCGACCGACCCCCGCGCGATCCTGCGCGGCGGCCTCCCGGACCGTTACCTGACCCCCGAAGACCTGGTCACGATGTTCAGCCTCCCGAGCGTCGAAACCCTCTACCAGTGGCGCCGCAAGCGCATCGGCCCGCCCGGCTTCCGCGTCGGCCGGTACCTGCGCTACGACCCCGCCGCCGTACGCGCCTGGGTGACCGAACAGGGCGCCCTCGACGACGCGGCCTGACCCCCGGCCGGCGGGGGAGCCACCCGCCGCCGGGCCGGGGAGGCGGGGAGAACTCCCCCACCGCCTCCCCGGCCCGAACTCCCCCAACTGAGCAGCATGAACAGCACTTCGGGGAGGCGGGGAGGCACCGCCCGGACCGCCCCGAGAACCTCCCTGGGAGACCACCCGGGACCCCTGCCGCTGCCTCCCCCACCCGCCCTCGAAAGCGCCGCGCGAGGCAGGGAGGAGCACCGCCTCGGCCCAGGGAGGAAGGGAGAACTCCCTGACCACCTCCCTGGCCCGCCTCCCTCCATCTGATCAGCGCAGATGGCCTCTCAGGGAGGCAGGGAGGCACGCCCCCGGCACCCCCGGAAACTGCCGACAGGCGCCTCCCGGCACCCCCTGTCGCTGCCTCCCTGAGGCACCTCACCGCACACCCAGAGAAGGGACACCGGCCCCATGGCTGGCCACATTCAAGACCGCTGGTTCAAGACCGAAATCGGCGCCACAGGCAAGACCGTCCGCGTCAAGTCTGAGCGTCACGGAAGCGGCCTGCGCTATCGGGCCCGGTACGTCGGCCCCGACGGCACCGAGAAGTCCAAGAGCTTCCCCGACGGCAAGAAGCGTCTTGCCGAGAAGTGGCTGAGCGCCATCGAGACAGACATGACGCGCGGACAGTACACCGACCCGAAGTCGGTTCGGATCACGTTCCGGCAGTACAGCGAGAAGTGGCTGGACAGCAAGACGTCCAGTCCGATGACCCGGAAGGAGCTTGGTCGGCGCCTACGGCTGCACGTCTACCCGGTGCTCGGTTCCCGGCCGATCGGGACGTTCCGGCCCGAGCACATCAGGGAACTTGTCGCGGTGCTGGAAGCCAAGCCCGGGGTGAGCGCCGCCTATGCCCGGAACATCTTCGCGGACGTTCAGTCGGTGCTGTCCGCTGCCGTGGACGACTCGCTGCTGTCGCGCAACCCGTGCGGGGCCCGGACCGTCCGGCGGCCCAAGCCTGACGCGCATCCGGTCGTCCCGTGGGCGCCCGCCCACGTGTTCGCCGTTCGAACGGCGCTCTTGGAGCGGTACCGGGCGATGGTGGACGTCGGCGCCGGATGCGGGCTGCGTCAGGGGGAGGTGTTCGGGCTAGCCGAGGACGCCGTAGACGTCGACGGCCGGACGCTTCACGTGGTCCGGCAGATCAAACACGTGGAAGGACACCCGGTGTTCGCTCTCCCCAAGGGCGGTAAGAAGCGGGACGTGCCGTTGCCCGGCTCCGTGGCGGAAGCGCTCCGGGCGCACGCGGACGCCTTCAAGCCCGTGGAAGTCACGCTGCCTTGGGGCGTGCCTGAGGGTCCGAAGGTGTCCGCACGGCTGATCTTCACCGCCGAACAGGGCGGCATGGTGTGGCGCAGCAACTTCAACGGCAAGGAGTGGAAGCCAGCCCTCGCGGTCGCGGGTCTCATCCCGGCCGCGGACGACCACGGCAAGTACGAGTCGGCCCGCGAGCACGGGATGCACGCCCTGCGCCACTTCTACGCTTCCGCATTGTTGGACGCGGGAGAGAACATCAAGGCCGTCAGCGAGTACATGGGGCACGCCGATCCGGCCCTGACGTTGCGGGTGTACGCCCACCTGATGCCGGACAGCCGCGCGCGGGCCCGCCGTGCCATCGACTCGGTGTTTCAGCGTCTCTCAGAGGAAGATCACGGCCCACAGACGGCCCAGTGACGCCCGGACGGCCTCTGAACTGCCTTTCTGTGCAGGTCAGGGGCCGTTCCCCGTATTGGACCCTCAGAAGTTCCTCAACTCTGCTTTGGGCCGCGCGGGCGGGGGGCATCTCCCGGTCACGCACGTGAGCGAGGCGCCCACGGGGGGCTGCTTCGGGGGATCACGGGGGATTCGGAAGGAGGGTGACGCCATGACCTTCGGCATCATCCTGGCGGTACTCGTCCTGCTCTTCGTCGGTTCCGGTGTGGCCGGGAGGCGCAGGGCCGCGGGCCCGTCCACGGGGCGGCGCGGCGGGAAGCGCGACCGCGGCTGGTGGGCCGGCCATGCGGACGGGGGCGGCGGCGGGGGCGCCGGCTGTGGTTCGTCCTCCGGCGGACACTCGTCCTGCGGAGGCGGGTCGTCCTGCGGGGGCGGCGGGGGCGGCGGATGCGGCGGAGGAGGCTGACACGGGGCAGCTCGCCTCCGCTTCGGGGGATGACGCATCCGCGTCGGCGGGGTCCGCTCCTGGGGCGGACCCCGCCGAAGTGCTGTGCGGGGGCGGGGAGTCCGGTTCCGGTTGGCCGCGGTGCCGGGGCGCGCGGTGGCGTACGCCGTCACTCAACGGCGTACTCAGGGGTTGAACAGGTGAGCTGAGGAGCCCCCCAGGGGATGGAAAGCCCAGGAAGTTGGGTAAAGACGCTGTGGTGGCACCACATTTCATGATTCCCTATAAATCACCAGCGCAGCCCTCGGACTCCCCGCGGACCCTTCTTCCGGCCGGGCGACCGGGCTGACGGGCCGAGTTCCCCGGCGCGACCGGGGCGCGCGACCCCCTTCCTCCCTTTCCTTGTGTGCTAGCGGAGCCGATCCATGCTCACGACCCTGAACACCGCCTATTCCGACACGCGCGCGGCCGACCTCGCCTGGGCCCTGGGACGCGAGCCGCTCCCCGCGCTGGCCACGCTCGATCTCGAACTGACCGGGGCGAAACTCCAGTTGCGACTGCTGGGTGCGTCCCATCAGGTGCTGGTGGAGGAGGAGCGGGGTCTGTGTTCGGAGACGGTGGCGTGCATTCCGGGCAGCAGTACGCCGCTTCCGCTGGGTGTGGCCAAGCGGGTGGGCGACTGGGAGTACGAGTTCGCCGCCCGGGTGGAAGAGCTGGCTCCGGGTTCCTTCGCGGGCCGGGCGCAGGAACTGCTCGCGCTGGTGGCCGACCATCCGCAGGGCCTCGCCGGAGTGTTCCCGGGCGATCCGCACGCGTTCACGGCGATGCTCGCCCAGCGGTGCGGGGGCCGGATCCACTGGCGGACCTGGCACGCCTACCCGCAGGACGGGCAGCTCGTGGCCACGCGGACCAGGGTCGGGGTACGGACGATGGCCCATTCGGGTGTGGGGCAGGCGTAAACAAAAATCACGCGTGTGGGTGACGTTGTGCGGTGGGGTCGTGACGTAACGTCGCTGGAGTGATCGAACCGCACGCCCCCGCGCCGCCCGGCTCCGCGCAGTCCCGGAACCGGCCCGGTGGCGACGCGGAGAGTCCGTTGCGGCTGCCGGTGCGGCAGGACACCGGGCGGTTCCTGGTCCTGGCGGGCGTGTTCGTCTGTGCGGCCTGCGGACTGGTGTACGAGCTGGAACTGGTCGCGCTGGCCACGTACTTGATGGGCGACTCGGTCGCCCAGACGTCCGTCGTGCTGTCCGTGATGGTCTTCGCGATGGGTATCGGCTCCCTCGCCGCCAAGCGGCTGCGGCGGCACGCGGCGGCCGGCTTCGGTGCCGTCGAGGCGGTCCTCGCGCTGGTCGGCGGATGCAGCGCGATGGCCCTGTACGCCGTCTTCGCCTGGACGGGTGACTGGGGCGGCGTCTGGGCGAACGGCCCGCGCACCCTGCTGGTCGTCTTCTCCCTGGCCACCGGCCTGCTGATCGGGGCGGAGGTGCCGCTGCTGATGGAACTGATCCAGCGGATCCGGCGGCAGGACGCGGGCGGCGCGGTGGCCGATCTGTCCGCCGCGGACTATGTCGGCGCACTGGTGGGAGGACTCGCTTTCCCGTTCCTTCTCCTGCCGTTGCTGGGGCAGTTGACCGGTGCGCTGATCACGGGGGCCGTCAACGCGGTCGTCGGCGGGGCGCTGGTGCTCGGGCTGTTCCGGCAGGACCTCACGCGCCGGGCCCGCCGGCTGCTGGTGGCCGTCAACGTGTGCGTGCTCGTGGTCCTCGGCTCCGCCGCCGTGCTGGTCGACGACTTCGAACGGGCCGCCCGGCAGGCCATGTACGGCCCGGACGTACGAGTGGCCCTGCACACGGACATGCAGGAGGTACTGCTCACCGGCGGGCGTGACGGGCGGCCGCTGAACCTGTTCCTCGACGGGCGGCTGCGGGTCAGCGGCCGGGACGAACTGCGCTACCACGAGGCGCTGGTGCACCCCGCGATGAACGGGCCGCGCACGCGGGTGCTCGTCCTCGGCGGGGGTGACGGGCTGGCCGTGCGGGAGGTGCTGCGCCACACCGGCGTGCGCCGGGTCGACGTCGTCGAACTCGACGCGGGTGTGGTGCGGCTGGCCCGCCGGGACCCGTCGCTGTCCGCGCTGAACGCGCACGCCCTCGACGACCCGCGCGTACGCGTGACCACCGCGGACGCCTTCGACTGGCTGCGCGGGGCGCCCCCGGCGGCGTACGACGTGGTCGTCTCGGACCTTCCGCATCCCGGGATCACCGCGAGTACGAAGCTGTACTCGCGGGAGTTCTACGGGCTGGCCCGGCGGGTGCTGGCGCCCGGCGGGCGGCTCGTGGTGCACGGGGGCGCGGTGGAGCACCGCACCCGCGACTTCTGGACGGTGGACGCGACACTCCGCGCGGCCGGCCTCCACACCGCCGCGTACCGCGTGCGCGGCCGGCAGGCCGGTTTCGCCGCCGGCCCCGACCGCAGTCCCCTGAGCACCTCCCACGCGCACCGCGACTGGGGGTTCGTACTGGCGGCCCCCCGCCGCCTCCCGGGCGGGCCGCGCCTGGACCCGTCCGGGCCGCGCACCCGCACGCTCACCGACGCCTCCCTCGCGGCGGACGCCCGGGCCGCCGAGGAGACCCGGGTGCGCGGTCTGCCGGCGTCCACACTGATCCACCCGCGGTACACCGGCTGAGCCCCCATACCGCCTTCCGCACCGACGCGCCGTGACTTCCCGCCGACGGGGGTGCAGTGCCGCGTCGGCTGGGTAGGCTCCGCACTCATGGAGCACGAGGTGTTCGTTCCGGTCGAGGAGGAGCGGCTCAGGGAGGTGCTGGACGACCCCGCGCGGGTCGCCCGGGCGGTGCCCGGGCTCCAGCACGACGCCGGCGCGGATCCCGTCGCCGGCCGCCTGAAGGTCCGCGTCGGCAGCCACTCCGTCACCTACCGGGGGGCGCTGCGGGTCGCCGCGCGCGACGACGGTACGTACACCGTCGGGGGCGAGGCGTCGGAGACCCGGGGCAGCGGCACGGTGAAGCCGGCCCTCCGGCTGCGCCTGGCCCCCGCCGGCTCCTCCGGCACCACCCTCACCATCACCGGCACGGCCACGGCCGACGGACGGGTCACGGAGCTGCCCCCGGACGCGGTGGCGGCGGCGGTGACCCGCCTGCTGAACCGCTTCGCGGAGAACCTGGGCCGGGCGGCGGAGGAACCACCGGAGCCACCCCCGGCAGCCCCGGAACCAGCCACCGACACCGACAAGCCGGCCCGCCCCGGCCAGGCGGCCGGCGCCGGTCCGACAGCGGCCCCGGATGCGGAGAGGGCTCCCGGTCCTGACGCGGCTCCCGGTCCCGAGGCGGTCTCCGGCCCGGCAGCGGGCTCCGGCCACACAGCGGCCCCGGATGCGGAGAGTGCTCCCGGCCCCGACGCGGCTCCCGGCCCCGACGCGGCTCCCGGCCCCGACGCGGGTCCCGGCCCGGAGACGGCCTCTGGCCCGGAGGCGGGCCCCGGCTCCGGTGCCGGTCCCGACGCTGACGGGGAGTCCCCGCAGGGGAAGCCGGACGAGTCCGGTGACGGCCCGGAGTCCCCGGAGCTGTTGTCCACGGGGGACTTCGAGCCTCGGGCCACCAGCGACTTCGAGACCACCCCGGACGCGGACGACACCCCGCCCCCGTCCGAACGGGACGAGCCCGCCCCGGACGCGGACCGTGCCTCCGTCTTCGGGACGGAGATCCCGCCGTCCTCCCTCGACGACGAGGACGACGCGGGCGACGAGGACTCCGTCGCGGAGGCGGCCCACGCCCGGCGGACGATGATCGGCCGCAGCGCCGAAGAGGTGGACCACGCCCCGCCCCGCGGCCGCTACGCCCCCGTCCCCGCCCCGCAGACCGTCTCGTCCGCCGCCTCGCTGCGCT
>NZ_NEUB01000848.1 GCF_002910825.1 Streptomyces sp. SM1 | reverse complement strand
CCGCCCCCCGCCCGGCCACGACGCGGCGCAACCCATGAGGAGGCCCCGGGCCCGCACAGCCCACCCGGCCACTCACCCCAACGAGTGTCTTGACTTTCCCCACCCGCGATATATCGTGAATAACGTAAGACGCGATATGGCGCGTCAGTGCGCCATCGGGTCACACCCCCAGGAGGCCGTCACCATGCCCGAGTCGTCCGTAGCGGAGCCCACAACGCTCACCTTCGACACCCCCGTGACCGATCTCCACGTACGCATCGTCAACGGCACGGTGAACGTCGTGGGCACCGACGAGGGTTCCGCCCGTCTGGAGGTCTCCGAGATCGACGGCCCACCCCTGGTGGTGACCCAGAAGGACGGCACCCTCACGGTGGCCTACGACGACCTGCCCTGGAAGGGCTTCCTCAAGTGGCTCGACGGCAAGGGCTGGCGCCGCAGCGCGGTGGTCTCCCTGACCGTCCCCGCCGAGACCCGCGTCGAGGTCGGCGTGGTCGGCGCCACCGCCGTCGTCTCGGGCATCCGCGGCCCCGCCGCGGTGAAGGGCGTCGCCGGCGGCACCACCCTGGTCGCCCTGTCCGGCCCGGTCCGCGCGGACACCGTCTCCGGCGACGTGGAGGCCCAGTCCGTCACCGGCGACCTCCGCTTCGCCTCCGTCTCCGGCGACCTCACCGTCGTCGAGGGCTCCGGCCCCTCCGTGCGGGCGGACACGGTCAGCGGCTCCATGATCGTGGACCTCGATCCCGACGGCCCCACCGATGTGAAACTGACCAGCGTCTCGGGCGAGATCGCCATCCGGCTGCCCGACCCGGCGGACGCCGAGGTCGAGGCCAACACCGCCAGCGGCGCGATCTCCAACGCCTTCGACAGTCTCCGGGTCCAGGGCCAGTGGGGCGCGCACAAGCTCAGCGGCCGACTGGGCGCGGGCAGCGGCACCCTGCGCGCCACCACCGTCTCCGGCTCCATAGCCCTGCTGCGCCGCCCGCCCGGCGAGGACGACCATGCCGGTACGACCGACAAGAAGGTGCTCTGACATGCCCCCCGTCTTCGCCCACGGACGCCTCCGCCTCTACCTGCTGAAACTGCTCGACGAGGCACCGCGCCACGGCTACGAGGTGATCCGCCTCCTCGAGGAGCGCTTCCATGGCCTGTACGCACCCTCGGCAGGCACGGTCTACCCCCGCCTGGCGAAGCTGGAGGCGGAAGGCCTGGTCACCCACACCACCGAGGGCGGCCGCAAGGTGTACGCCATCACGGACGCCGGCCGGGCCGAGCTGGCCGACCGCAGCGGCGAGCTGGCCGACCTGGAGCTGGAGATCCGTGAGTCGGTGGCCGAACTGGCCGCCGAGATCCGGGCCGACGTCAGTGGCGCCGCGGGCGATCTGCGCCGTGAGATGCGGGCCGCGGCCGGCAAGGCCCGCCAGTCCCGCCAGTCCCGCCAGTCCCGCGCCGACGGCGCGTCCACCGACGACGAGAGCGTCCTCGGCGATTTCACGGTCTTCGGCGACAAGGACGCCTGGCGCGCCGCCAAGGAGGAGATGCGCCGCGCCAGGCAGGAGTGGAAGGAACAGGCCCGGCGCGCCAAGGACGAGAGCCGCCGCTCCCGCGAGGAGGCCCAGCGTGCCCGCCGCCAGGCCAAGGAGGCGCAGGAGGAGGTACAGCGCATCATGCGGCAGGTCCAGGAGCAGGTGCAGGACCACTTCGCCCGGGGCGACTGGCCGACGGGACTGCGCGAGGGCCTGGGCGAGCTCGCCAAGGGAATGGGCGGGTTCGGCAAGGACTTCCCCTTCGGCCGCACCGGAACCGAGCCCTCCGGCAAGCCCTCCGAGCCGTCGTACTCCGCGACCTCCGAGGACTTCCCCGCCGACTACGTCCCGGCCTGGGCGCACGGGGACGGGGCGGACTCCACCGGCGACCCGGCCCGGGACCTGGACCGGCTGCTGGACCGCTTCCGGGACGACATCCGGGACACGGCCCGCGACCACGGAGTCACCGCGGACCAGCTCCGCGACGCCCGCGGCCATCTGTCCGCGGCGGCGGCCCGGATAGCGAAGACGCTCCGCTCCCCGGACTCCTGAGCCCCCGCCGACCGGCCGTCAACCCGCCTTGACCCCGCCGCCGCTCCCGTACAGCACCCGGGTCACGGACTCGTAGGTCACTCCGTGGTCGGCGAGGATCTCGGCGGGGACGCCGGGGCGGGAGGTGAGGGCCAGCAGGATGTGCTCGTCGCCGATGTGCCGGTCCCGCAGGGCCACGGCGACACGCAGCGCTCCCTCGAGCACGTCCCTGGCGTCCCGGCCGAAGCCGCGGCGCCCCGACCACCACCCCTTGCCCTTGCGGTCGCCGGACATCGACCCGATGCCGTGGGCTTCCTCCACCCGGGCAACGATCTCCGAGACATCGATCCCCAGCCCGGCGAGTGCGTCGGTCTCGGCCCGGGAGAGACCGGCACGGCGCCGGGAGTCCGCCAGGGCCCGCCGGGCCGACTCCCTGCGTTCGTCCGCCCCGAGCGCCGCCAGCGCGAAGGACGCCCGGCTCGCCTCCCGGTCCAACAGGGCGAGCATCAGGTGCCCGGGGTCGACGGTCCCCGCCCGCTCCCCTTCGGCCTGCTCGACCGCCCCCTTCACCACATCCCGGGCGTCCTTCGTGAACCTCTCGAACATCAATGCCTCCCGTACTTCTTGTGCACGGCCTGCCTGCTGACCCCGAGTTCGCCGGCGATCTCCTGCCACGACCAGCCCTGGTTGCGCGCGTTGCGCACCTGAACGGTCTCCAGCTGCTCCAGCAGCCTGCGCAGCGCGGCGACGGCCCGCAGGCCGATCCGCGGGTCACGGTCGCCCGCCCGCTCGGCGAGGTCGGTTGCCTCAGTCATGATGTCAACGTACGTTGACATCGAGCCGTCGTCAACCTCAGTTGACAAGTCGACGGCCGGCCCGGAGAACCGGACCGGCCGTCGACACGAACACCCGCCGCTCAGGGGCTGGTGAGCACGATCTTCCCGAACTGCCCACCGGACTCCATCCGCTCGAAGCCCTCCCTCGCCCGGTCCATCGGCAGCACCTCGTCGATGACCGGACGTACACCCGTGGCGGCACAGAAGGAGAGCAGGTCCTCCAGCTCGTCCTTGGTCCCCATCGTCGATCCGACGATCTTCAGCTCCAGGAAGAAGACCCGGGTCAGCTCGGCGTGCGAGGGCCGGTCACCGCTGGTTGCCCCGGAGATCACCACCGTGCCGCCGGGGCGCAGCGACTTCACCGAGTGGGACCAGGTGGCGGCCCCCACGGTCTCGATGACGGCGTCGACCCGCTGGGGCAGCCGCGCCCCGGGCTCGACCGCCTCCACGGCGCCGAGCTCCAGCGCCCGCTTGCGCTTGGCCTCGTCCCGGCTGGTGGCGAAGACCCGCAGTCCGGCGGCCTTGCCGAGCACGATGGCGGCCGTGGCGACACCGCCGCCGGCCCCCTGCACCAGCACGGAGTCACCGGGCCGGACCCCGGCGTTGGTGAACAGCATCCGGTACGCCGTCAGCCAGGCGGTCGGCAGACAGGCGGCCTCCTCGAAGGAGAGCTCCTTCGGCTTGGGCAGGATGTTCCAGGTGGGCACGGCGACCTGCTCGGCGAAGGTGCCCGGGTAGCGCTCGGTCAGGATGGACCGGGGCTCCCCCGGGCCCACCCCGTGGCCACTCTGGCCGATCACCGAGTGCAGGACGACCTCGTTGCCGTCCGCGTCGACACCCGCGGCGTCGCAGCCGAGGATCATCGGCAGCTTGTCCTCCGCGAGGCCGACGCCCCGCAGGGACCAGAGGTCATGGTGGTTGAGGGAGGCGGCCTTGACCGTGACGGTGCTCCAGCCGGGGCGGGTCTCGGGAGCGGGACGCTCCCCCGACTCCAGACCGTCGAGCGGCTGGTCGCGGTCGATTCGGGCGGCGTAGACAGCGAACATGACCTTGACGATAGGATCCCCGGCCCGCCGGGGGAACCGGGGCCCGCTGTGACACACGCCCTCTTGCCACCCGCCCCGCGCCGCACGGCGGCGATCGCCACCCATCCGGCCCCGGGTCCTCGGCGGCACCGCCGGCCCCCGGAAAAGCGAGACGGCCCCGTCCGTACCCGGACGGGGCCGAGGAGAAGACGTGCGCCTCAGCGGCGGGCGACACCCTCCGCGCGGGCGGCAGCGGCCACGGCGGCCGTCACCGCGGGGGCGACCCGCTCGTCGAACGGGGACGGGATGACGTAGTCGGCGGCGAGATCGTCGCCGACGACCGAGGCCAGCGCCTCGGCCGCCGCCAGCTTCATCCCCTCGGTGATCCGGGAGGCCCGCACCTGCAGCGCGCCCGCGAAGATCCCGGGGAAGGCCAGCACGTTGTTGATCTGGTTCGGGAAGTCCGACCGTCCGGTGGCCACGACCGCCGCGTACTTGTGCGCGACCTCCGGGTGCACCTCCGGCTCCGGGTTGGCCATGGCGAAGACGAAGGCGCCCTCGGCCATCGACGCCACCGCCGTCTCCGGCACCGTGCCGCCGGAGACGCCGATGAACACGTCGGCCCCGGCCAGCGCCGACTCCAGCGATCCGGAGAGGCCGGCCTTGTTGGTGAACGACGCCAGCTCCGCCTTGATCGGCGTGAGGTCGTCACGGTCGGCCGACACGACGCCCCTGCGGTCCGCCACGGCGACATCGCCGATACCGGCCTCGACCAGCATCTTGGCGATCGCGAAACCCGCTGCGCCGGCACCCGAGATGACGGCCCGCAGCTCGCCCAGCGTGCGCCCGCTCAGCCGCGCCGCGTTCCGCAGCGCCGCCAGCGACACGACCGCCGTGCCGTGCTGGTCGTCGTGGAAGACCGGGATGTCCAGCCGCTCCTGCAGCCGGCGCTCGATCTCGAAGCACCGGGGGGCCGAGATGTCCTCCAGGTTCACCCCTCCGAAGGACGGGGCGAGCCGGACCACGGTCTCGACGATCTCGTCGACGTCGGTGCAGTTCAGTGCGAGCGGGACCGCGTCCACGCCGCCGAACTGCTTGAAGAGGATGGCCTTGCCCTCCATCACCGGGAGGGAGGCCTCGGGCCCGATGTCCCCGAGCCCCAGCACGGCCGTACCGTCCGTCACGACGGCGACGACCTGCGACTTCCACGTGTAGTCGTGGACCAGGTCCGGCTGCTCGGCGATCGCGCTGCACACCTTCGCGACGCCGGGTGTGTAGGCCAGGGACAGGTCGTCCCGGTCGCGGATCGGCACGGTGGCCTGCACGGCCATCTTGCCTCCGCGGTGCAGCGCGAAAGCCGGGTCGAAGGAATCCAGGGGCTCTGCCCTGCTCTCCGGTTCCTTGAGACCGTTCCGGCTTTCGCTGTCGCTGCGAGGATTGACAATCTCCGCTGCCACTTGGTTTTACCCCTTAAGTATTTACGGTTTGAGGGTTGCCACTCCTGGTGAGGGGTGGGCGGGACCGCGCAAGGCCCGGAGGGTTGATGCGTACGGGCCGAACGCGACGGGCGCGCCGCACACGCGCCCTCGAGCCCCGGATGAGGGGTGTAGAGAACCTTCTTACCGGACGGACGCCTTCGGCGACGAGTCCATAACGTGAAGGTCACATGCCGCCACCCGGAATCATCGCCCGATATCCGGACAAGATCCGGACGAACCTCCAGCAACCCCACAACTGACGGCAAAGATCACCGCCGCGATCTCCATAACACGGTCCTCACCGGAGATCCTCCCGCCGGAATGGCGAATTCCCACAGACTGTCCGGCCGCGTTGTACCGGACTGGTGCGGTTCGAGCGTCACCCGTTATCCGATTTTGACATCGGGAGGCCCCTTGACCGCGCGGTCCGAATGGCAAGATGCGGTAATCACACGAGGTCGCGACACTCGAAAGCGTGTGCTCTCGACGACCCACGGCGACGCCGTAAAGGCAGCCGCCCGCCCCATCGGCAACTCCACCCATCCGCCGGAGGAACCCACCATGACCGCACGCACCACCCGTCGTACCACCGCCGCGCGCTCCCGTCTTGCGGCGGTCGGCGCGATCGCGGTCGCAGGCGCACTGCTTCTCACCGGCTGCGGTGACCAGACGGACAAGGCCGGCGACAGCGACACCGCCGAAGCGTCCGACGCGCCGCTCGCCGACAAGCTCCCGGCCGACATCCGCAAGGCGGGTGTCGTCAAGGTGGGCTCCGACATCGCGTACCCGCCGGTCGAGTTCATGAAGGACGGCAAGGCCGTCGGCATCGACCCCGACATCGCCGAAGCCCTCGGCAAGCAGCTCGGCGTGAAGTTCGACTTCCAGAACGGCAAGTTCGACCAGCTCATCGTCGGTCTGCAGTCCAAGCGCTTCAACGTGATCATGTCCGCGATGAACGACACCGCGGACCGCCAGAACGGCATCGACTCCGACACCGGCAAGAAGGCCGGCGACGGTATCGACTTCGTCGACTACTTCACCGCGGGTACGTCGATCCTCGTCCAGAAGGGCAACCCCGAGGGCATCAAGTCCCTGGACGACCTCTGCGGCAAGGTCGTCGCGCTGCAGCGCGGCACCACCTCGGAGGGCATCGCCGACGCGCAGAACGAGAAGTGCACCGCCGACGGCAAGAAGGCCATCGAGCTCCAGACCTACGACACCGACCCCGAGGCCCTGCTCCGGCTGAAGCAGGGCGCGTCCGTCGCGGACCTCAACGACTTCCCGGTCGCCGCGTACAACGCCAAGACGTCGGGCGGCGGCAAGGACTTCGAGGTCGTCGGCGAACAGATCGAGGCCGGCCCGTACGGCATCGGTGTGAGCAAGGACCAGACCCAGCTGCGCGACGCTCTCCAGGCGGCCATGAACGCCATCATCGAGAACGGCGAGTACACCAAGATCATGGAGAAGTGGAACGTCACGGACGGCGCGGTGACCGAGGCGAAGATCAACGGCGGTTCCTGAACCTCGGCGACACTGAAGGGCAGTCACTGTGACGGACACGGTCGACAAGGCTCCGGCGCCATCGGTGCCGCCGGAGCAGATCAAGGCGATCCCGGTACGCCACTACGGCCGCTGGGTGGCCGGCGCGGTGGTCCTCGGCATCCTGGTACTGATCGGGATCGCCTTCTCCAACGCGAACATCAACTACGGCATCATCCCGGACTACCTGACGGACGGGACGATTCTGTCCGGCGCCTGGCACACGCTGTACATCTCCGTGCTCGCCATGCTGCTGGGCCTCGTCCTGGGCGTGATCCTCGCGGTCATGCGGATGTCGTCCAACCCGGTCACCAGCACAGTCGCCTACTTCTACGTCTGGTTCTTCCGCGGTACGCCGGTCCTGGTCCAGCTGCTCATCTGGTACAACATCGCGCTCGTGTTCCCCACTCTCAACCTGGGGTTCTACAAGGACGAGATGAACCAGGTGATGACGCCGTTCCTGGCGGCCCTGCTCGGGCTCGGCCTGAACGAGGCCGCGTACATGTCCGAGATCGTCCGCGCGGGCATCCAGTCCGTCGACGAGGGACAGACGGAGGCCTCCCACGCCCTGGGCATGACCCGCTCCAGGACGCTGCGCCGGGTGGTTCTCCCGCAGGCGATGCGGGTGATCGTGCCGCCGACGGGCAACGAGTTCATCAACATGCTGAAGACCTCGTCGCTCGCCTACGCGGTGCAGTTCAACGAACTCATCAAACGGTCCACCGACGTCTCCAGCACGTCGCTCGCGGTGGTCGAGATGTACTTCGTGGCGTCGATCTGGTACTTGGCCCTCACCAGCGTCTTCAGCGTCGGCCAGTACTACCTGGAGCGCCGCTACGCCCGCGGCTCGACACGCGGTCTGCCGCCGACACCGCTGCAGCGCCTCAAGAAGAACCTCCGCCTCTTCAACTCCTTCAGCCGGCCGGGGGCGAACCGATGAGCAAGATCGACAAGGACATCGTGAGCGGCCCGAGCGGCCACCCGATGGTCAAGGCGGAGGGTGTGCACAAGTCCTTCGGCCTCGCGCACATCCTCAAGGGCATCGACCTGGAGGTGAACGCGCGGGAGGTGTTCTGCCTGATCGGCCCGTCCGGCTCCGGCAAGTCCACGTTCCTGCGGTGCATCAACCACCTGGAGAAGATCAGCGCCGGCCGGCTGTCCGTCGACGGCGAGCTGGTCGGCTACCGGCAGAAGGGCGACAAGCTCTACGAGCTCAAGGAGGCGGAGGTCGCGGCGCAGCGACGGGACATCGGCATGGTGTTCCAGCGCTTCAACCTCTTCCCGCACATGACGGCGCTGGAGAACGTCATGGAGGCTCCGGTCCAGGTCAAGCGCGAGACCAAGGCCGTCGCCCGGGAGCGTGCGGAGCGGCTGCTGGACCGGGTCGGTCTCGGCGACCGGAAGAGGCACTACCCGGCACAGCTCTCCGGCGGTCAGCAGCAGCGTGTGGCGATCGCCCGCGCGCTGGCGATGCAGCCCAAGCTGATGCTCTTCGACGAGCCGACGTCGGCCCTCGACCCGGAGCTCGTCGGGGAGGTCCTCGACGTCATGCGCGACCTCGCCGAGGACGGCATGACGATGGTCGTCGTCACCCATGAGATGGGCTTCGCCCGCGAGGTGGGCGACAGCCTGGTCTTCATGGACGACGGCGTGGTCATCGAGGCCGGCAGTCCGCGCGAGGTGCTGACCAACCCGCAGCACGACCGGACCAGGTCGTTCCTGTCCAAGGTGCTCTGACCTCGGTCCCGCGCACGGCGGAGGGGCGGTACGGAATGTCCGTACCGCCCCTCCGCCGTGCGCGCCCTACTTCAGCGCCAGCAGCAGGGTGTCGGACGGTGAGCACCACACCGGCCGCGCCTCGCCGAACCCCTTCTCGTGCAGCACGCGCGCGTGCCACGCCGGGGACGGCATGTCGCCGTCCGCGTGCTCGCCGTAGATCTCGAACCGGCGGGCCGTCGGCTCCGCGAGGACCGGGTCCTGGGCGGCGAGCCGCCACCACTCGGCCCAGTCCAGGGCGCCGTCCGCCCTGGCCCGGTCCATGTGTGCGTGCCGCCGGGCCCGCTCCGCCGCGTTGATCCGGGGCGTGGTCTCGTCGATCATGTGGTCCGCGTTCATGAAGACACCGCCGTCGCGGACCAGCCCCGCGATGTGCCCGTAGAGGTGCGCGAGCGGTTCCCGGTGCAGCCAGTGGAGCGCCGTCGCGGTCAGCACGGCGTCGTAGGAGTCGTACGGCAGCGCGTCCGCCCAGCCGGGGTCCTTGAGGTCGGCGGTGACGAACGTGACCCGCCGGTCGCCCGCGAAGGTGCCCTCGGCGATGGCGAGCAGCGCCGGGTCCAGGTCGACGCCGGTGCTGGTGGCGTCGGGGAGGCGGGTGAGCAGCCGGGCGGTGATGGTGCCGGTGCCGCAGGCCAGGTCCAGCACGCGCGGGGCGGGGCCGGTCAGGGCCTCGACCATGTCGAGCATGACCCGGAACCGCTCCTCGCGGTCGGGCATGTACCACTCCTGCTGCCGGTCCCAGCTCTCCTGCCAGGCGTGCCAGTCGGCGGCGGCCGTGGTGGTGTGCGCGTCCGTCATCGGGCCCTCCCTCGTCCACGTCACGTAATACCCTTGCCACACGGCCGTCTGTTACAGGACCGCGCTCCCGACGATAGATCCCTCACGTAAGGACTACAAGTGGAACTGGCCTATTACTCGGACTACGCCGTGCGCCTCGTCAACACCGAGGAGCCGGCCCGGGGAAAGGACACGCTGACCTCGGTCGAGGCCGTCCGCGACCTGTTCGGCGGGAACCAGTCGGCCGCCCGGCGTACCACCGACGCCGATGTGACGCGGTTCCGCTCGGTCCGGGCCCGGCTCCGCTCGGTCTTCGAGGCGGCGGACGCGGACGACGAGACCCTCGCCGTCGACCTGCTGAACTCGCTGCTGCTGGAGTTCCCGGTCAGCCCGCAGATCTCCGGCCACGACTTCCGCGACGACGACGGCCGCCCGCTGTGGCACATGCACCTGGCCGACCACCCCTCCAACGCGACCGCGGGCTACGCCGCCATCGCCGCGATGGGCCTCGCCTTCCACCTCACCGAGTACGGCGTGGACCGGCTCGGCCTGTGCGAGGCGGCGCCCTGCCGCAACGCCTACCTGGACACCTCGACCAACCGCTCCCGCCGCTACTGCTCCGACCGCTGCGCCACCCGCGCCAACGTGGCCGCCTACCGCGCCCGCAAACGCCTGGAGGCCGACCGGGCGGAGAGCACCGGCCGCGCCGACGACAGCGCCCAGCCCACCACGGCCAGCGGTGAACGCCGCCCGGAACTGCGCGGCCGGTAACGGAAGCGGACCCGCCCCAGTACCAGTTCGTCGGGGACGACGCCGTAGTCGGTGCTGTCGCCGCCGGCGTACGTGTTGTCCCCGAGCACCCACCAGCCGCCGTCCCGCCGCTCGGCCGCCCGCTTCACGACCAGCAGGTCCTGCTGGAACGGGTGCCGCAGCACGATCACGTCACCGCGTCTGACCCTGGCCCCGTAGTGCACCAGCAGCCGGTCCCCGTGGTGCAGCGTGGGCACCATGGACGGCCCGGTCACCTCGGCCACCCCGAAGGGCAGCGGCGCCCTCACCCGCTCGGCGTCCTGCGACAGCTCCGGCATCTCCCGGCACCTCCCGGTTCTTCCTCCACCAGTCCCAGTGTGACCCCGGACTTTTGCCCTAAGCCCGCGGGGGCACCCGCCAAAAGCCGTCCGCCACGGAGTAATGTCCAGTGTGAGAAGACGATCACGAGGAAGGAACGCTCCATGCTTTCCCGCCTGTTTGCCCCCAAGGTCAAGGTCAGCGCCCACTGCGACCTGCCCTGCGGCGTGTACGACCCGGCCCAGGCCCGCATCGAGGCGGAGTCGGTGAAGGCCGTCCAGGAGAAGATGGCCGGCAACGACGACCCGCACTTCCAGGCCCGCGCCACGGTCATCAAGGAGCAGCGCGCCGAGCTGGCGAAGCACCACGTCTCCGTGCTGTGGAGCGACTACTTCAAGCCCCCGCACTTCGAGAAGTACCCGGAGCTGCACCAGCTGGTCAACGACACCCTGAAGGCCCTGTCGGCCGCCAAGGGCTCCACGGACCCGGCCACCGGCCAGAAGGCCCTGGACTACATCGCCCAGATCGACAAGATCTTCTGGGAGACCAAGAAGGCTTGATCTCTGGCTAGGCCGTCTGACCTGCGGTTTCGCTGGTCAGACTCCCTACCGGTCCGCACCCGGTCCGCAGGCCGCCGAGCACGGCGTCCATCACGGACCGGGTGCGGTCTTCTTCGCCCGGCCACAGGTGCGCGTAGATCCGTAGTGTGATGACGGCGGACGCGTGGCCGAGGACCATCTGCACCTGCTTGACGCTCGCGCCGCCCGCGATGAGCGCGGAGGCGTAGAAGTGCCGCAGGTCGTGGGTCACCATGTGCGGCAGCTCGACGGCCTTGCGGCCCTCGTTCTTGGCCGCCTCACTCTCCTCCGCCTGGAGCGCCCTGCGGGCGCAGTTCCACTCGGTCTTCCAGCGGCGGTAGTTGAGAGGCTCCCCCTCCTCCATCGTGAACAGCCACTCCGTAGAGGGGCGTGCGGCGAGGTGGCCGAGGAGCGCGTCGGTGACGACCTCCCCGACCGGAACCGTCCGTCGGGACTTGGCGGTCTTCGGCGGACCGATCTTCCCTGACTGCAGCCGCTGCCGCTCCACGCGAATGCTGCCGGCCTTGAAGTCGACGTCCGCCACCTTGAGGCCAAGCAGCTCTCCTATCCGCAGACCTGATCCGGCGAGCGTGACGACGGCCGCACGGATGTACGGCGGCATCACCCGCACCATGGCCTCCACCTGGGCGACGGTGGGCGGGGTGACCTCCTCGTCCGGCATGACCGGAAGGGTGATCCGGCGGCACGGACTGGAGGC
Source organism: Streptomyces sp. SM1 (assembly GCF_002910825.1). Classification (GTDB taxonomy): domain Bacteria; phylum Actinomycetota; class Actinomycetes; order Streptomycetales; family Streptomycetaceae; genus Streptomyces; species Streptomyces okerensis. The sequence goes on along the minus strand of NZ_NEUB01000848.1, from coordinate 4,040 downwards.
GATGACCTTGTCGTCCACGGCCGCCGTCATGAGACGCACGAGAACGTCATAGACGTTTCGCACACTGCCGGGGGCGAGCTGATCGGACAGGCGCTTGAAGAGCACCTGTATGTCATTACGGCGGATCGCCGCCAGTGAGCGGGCGCCCAACGCTGGTACGAGGTGGAGCCGGAGCGCGTTGTCGGTGATGCGCTCACCCGCCTCGCTCGCGATGAGCGAGCCCTGCCACCTCTCGGCGTACTTCGCGAAGGTGATGCGACCGGCGCGCGGGTCGACGTACTGACCGGTGACCACGCTGGTCGTGACCTCGTCGAGCCAGCGCTGGGCGTCGAGTTTCCGGTCGAAGTGGCGGGCGTGCTCCTTGCCGTCGAGGTCACGGTATCGGGCGCGCCATTTGCCGTTGGGGCGCTTCTGGATGTTCGCCAAGTGGCTTCTCCTTGGTGCTGGTTGTCAGTAGTGACCCCCGTCCTCGATGTCGCCGCTGAGGACGCGCGCGTCTCGCTCGTCCCCCATGAGGCGGAGGCACTGCTCGTGGATTGCCCGCGAGCTGTCGGGGTTGGCCTTGATGTGGCCGGCGACAGCGACCACTGCGCGGTGCAGGCGGTCGCGGGCGTCGCGGGCTTCGTAGAACGCTTCGACGGCTTCCTGGACGAGCCGTCGGCTGTTCATGTCGAGCCCTTCGAGGGGCGGGGACATCAGCTCTTCGAGGGGGAGCTCGAAGACGCGAGAGAAGGCGAGCGCCTCATCCAGGTTGATTCGGCGACGGGGTGAGCCGTTCTCGATGCGCCACACGGCCGTCTGGTTCATCTTCACCCCGGCTCTGGTCACGCGCTCGGCCAGCTCTGTCGTACTCCACCCTCTGACCTCGCGCTCCAGGGCCACCCGGCCCGCCACGTTGCCTTCGCTGTAGAGCAGCGGCACTTCGCCGCCCTCGGCCTTCTTGCTTGCCATCGAACCTCCGCCACGACCGTCGCTATCCAAATTGAAACATGAATTTCCCGATTTGGCTAACCGCCGATCATGAGGTACTGATTATGCAGATCGAATCGCCACCTAGCCGAATAGGAACGCATGCGATACCTGACCACCGCCGAGGTCGCCGAGCGCTACCGCACCGCCGAGAGCACCGTCCGCTACTGGCGCCAGCTCAAGAAGGGGCCGCGCGGCATCAAGGTCGGCAAGCGGGTGCTCTACCCCGAGGCCGAACTGCTGCGCTACGAGCGCGCGCTGATCGACGGCGGAGACGAGTGGGGCCTGGCCTCATGAGCCGCCGGACCGCCCGGACACAGGAACGGCCCTCGGCGCGCCTACGCCGAGGGCCGGAGATCCCCTTGCACCTCGCCCATCCCTGAACGAACTGGTCGGGGGCGAGACCTTGCCCGTCTCGCCCCCACCTGAGAGGAACATCTATGAAGGACCCTACGTCCCCCGCCACCTCGAAGGCATCCGACGTTGCCTGGCCACCGATCGCGGTTCCAGGCCAGGGTCTGCCCCGCGACCGGCAGACACGTCCCGCCATCGGAGGCCCGCCCGCCGATGCTCCGAACCGGAGCTCATGCGATTCGCGACCTGCCGAGACTAGTGCCCCGACAACAGCGTCGGACAGCGCAGGCGTTCCTGCTCCAGGCGGACCAGAATCCCAAGATAGCGGCGGGCCGGCAGGCGCAGGCAGCGCGCTGCTGGACGACCTCCGCACGGCGATCGGGCGGTACGTCGTGCTGCCGAGCGACGAGGCCCTGACCGCGGTCACCCTGTGGGTCGCGGCTTCCCACATCCAGCCGGGCCTCCAGCACGCGCCGCGGCTGGCGGTAGTGGGGCCGACCAAGGGGTGCGGCAAGTCCCGTCTCCTGGACGTCCTCTACGAGACCGTCCACCAGCCGATGATGACGGTGAACACCTCCCCCGCCGTCGTCTTCCGCGTCATCGGCAAGAACCCGCCGACGCTGCTGGTGGACGAGGCCGACACCATCTTCGGCCCCAAGGCGGGCGACAAGGAAGACCTGCGCGGCCTGCTGAACGCCGGGCACCAGCGCAACCGGCCCGCCTGGCGGATCTCCGGGCCGGAGCACAAGCCGACCGCGTTCCCCACCTTCGCGATGGCGGCGCTGGCCGGTATCGGTGACCTGCCGGACACGATCATGGACCGGGCGATCGTCATCCGCATGCAGAAGCGCAAGCCGGGTGAGCGGATCACCCCGTTCCGATCGCGATACTCCGTACCGGAACTGCACGCGATTCGCGACCGGCTGGCCGACTGGCTGGTCCCGCAGCGCGGCACCGTCGCGGGCGCGGTGCCGAAGATGCCCGTCGAGGACCGCGCCGCCGACACATGGGAGCCGCTCGTCATCGTCGCCGACCTCGCCGGCGGGCACTGGCCCGCGCGGGCACGTGTCGCTTGCCTCGCGATGACGCGCAACGAAGTGGTCCAGGACGAGCAAACGACGCTGAAAACACGGCTGCTGCGTGACATCCGCCGCGTCTTCGACCAGGAGGGCAGCAAGGAGTGAGGGGCCTCGCGTTTTTCGGACAGGGATCTGACCGGGGTCAATTCATGCGGTGAGTCGCAAATTCTCCAATGCGGCGTGAACTTCGCGCGGAGGGCGGTAACCCACTGCCGAATGAAGGCGTTTGAGATTGTACCAGAGTTCGATGTATCTGATGATGTCCCGTCGGGCTGCCTCGCGAGTGGGGTAACTCATGCGCGATACCCGCTCATTCTTCAGGGCTCCGAAGAACGATTCGGCCATGGCGTTGGTGTGTCCAGAAGGTGATTGTGAGGTTCTGATGTAGAAGACGGAAACGAACAGTTGCCATGCTGTTGTGGAGATGAAGGTAGGTCCTTCGACATCGGCATGCAGGTGCAGGTGTCAAACCGCCATGAGCTGCTGCGGTGAATGAGCCGTGGTGGTGAGCGTCATGGAAAAGCCGTACTGAATACGGCAGGTGTGGGCTGAGAAGACGAACGCAAGTGAACCACTGATGACGTGTCGTAAAGCTTAGACGACATCAAAACCGGGGCCTCAATGCTGTCCTGGGATGAGCCAGGCGGGAACCTGTCTACTGGTCTGGCGGTGTCCGGCATGAAGGTGGCGCGAGCTCAGTCCGGGCTTCACAACGGAACTGGAGATCTCCTCGACGCGAAACCGCGATCCGCGGGTTGACGTGGATCGCGAGAGGGAGAGGCGCAAGTGGCGAAGAGCCATGAGAGCCGGAGTACCAGTCGCGCGTCGGGAGGGCGGAACGTCCCGTAGTAGTGATGAAACCTCCGTAATAGAGGCGGAGCGAAGGGGACGTGTTGTTGAGTGTCGATCGGCGATCAACCAGAGATGGGAGGAATCGGATGGTCGAGACGAGATCAGCAAGCAAGCCGTTTGATATTCCGAAACGGCTGGTCTGGAACGCATACCTGAAGGTCAAGGCCAACAGGGGAGCGGCTGGGGTGGACGGGCAGTCGTTAGCGGAGTTTGAGCAGGATGAGAAGAACAACCTGTACAAGCTGTGGAACCGGTTGTCCTCGGGAAGTTACTTCCCTCCGCCTGTGAGAGCGGTTGATATTCCCAAAGCCGGCGGTGGGACTCGGAGCCTTGGGGTTCCGACCGTGGCTGACAGGATCGCTCAGACGGCAGTGGCCATGACATTGGAGCCAGATGTGGAGCAGATCTTCCATCAGGATTCGTATGGCTATCGCCCGAGGCGGTCCGCGCTGGATGCAGTGGAGACGTGCAAGCAGCGGTGCTGGAGGCATCCTTGGGTGATTGACATTGACATCCAGGGATTCTTCGACAACGTGCCGCACGCCCCCATCATCGCGGCAGTGGAAAGACATGCCAATCTCCCGTGGGTGCTGCTGTATGTGAAGCGATGGCTTGTCGCCCCCGTGCGGCAGCCCGACGGAACGCTCGTCAGACGGGAAAAGGGAACTCATCAAGGGTCTTCCATTTCACCGTTGTTGTCGAATCTGTTCATGCACTACGCCTTCGATGCGTGGCTGGCTCGGGAGTACCCGGGGATCAGGTTCGAGCGGTACGGCGACGACGCTG
>NZ_NEUB01000847.1 GCF_002910825.1 Streptomyces sp. SM1 | reverse complement strand
CGCCGGCGCCGCTGTTGTCGGTGCCCGACCTGCACGGGGTGGTGACGGCGGACGCACTGCACACGCAGGTGGAGACGGCGAAGGTGCTGGTGGAGGAGATGGGTGCGCACTTCGTGCTGGTGGTGGAGCGGAACCAGCCGGCGTTGTGGGAGGCGTGCCGGTCGATCCCCTGGAGCGAGGTGACGGCCAGGCACAAGGAGAGCGAGGTGGGTCACGGCCGGCGGGAGACGCGGGTGGTGCAGGCAGTGACGTGGACGTCGCTGGCGTTTCCGCACGTCAAGCAGGTTGCCCGGATCATCCGGCACCGCACCGACCGGGCAACGGGCAAGCGAACGCGGGAGACGGTCTACCTGATCACCGACCTGTCGGCGTCCGAGGCGGCTCCGGAGGTGCTCGGGCGGTACGCGAGGGGCCACTGGGGCGTGGAGAACAAGATCCATTACGTGCGGGATGTGACGTTCGGCGAGGATGCCTCACGCATCCGCAGCGGCCACGGACCGCAGAACGCCTCGACGTTGCGATCGGTGGCCATGAACTACCTGCGCACCATGAGCAGTTCCATCGCGGACGCCAAGCGCCAGATCGCCCTGTCACCCCACAAGGCACCCCTGGACCTCTTCGGCGTACCCTCCGACCTGCGGTTTTGCTGAGAAATTCGACCTTGCGTCAGCCCTGGGCCGACATGCCGCATCCCGAGGAGCCGAGAAACGCGCGCCAAGTCGACTGTGAGCGCCGTCGACCAAGGCGGCGGGCCTCCGGGACGGTCAGGGCGATCTGGCCGAAGTCCTAGGGCGGTTCAGCCTCGCCGTCGGCGGGCAGGACCGGTGCCGGGTGCACGCGCCGGTCCAGGCTGGAGATCACGGCGAGCAGGGCGAGCGCGGCCATGGCGAGCACGACGTGCCGACGCCAGGAGCGCCGGGACGGCGTTGGCCGGGAGAGATCAGCCGGAGACTGACTATGCGGGTCCAGACCTGCCGCCGAACGTCGTCGCCGACCCGAGCATCATGCTGTCCCGCTCCGGCCCGCGATCAGCCGCCGGGCCTGCTTGACGAGGTTGGCCATTGCTCTGGTTGTCGAAACCCTACAACGCATCGGTCAACACTGAGCCCAGAAATGCCACTCTTGATGGCCTTCCCAGCACTGTGACTGCACGCATGGCCGCACATTGGCCACACCTCGTCCTTGACAGAGCGTCAGCTAACGCCAACGGTTCCACAAAAGCCCAGCTCAGGGGCAAGATGCCTAGGAATCGCCACAGAGACCACACCTTCGACCTACGCATTGCGATGCGTAGACCGCACGTGTCCGTTTATTCCTAATTCCAAGGCCAACGGAAACAAGAAACCCCAGGTCAGAGGCCTGACCTGGGGTTCACCATGGAGCCGCCTTCGGGATTCGAACCCGAGACCTACGCATTACGAGACCACGAGCGTTCGTGCTGTGTGGTGCCCCGTCGTGCTGCCCGGTGACGTTTTGCCTGATCAGAGCATGTGTGGTGGGTTAACCCATGCCACCCCGTGATGCACGGTCCAAAGGCGTCCGTCCACCGGCTGTCCACCGGCGGGGCCGCCCAATCAGTTACCCATCGCCCGTCCCATCCATTCTGGCGAGACTCCCGACATGGGCAGACCCTGCGATGAGGGCGACTGTCCATCTCCTACAAGGGGCGATCTCGGCGACAACGCCACACGCAGCCGGGCGCCGAGGCTCCCATCCGCAACGACCGCCTCCCTCAAAACGATATCTACCGCCGCCGATCGATGCTATCGTTTCCATGGCAGAAGCGCTCTCGAAGGGACCATTCGCATGGCCAGAACCGTCATCGACCTCGACGAAGACATGGTCACCGAGGCCATGCGCATCTTCGGCACCAAGACCAAGGCCAAAGCTGTCCGCCTCGCCATGGAGGACGCTGTCAAGAGGCACCTGCGACAGGAGGGCTTCGACGCCATCGAAGCCGGTGAGCTCGACTTCAGCGAGATCGTCGAGAACACCGGCCCCCGCAACGCCGATGGCTCCCTCCAGCGCACCGGCGACCGCGCCGGAGGCCGGGCCGCCTGATGCAGGACAGCTACCTGATCGACAAGTCCGCCCTGGCCCGCTGGGCGAAACCGAACATCAAGGAGGTACTCAAGCCCCTGCACGATCGCTACCTCCTCGCCGTGTGCCAGCCCACCGAGTACGAGATGATCCACTCCGCCCGGGACACCTCGGAGGCGACCCGGATCAGCACCTGGCTTCGCGCCTTCGACTACCTCCACGCCGACGACCACACGTTCGCCCGCACCCTGGAAGTCCAGCGCCACGCTCTCAACGCAGGCTTCCACCGCGCTCTGTCACTCCCCGACCTGCTGATCGCCGCCACGGCAGAACTGCACCGACGGACGGTCCTCCACTACGACGGAGACTTCGACATGATCGCCTCCCTCACCGGTCAACCCACCGAATGGGTCGTACCGCCCGGCAGCGCCGACCGGTGAGGCCCTTGGAGCCGACCACGCTGCACCCCTCCCGCTGACCGGCGTCGTCACGACGATCGAGGCCCAGGCTGTCGGCAAGCGCCTCTTCTCGAGCACCTTCAGGCCCTTGAGACGGAACCTGCTCGTCCACCGCGGCTTTCGTCAGTGCGTTCTGGGCCCGACTACCAAGGCTGGTCCCGGGTCAGTTTCAGCAGGCGCTGCAGATGCGTGCCGGCCTTGCGCAGGTCGGCCTCGGGGACCTTCCACAGCCGTGCCGCGTCTCCGTAGCCACCTGCGCCGACGCCGCTCCAGTAGCAGGTGGACCGTTCGGCGGCGGCAGCGAGGACCGCGGCCGGGTAGTGCTCCCACAGTGCCTCAGGATCGGTCAGGCGCCACCAGGAGGCCAGGGCCCGTGCGGCCAGGTGCGCCCCGTGACGGGCAGGGGTGTGCTGCCACAGCAGGTGGGCGACGGGGTCCAGTCCGGCACCGGGGCGGGGAAGACGGGGCACCGTCGGCCTGGTGCCACGGGTACGGTAGCGCGCCATCATGGTAGCGGCATTCATCGCATAGGGGGTCTGGAAAGGCAAGACCTCGGCGATCAGCGGGGCAGGCCCGGGGGCCCAGCGCAGCAGGTAGTCACGGTCTCCCCGGTCGGTGTGGACCTCGCCTCCGGCACCGTCCCAGCCGCGTCGTCCCTCGGCGGGGAAGACCGCGACGCTGCAGGACTCCACCCGCTCCCGGGAGCCGACGCCGATCCCGTACAGCGGCCCGGCCGCGCTGTACAGCCGCAGCAGGGCGGCGGCCGGCGAATCCGGGACGCACAGCCGCTCCAGCTTTCGGCGGTCGCCTGCCGCGGCGTGCTCCCAGAAGGCGACGGCCCGCTTGTTCAGGGTCCTGGGATCGGAGGACCGGCGCTGCGGCGGGGACGGGGCACGGCCGGGTGTGGCGCGCCGGGAGGTGGACCGGGAGGAGGCGCGCGCCGGGGACGTCTCGGCGGTTCGCCCGGCCTTCGCCTCGCTCCCGCTCAGGGGCGAGGCGCCGTCGGCCGCGGCCTGGACGTTTCGCGCGGCGACGGAGGTGTCCGCGCGCACCGGTGCCGCCGTGGATGCCGCCGTGTGCGCATCGGCGCCGTCGCGGGGCGGCGGTACGGACACCGGGGCCGGCTGTGGGGTGGGGCGCTTGGGGGCCAGGCATCGGGCGCAGCCCAGGTGGGTCTTGGCCGCGACCAGCTGCGCACCGCTCCGGTCGCAGGCCGGGCAGCGTAGTGGGGCGAACTCTCCGGCGGGCAGCAGCCAGTCCAGGTCCAGCGGGTAGCGCCGCTCGCCCCTGCGGACGTCCAGTGCGAGGCGCAGCACCGGCACTCTCAGCAGGTGCAGCCGGTAGGGAGTGAGCGTGTGGCGGGCACGATACTTTTCGGCGATCTCGGCCAGGCGGCGTGCGCGCTCCTCGCGGGTGCTCTCGATGCGGGCGCGCAGCAACGCCGCGCGGTCCTCGGGCGCGGTGGTGGCACGGCGCTGGAGGGAGTCCACGGCGGCTGCGTAGTACTCCTCGGCGCGGGCGCGCTCTTTGGCGTGCGCGTCGCCGATCTGCCCGGCCAGTCCGTCACGGCGCAGTTCGGCGCCGGCCTCCAGCATTCGGTGGGCCTCCGCGAGGGCCGCCGCCAGGGCCGGCCGACTGGTGGAGGCGTAGTCCACGGCGGCGGCGAGCCCGGCCGGCAGTGCGGTCCCGGCACAGGGGTCATGGCCGGTGCGGGCGAGGCGCTCGCTGACGCTCGCCGAGACCCGCAGGCGGCTGGGCACGTCGACGAACACCTCGGCCTGCTCCTGGAAGTGGTCCTCCGCGGAGAGCTCGTAGCTCACCAGGGCGCCTACGCGCATCACCGGCCGCAGGGCCCGCTCGGGCGTGGCGTCGGCACGCGGGTCCAGGCGACCGTGGTCGACCGGCAGATACTCTCGGGCCTTGGACAGCAGCGTGGCCGCATCGGGCGGCAGGGAGCGCGGCGCGGTCAGGGTGAGGGTGCCGGTGTCGCCCGCGGCCAGAACGTTCTCGGCGGCCTTGGCGACCACCGGGTGCCCGGTCACCAGCAGCAGGGCGCCGTCTTCGCGGGCGACATCGGGGGCGGCGGTGACCGCGGTCTCCTCGGGCAGCTCCAGCTCGCTCGCCAGGGCGGCGGGCAGGAGTGCCAGGGCGGTGCCTCCGGCGTCCTCCCACAGCCCGCCGCGGTGCTCGACCCAGTCCAGCCAGAAGGCCAGCCCGGCCTCTTTCCGGATCACCGGCCCGCCTCCCTCTCGTCGCCGACCAGTGCATCGACCGCGCTGCGGCTGTCCAGGTAGTCCGTGCGGGCGCCGACCAACTGCTCGCCCAATCGCTCCAGGCGCTCGTCGAACTCCGCGTCGTCCTGGGCGGTGGCGAAGGCGTCGAAGACAGAGGCTTCGAAGTCGAAGTCCTCGTCCACCCGGCCCAGGATCATGTCGAGTTCACCGACGACCAACTCAAACAGATTGATCTTGGATTCGAGGACGTGGAGGATCCGCTGCTCGATGGTGCCCCGGGCGACCAGATTGGTCAGCACCACGTCGTGCTCCTGCCCCACACGGTGCAGTCGGCCCAGGCGCTGTTCGATCTGCATGGGGTTCCACGGCAGGTCCACATTGACCATTACATGACAGAACTGCAGATTGCGGCCTTCTCCGGCGGACTCCGTGGACAGCAGTACCGGCGCGGAGTCGCGGAAGGCCGCCACCGCCGCCTCCTTGCCCCTGCGCGAGAGGCTGCCGTGGTAGACCGCCGCCTCGACGCCCTCGCGCTCCAGCCGAGCGGCAAGCGCGTCCAGGGTCTGCCGGAAGGCGGTGAACACCAGCACCTTCTCCCCCCGTCCGGTGTGCCGGCGCAGCCGCTCCAGCAGGAGATCGGCCTTGGTGGACCCCTCGATCTCCCGGGCCAGCGCAGCCAGGTTCGGCCAGCCCGCCTTGGCCAGGGTCGGCGCGGCAGCCTGCGGGCTCGACCCGGCCAGCCGGGTCAGCCCGCGCAGAGTCAGCAGCCGCGCCGGGGACGCGTCCTTGGCCTCGGCCCTGATTCCGGCCGCGATTCCCGCGTAAAGCTCTGCCTCCTTGGGCGAGGGCTCCACCAGTACCGTCTCGGCGAGCCGCTGCGGCAGCAGCACCTCGACCTCGCTGCGCCGGTGACGGACCATCACCTCGCGGGTACGGGCCCGCAACTCGGCCAGGTTGCGCGGCGCCGATGTATCCGTCCCGGCCCCGGCGTGCCGCTGGCGGAACTGCGCGGGCGTACCCAGCAACCCGGGCGAGACCAGGCTCACCAGCTCGTACAGGTCCTGCAACCGGTTCTCCACCGGAGTCGCGGTGAGCAGCAGCAGATAGCGGGCACGCAAGGCCCGGGCGAGCTTCCCCGAGGCGCTGCGGGGATTGCGCAACCGGTGTGCCTCGTCCGCCACCACCACATCCCACTGCCCTGCGGTCAGCCGGGACTTCAGCGGCTCCCGGCGCGCGGAGGCGATCGAGGCCAGCACCACCGGCCGCTCCGCGTCCGCGCCCGCTCCCGCGTCTGCCCACTCCCGGCCCCGGGCGATCACCGTCGGCAGTCCGAACTTGCGCTCCAACTCCTCGCGCCACTGCTCCACCAACCCGGCCGGGGTGAGCACCAGCGTCCGCTCCGCCAACCCCCGCATCCGCAGCTCGGACAGCACCAGACCCGCCTCGATGGTCTTGCCCAGCCCCACCTCGTCGGCCAGGATCGCCCGGCCGCGCATCCGCCGCAGCACTGTCCGCGCGGTCTGCATCTGATACTCGAAGGGCGTGAACGACAGCTGCGGCAGTGACAGGAAGGAGTCGAAACCGGGCCTGCGCCACACCCCCACCGCCGCGTCCACCAGCACCGAGGTGGCCGGATCCACCGGAGCCGTGCCCAGTCGGTCCACCAAGGCCGCGAACGCGTCGGGCAGTGATTCGGGCCCTGGGGCCGAGCTGTCCACGGCGGCGGGACGGGTGGCGGCGGTATTCAAGCGACCTCGCTGGGGGGAAAGGCGTACAGACGGCAACGGGCACGCTCCGTCACCCGTGCGGTCCAAGTTACCGGCGACGTCGCCAGAACCGTAACCTTCGCCTCACCCGAAAGGTGGACGGCGCCGCCCTCGCGAAACGCGCCGAAGTGCCGGTCGATAGGATCCGCGGCCGTGAGCGAGTACCAGTACTACGAGTTCCAGGCCATCGGCCGGCCGTTGACGAAGAACGAGCTCGAAGGGGTGCGGGCACTGTCGAGCCGGGCCCGGATCAGCGCGACGCACTTCGTCAACGAATACCACTACGGCAACTTCCGCGGTGACGAGCGCAGACTGATGGAGCGGCTGTACGACGCCCACCTGTACTTCGCCAACTGGGGTTCGCGGCGCCTGATGCTGCGCCTGCCCACCACGCTGCTGTCCGCGCGCAGCGCCGAACCGTACCGCTGGGAAGAGGCCTTGTCCTGCTGGACCAGGAAAGGACATGCGCTGCTCGACTTCTCCTACGCGGCCGAGGACGGCGGCGAGTGGGACTTCGAGACCTCCTTCACCCTCGCCTCGTTCACCTCCTTGCGTACCGAACTCGCCGCAGGCGACCTGCGTCCCCTCTATCTGGCCTGGCTCTCCGGACTCACCCGCTGGGAACTGGAGGAGGACGTCGACGAGGACGAGTACGCCTCCACCATCGAGCCGCCCGTGCCGGCCGGCCTGGGCCGGCTCACCGGCCCCCAGTAGGCGCTGGCCGAGTTCCTCCAGGTCGACCCGCAGCTGCTCACCGCGGCAGCCCGCGCCAGCGGTGCCGCCCCCTCCCCGGCGGTCGACAAGGACGCCCTCGCCACCTGGATCCGCGCCCTGCCGGCGCATGAGAAGGACTCCCTGCTGCTGGACGCCGCCCTGGGCACCGCCCCGCAGCCCGGTCCCACCCTGCTGGCCCGCCACCGCGCCGCGTCCCGCGGCGCGGCCGAACCGTCCGCAGCCGCGCGTCGCCGTTCGGCTGCGGAACTCCTCGACGCCGCCCACGAGGTGCGCAGCGAGCACGCCAGGCAGCGTGAGCAAGCCCGCGCCCGGGCCCTCCGATCCGAACTGCGCGCTCGCGAGAGCCACCTGGACCGCCTGGCCGAGAACGCCCAGCAAGCCTGGCAGGACATCGCCCGCCTGATCGGGCAGAAGCAGCCGGGACCCTACGACGCCGCCGTCGCCCTGCTGAAGGATCTCCGTGAGGTCCACGACCGGGTGGGCACCCCCGAGGAGTTCGCCCGACGCCTGCACAACCTGCGCGAACAGCACCACGGCAAGCCCTCGCTGATGCGGCGCTTCACCGACGCCGGTCTGATAGCCCGCTGAGGCGCACTCAGATGTGGTCGCGTGGGCCCTCGGCCAGGAGACGGAGCACGGCGAGGGCGGCAGGTCGGCCGGTGGCGGACAGGGAGATCGGGGCATCGATGACCCGTTCCCGCTCGTCGAGGTAGCCGAGTTCGCGGCCGGTGTGCCAGAACCTCCACAGCAGCCGCTCGGTGTCCTCCACCTCCATCGCGGCGCCGTCACCGCGGGAGAAGCACGCGGCAAGCACCGGATGGATGACATCGCGCAGGTCCCGTCGGAGCCGGGGCTCCGGCCACAGTGCGCCCAGGGCGCACTCGGCAAACTGCCGCTCAGCTGCTGTGGTGCCGAGCCAGGACAGCGCGGCCGTGTGCTGGCGCAGCTGGTGGTCCGTCAGCTGAACACGACCGGCAGCCGAGAGCTTGAGCGTGCGATGGCGCTTGGTCACCAGCCGATGGGTGCGGGCGAGTTCGTGCAGGGCGGCCAGCTGAAACAGGTCCGCCTCCGAGCGCGGCCCCTTGCCGATCGGGTACCAGTGCGGGTAGCGGTCGAACGCGGCAGCCACCAGTTCCCGCGGCAGGTAGCCGGCCTGAGTCAGGGTGACGCCGTCACCGATCTGCTCCAGCAGCCACCGCAGCGGTTCAGCCGTGTCCACAGGTGCCGTGGAAGATTCCTCCAGGGCAGGCAGGACGGCGGCGAGCAGGGCGCGGCGCTCGGCCGGGGCGCCTCGGCCCACAACTCGCGCCGTTCGCGGCGCACGCCCTCCAGCGGGGCACGGCCGTCGAACACGGGCTGCGCTGTGGTGAGCCAATGCTGGGCGAACCGTCGGCGCGCGGCCGGGAACGTACGCGCTTCCGGGGCGAGCTCGCCCTCGTCCAGGGCCTGCTCCAGTCGACGTTCGAGGTTGGCGCGGGCCAGCGCTTCCTGGATGCCCATGACCTGGCCCCAGCTCAGCTCGGGTACGTCCGGCGGGGTAGTGGGCGAGGCACCCGCGGCCTTGCGGTAGGCCGCGAAACCCGCCTCCTCGGAGCACTGCCAGGCCTCCAGTACCTGAGCGGTGATCGTGCTCGTGCACACAGCGGCGGCCCGAACGCGGCCGGCCCCGGCCAGTAGGTCTCCCAGGACCGCGACCGCACGCCGCTGCTCAAGGGTGTCCGCGTGCCACTTGCGGGGCAGCTCGTACCAGCAGAAGCGTTCGATCTCGGCCGCCGAGAGCACGCCGAGCGCGGCGCCGTCCGGCACCAGCCAGCCCAGCAGGCGCTGCGCCATCGACTTGTCCGCCACCAACGTGATCACCTCTTCCACGCTCTGGTCCGCCTGCCGATCCTCCCACGGGCAGGGGTTCCCGTCCGGGCGCGACGACCTGGCGCGGGCCGACGCTGAGCTCACGCAGCCCGAAGCGATGCCCGCACCCGTTCCGCAGGCGCCGTGACGCGTCCCGCGTCTGTCAGAACGACACAAGTCCCCACATCGCCCCCCACCCGCCTTCGATCGAACAAGGCGACCGCGTTGGTCGAGGACAGCAGGAGACTTCTGACGACGTATCACGCACAGCCGTCCACCGGCTGTCCACCGGAGACCGTCTCCGCCTGATCAACCCAACCAGCCGACATGCCAAAACCGCAGTTCAGGGCCTTGGCGCACTTCGCTGCCAACGGCAGGTGAACCTATGACCTACGCATTGCGATGCGTAGGATGCGAGTGTCCGATTGGCCTGAATTCCAAGGTCAAAGAAACGAAGAAACCCCAGGTCAGAGGCCCAACCTGGGGTTCATCATGGAGCCGCCTTCGGGATTCGAACCCGAGACCTACGCATTACGAGACCGGGGGCGATCATGTTTCCTGGTGTCGCGTCGTACCGCCTCGTGACGTTTCCGCTGATCAGGGCAGGTTTCCCGGGTTGGGCTGTGCTGCTCCGTGTCACACCGTCCAAAGGCGTCTGTCCACCGGCTGTCCACCGCTACGCTCGGCATTGAGTTCGTTTCGCGCGATCGTCGCAGCCCGATCCCCGTCGAGTCGGTCCTCTGGGAAGCGGGAGGGAGGCTTTTGCAGGAACCCAACGACCAAGAGCCAATCAGGGCACCCAGGCATCCAAGGTCACGTGAAACGAGAAACCCGAGGTAAGAAGCCCTGCCCTGGGGTTTACCGTGGAGCCGCCTTCCGGCTCATACCGGGGCTCAGGTCGTGAGCGCAGTGGCGACGACCGTGGTCAGCGCGGCGACGGATGCAGCGAGAGTCATGGCCGCGGTACGTGCCACGGTCGGCCCGGCATCGCGGGGCGCGGCGGCCCGCAACAGTGCGTCTCCCTGCCAGTAGCGGTGGCGCGCCGCTCGGGCTAGGTCTGCGCTCCACATCAGGCCCAATACGCAGAAGACGTAGCCGAGGACGCCGAGGTGCGGCGGGAGCACCTTGAGGCCGACGAGCGATCCAACCGCGACCGACATCGCGGTGCGTCTCCACGACAGCGACGTGCGTTCGGCCTGGAGGCCAGGGTCGGCGGGCAGATGCCTGTGCCGGCCGGCCGGACCGGTCATAGCACGACGCCAACGAGGACGGCCGCTGCGACGATGCCGAGGATGACGGCGATCGGCAGTTTGAGGCCCGAGGATGGAAGCGGTGTCAGACATCGCAGTGCCTTCTCTGTTCGGATCCAGCCGGTCCACGCTTGGGCCGACGCCGCGATGCCAGCGAGTACAAGCAGTACGGCGATGGCGCCTCGCATGCTCGTGGCAATAGGCACCTGCAGAGCCTCAACGGCCAAGCCGCCGGCCAGGAACGCCAGCGCTGTACGGATCCAGGCGAGAAAGGTACGTTCGTTGGCAAGGCTGAACCTGGGGTCGGGGTCCTCCCCCGCACCGTAAACGGCTGTGGGAAAGCGCCGTGTGCCGGTGTCCTCGCGGCCACTCATATGTTCTCCTGTGTCAAGCCGCACTGCGGAGTGCGGTGGCTTGACGATTGTCATGGTCGTGGGACGGGCAATCGGATGTCACTCGGACGGAGCGTGGCTCAAGGCGGCTCGGTGCCCCTGCTCTGTCCTGGCTCTCAGCGATCTCCGTGTCGGAGGGGCACGGCCGCTCGAGTCAGGTGCACAGGGGCGCATACGCCTCGGACAACGCGTCGATGGAAGTGTGTCTGCCGGGCCGGCGAGCGGAATCACCTTGTGGCCGCGCAGCGGAATCCGGTGTGGCTCGTGGCGGAGTCGACTGACTGGGGCGAGCGCGCTGCGGGTCGGTAGCGCAGGCAGTACTCCGGCGCGCAGAGGTGGGAACCGCCCTTGAGGACACGGCGCGGCAACAGCTCTCCGGGAGCTGTCGACCCACGAGCCACGGCGGCCTCCGACCCTAGCCTCGCCCCCAGCCCCGAATCCCTTTCATCCACCGACAGCGGCAAGGCAGGAGTGCAGCAGGAGGGCACGGCGCGAGTCACCTCCGAGTTCGGCGCCGAGGCAGCCGGAGCAGGCCGGTCGACCGCGTGGGCGTGGGCGCGGTCTTCCCCGACGGCGTAGTACGTGCTCGTCCACTCCCAGGTGTTGCCGATGAGGTCGTGCAGACCGTAGGCGTTGGCGGGGAAGGCGGTCACAGGTGAGGTGCCGATCCATCCCCGCGCCCCTGTGTTGAGGTAGGGGAACCGTCCCTGCCACGTGTTAGCCATGAGACGACCCCCGGGGTGGAGGTCCTCGCCCCATGCGTAGGTGCTGCCGTCGTTGCCGGCGCAGGCCGCGTACTCGAACTCGGCTTCGGTGGCTAGACGGCGCCCGGCCCATGTCGCGTAGGCGAGCGCGTCCTCGTAGGCGACGAGGACCACCGGGTGGTCGGCCAGGCCTGCCAGGTCGCTGCCCGGTCCACGCGGGTGGCACCACGACGCTCCGGGAACCCAGCGCCACCATTGATCCCATCGGTCAAGCGGTACCGGGCCCCTTGTCGGGGTGAACACCAGGCCCCCCGGCACGAGCAGGTCGGGGTCGGCCCCGGGGTAGAGTCGCGGGTCCGGAGCCTGCTCGGCCACAGTCACGTATCCTGTGACCTCGACGAACACGGCGAACTGGGCGTTGGTCACCGAATGCCGCTCGATCGCGAACGATGCCACTTCCACCTCACGCACCGGTCCCTCGTCGGGGTAGAAGTCGGTGGATCCCATGCGGAACCGGCCTGCGGGCAGCGTCACAAGTTCGGTCAGCGTGTCCATCGAGCCGCCGGCGGCCGCAGAAGCCCGAGGGGTCTCTGACTCCATGCTCGCCTCTCTCCAATCCGTTACTCGAATGACTGCGGTCCGTCTGATGCTTCACCGTCAGGGCTGGTCGGAACCCGGGACCAAAGCCCACCCGTCAGGACCGAGCCGGGCAACCCCTTTGGTGCGCAGGAGTGCCAGGTGTGCGCGCACGGTCAGTTCGGCCTGGGGGGCGACCCGGCCGATCCCGCCTGCGGAGCACGCATCGGCCGTGACCTCGTGCACCGGGCGGGGTCGTGCACCCAGGGCGTCGAGAACCCACCCGTGCACCTCTTCCACCTGGCGCGCCGAGCTCAACAGGGCTTCCTCGACGGCAGCGGCACCTTCGATGATGCCCGCGCCCCACGCAGGGTTCTCGTGAGCCAGCACCAGGGTGCGGGGCTCGAGGCGTCGCATCCGTTCGAGGCTGCTCCGGTAGGCGGCGACGTCGAGGTAGTACGGCAGTCCGGTCCCCTGACCCAGGGTTCCGGTGAACGGCACTCCCGGGCCCTGGACTGCGTCGCCGGCGATGAGCATCCGTTCCGTCTGGGACCACAGGGCCACATGACCCCAGGTGTGCCCGGGCACGTGGACGACTTCCCACGTCCGGCCCCCTACCGGGATACGGAAGCCGTCGAGTACCGGGCTGACCCGGGTCCCGATGCTCACTGGGGGCGTCAGGTCGATGCCGAGGCCGCTCATCGCGGTCGTGAAGCCCCTTGGGTCCGCGACCAGGCCGCTCTCGGCGACGTGCGCGTGGACTGTGACGTGTGCGTCACGGCTCAACTGCGCGAGTCCGCCCGTATGGTCATGGTGAAAGTGTGTGCACATGATGGTGGTCACGGGAGGCAGACCACGATGCGCGACGCACGTGTCGATGAGTTCCGGGCCCGAGGTGGCTGTCCCGGTGTCTACCAGCACGGTGCGATCTCCTGACAGGACGACCGCGGCCGTGCTCAGCCCGGGCGACATCGGGATGGTCACCACGACGACGCCGTCGGCGACCTCTGTCCCGGTCACGATCCGTCGGCCTTCGGCGGCGGCGTGAAGGGGATCCGGAATCCTTCGGACAGGATGGCCGCGCGACCGCCGTAGCGCTCGATGAGGACGGCCTGGTCCCGCCGCGCCTGCCTGTCGACAGCCTCCGGGTCCAGGAGCAGGCGCAGCTCGCGCGTCAGATCCTGCAGAGTGTCCGCGTGGGTCGGGTCACCGGCGAGGTCGCGTCGCTCCTCGGGGTCCGCCCGCAGGTCGAACAGCTGCGGCGGCTGGGTGGCGAAGTAGATGAGCTTGAACCTGCCACGACGGAGCATGAACGCTGCCGACGAGGCACCGAGCCCGTGGTACTCGGCGAACCCGCCGGCGGGGTGCGCGGGAACGGCGTCCGATGCCGGGAGTGTGGGGGTGGTGACCGGCGACGGCTCACGCTCGTCCTCTACCGAGAGCGTTGACAGCACCGTCGGGTACACCGAGGTGAGGGAGACCGGCTGCGACACCCGGGCCCCGCGGGCGAATCCGGGGCCCGCGACCATGAGCGGGACGCCGACCGACTCCTCGTAGAGGTGGTGCTTCCACCACAGGCCTCTCTCGCCCAGCGACGTTCCATGGTCCGAGGTGTACACGACGAGCGTCGAGTCCAGGTCGAACCCGTTCAGCCGTGCCCGCTCGATCACCTGGCCCACCAGCTCGTCCGCCAGAGTGCAGAGCCCGAAGTAGGCTCGACGGGCCCGGGCGATCTCCTCCGTCGAGAACGCCGTATCGACGCCCATGACACGCCGCAGCTCCGCCGGGTACGGGTGCTGCTCCTGCGGGGGCTCACCGACTTCTCCCAAGTCGGTGTCGGCGTAGAGGTCCCAGTACTCCTGCGGGACGACCAACGGATGGTGCGGAGTGGCGAACGAGACCAGCAGAGCCCACGATTGGTCCTGCGGCGCGCTGTCGAGCCACTCACATGCCCGGTCGGCCACAGAGCGGTCGAAGGCCAGGTAGGGCGACTCGCCCACGCCGGCACCTCGCACGAGGTCGGCCAGAGCCGGGCGCGCGGGCATGTCATCACGCACGAGTGAGTAGACGTCTCCCACCCCGTCCGATACGTCGAGGGGGAGAAGGGTCTCGTCGAAGCCCGTGTCGTCCTCGGCCGAACGGAAGTGCATCTTGCCGATGACCGTGGTTCGCAGACCGGCGTCTCGCACAGCATGCGCCCATCCACGCGGCGTCCCGTCGTACGGGTGCGCGTTGTCCCAGGCCCCGATCTCGTGCACCGGTCGCCCCGTCATGATCGAGGCGCGCGACGGGACGCACATGGGTGAGGGGCAGGAGGCCGCGTCAAAGGTCGTGCCCTGTTGGGCCAGTGCGTCCAGGTGGGGGGTCTGTACGGAGGAGCTCCCATAGGCCCCGGAGGCGTACCGCGCGTGCTGGTCAGTCATGACCACGATGACGCGGCGAGGCGTGGGGGCGCTCATGCGATCTCCTCCACCCGGACGCGCGTGCCCGTCACGGCGGCGCGGTACACGGCGGCCATCGTGCGCAGGGTCTCCACCTGGTCGCCGACCGACGGGTAGGGGGCCTCCCCCGTACGGCGGCACTCGAAGAAATGGTCGAACTCCTCGTCGAAGCCCATCGAGGGTCCGAACTGCGGCAGAGCGGTGACGGCTTCACCGGACAGAGCTCCTGACAGGATGTCGCCGTCCACCGTTCCCTCCGTCCCGAAGAGGGTCTGGCCCAACACTCTCTGGCCAGGTCGCCGGCTGCGGCCGGTGAGGACCATGGAGCCTGACGCGCCGGTGCGGAACTGGAGACCGACGACCATTTCGTGGTCGAGGAAGGGGCCGCCGTCGCCATGCGCCTGCGGGCTGACGGCGACGACGGACTCCACTTCGCCCAGCAGGTGCCGGCCCAGTGAGATGGCGTGCGTACCCGCCTGCGTCAGGTAGCCACCACCGGCCGCGCTCAGGGCGTAATTCCAAGAGGGCTGCTGCCCGGAGGGCAGCCGGTGGTCACTTTGGTGACGCGACTCCCACAGGAAGACCTCCCCGAGCGCTCCGCTGTCGATCAGCTGCTTCAGGGCGCGGGCCACCGAGCTGAAAACCCAGTTCTCGGCCACCATGATGACTCTCTCGGGAGACCCTGCGACGATGTCGGCGACGACCTGGGCATCGGCCAGGTTGGCGGCGACCGGCTTCTCGAGGATGACGTCCTTTCCCGAGTCCAGGGCCATTCGCACCTGAGCGGCATGCAGCAGCGGCGGCGTGCACAGGTCCAGGACCTCGATGCTGTCGTCGGCCAGCACCGCCTCGATGTCGTTCGAGTGCCGGCCCGCGCCGAAGCGCTCTGCCGTCGCGCGGGCGCGCTCGAGGTCGACGTCCACGACGGCGGCGAGGTCCACGTCGTCGCGGCCGGCCAGTCTGGGCAGGTGGACGTTCTGGGCGATGAGCCCGGCGCCGACCAGGGCAACGCGGGTTGGTCGGGATGTCATCATCTGGGTCCTTGATCTGTCTGACCGCTGTCACGGTCCTGAGTGGTGCTGGCTGGTGGCGTCAGCCGGGGCTGGGTGGCGTCCCGCGTACGGCGAACATCCGGCACGGCGCGTTCTCGGCCGGTGGGAGGTCGCTCAGAGCGACCGGTAGTTCCTGGCGAGGCCGCCAACCGAGGTCCTCGGCCGCGTTGCCGACGGCCCAGCGCGACGAGCCGTGCCGGGACACGCCGTGATAGGTGCCCACGTGCGGCGGTGCCACCAGGGCACGCCGGACGAGGTCGGCAGCGTCCTGGTCCCCGAGCCAGGTGTCGGCCAGCTCCTTCGTGGTCAGGGGCCAACCGGTCAGCCCGAACCGGATCGAGGAGACCGAGGCTCCGGTGAGGTCGTGGTGCAGCATCGCGGCCGCCTCCATCGCGGCCTTCCCGACGCCGTACGCACAGCACGGGTGGGCCGTTGCGGGGTCGACGGGGCGTGCGCCGTCGCGGAAGGCGCCCCCGGCCGCGTGCACCGAGCTGGCGAGCACCACGGTGGCCACGTGGGCAGCAGCGGCCGCGTCCAGGACCGTCCGGGCGAGGGTGAGGTTGTCCATGGCGACGGACCAGGGCGAGCGGGGACTCGCGTTCGCGGCGAGGTGCAGCACCGCATCGACCCCATGCATCGCACGGGCCACCAGGTCGAGGTCGTGCAGCTCACCCGTGGTGACCTGGTCCGGCTCCATCGGGAAGCGGTGTTCGGTGCGGTCGAGCACGTGGATGCGGAAGGTGTCGGCCAAGGGCGGCACGACGACGCTCGCCACTCGGCCGAAACCGCCTGTGACCAGCAGGAGCGGCAGCTCAGCTCGATTCGCCACAGTGACTCCTCGCGTCCGCGTGCTGATGGACGGACAAGCCGAGGCTCCAGGTCACCCAGGTTCGGGCATCGAGGCGTACGGCTGTCCCGGCGTGCGCCGCGTTGACGACGTCGTCGCCGTTCGACGTCGCGGGCTCGAGTGCCAGGACGGGTTCCCGAGATCGCCAGCAGTGGTCCGCCCACACGGCGAGCTCGGTCGCTGCCCCCGACCACGACAGGGTCAGGCTCCTGCCGCACGCATGGTCGACGCGCACGTGGTCGGGCGCGGTGCCGGGGGCGCACCACCACTTACGACCCGTCCCGCGGGGCACGCCGGTGAAGGGGTCCACCGGCTCCGGGCCCCAGGTCGTCCCGTGCCCGTCGCGATCGGCGGCGCCGCACATGGTCACCGAACTGTCGCCCAGGTCGATCTCCGTGCCCGCCGGCGCCCGGAACTGGGGATGCGCCATCCACAGGAAGTACACGGGGTGCTCGAGCGCGCGTGCGGAGTATTCCATCCGTAGCCCCTCCGCGGTGACCTGCAGGCGACGCCGAAGCAGGAAGGGAACGTCGGAGCCACGCACCTGCAGTTCGACGAAGTCCGGGCCCGCGCCCACTACTGTCCAGGGGACGGCCCACACCTCTCCGTGGTCGGGCATGCCCTCGGACCGCAATGTGGGGGCGATCTCGTCCCATCCGCACATCTCTGCCTCGGCGAAGGGGACGCCGCTGTCCGGCGCGGCCAGCGGCCCGTGCGCCGGTTGCGCCAGCCACTCGTGGCCAGAGGCGTCCCGCAAGGAGGCAATCTTGGCGCCACGCTCGGGGAGCACCACGACCGAACCCCATGGAGCCCGGAGTCGGACGGCCGGCTCGCCGTACCACGACGGCTCCTGCACCAGCGCAGTCACGCGCGCCGTCCCTCCTTGGCCGCGGTGACGGCACGGTGCAGCTCACGTACTCGGTTCGGCAGTTCGGCCGCCGGCCCACACGTCAGGGCACCCCCCATACCGACTGCGACAGCACCGGCGCCGATGAACGCGGGAGCGGCCTCCAGGGAGACACCCCCGGTCGGCACCAGAGCGATCTGAGGCAGGGCCGCCATCACGTCCTGGACGGATGCCGGACCGTACGCACTCGCCGGGAAGAGCTTGACGAAGTCTGCCCCCTCCGCCACGGCCCGGACGGCTTCCGTGGCGGTGAAGGCTCCGGGCAGTGTCGCCATCCCGTAGCGGTGCGCGGTGCGCAGCACCTCGGTGTCGACCGACGGAGAGACGACGAACCGCGCCCCGGCCAAGGCGCCAAGCCGCGCCGTCGTCTCGTCCAGGACCGTGCCGATGCCGATGACGGCGTCCGAGGCGACCGGGTCGTCGCGCAGCTCGGCCACGAGCTCGATGGCACCCGGTGTGGTGACCGAGACCTCGACGACGCGTTGACCGGCCTTCAGCAGCGCACGGATCTTCACGCGCGCCTCTTCCTGCGTCTTCTCCCGGACGATCGCGACGACTCCGTCGTCCGCGATCCGTGCGGCGATCTCATAGTGGTACACGACTTCTCCTTGCGATGTGTCGCGGATTCACCTCAGTGGCCGGGCGGCGGTCAGCGGGGCAGACGTCGGCCAGTCGCGGCTGTCCGCGGCTCGGGCCACCAACAGGGCCGGGTCAGTGCCGAGATCACCGACGTCCGAGTGGGACGTCAGGGCGAAGCCGGCCATCAGGTGCCCAAGGCGCAGGCACCCGGCGGCTTCCATGCCGTGGAGCCGGGCGTGGATCCAGCCGGCCGCGAAGGCGTCGCCGGCCCCGACGGGCTCGACGACCTCGACCGGCAGCGCGGGCACGACGGTACGCCCCTCGCGGTCGAAGGAGACGCATTCGACCGACCCGTCCTTTACCACGAGGACACCGGGCTGGGGGAGATGCTCCCGCACGGCGTCGGCGGTGCGCGTCCCCCACAGGGCCTCGGCCTCGTCCCGGCCGACGAAGACCACGTCGCAGCTTGCGGCGATCTCGCCGATGACATGGGCGGCGGTATCCGTGTCCGGCCACAGGGGCGGACGGTGGTTCGCATCGAAGCTCACCGGTACCGACGCGTCGTGTGCCATCGCGACGATACGTCGCACCGCCTGCGCGCAGCTGCTGGAGAGGGCCGGCGTGACCCCGGTCAGGTGGACCCAGCCGGGACCGGAGGCCATGACAGCCTCGGCGAACCGATCGTCCATCAGTGTCGAGGCCGAGCCGAAGCGGTAGTAGTAGACCTCGGAGCCACCGGGCGCCGGATCCTTGACGAAGACCCCGGTCCGCTCCCCCGGCATGGCGCGCACCAGATCGGTGGACACCCCGTACCGCTCGACGTCGCGTCGCAGCCGAATGCCCAACGGGTCGTTGCCGATCAGACCTGCCCACGCGGCGTGTGTGCCCAGGCGGGCGAGCGAGATGGCGACGTTGGACTCCGCTCCCGCCGGTCCGATCGCGTACTGCGCCGCCTCGTGGAGGCGCTGTCCGTCGCTCGGTACCACCTGCGCCATCGTCTCGCCTACGCATACGACCGCTCCGTCGAGCCGCGTCGGCGGCCAGGGAAGTGCGATGTCGCTCATGACGCACCCACTTCGAAGGCAGCCATGAAGTCGCGGTCGGGTTCAACGCCGATCCCGTGCCCGGGGGGCGCGGTGACCGCCCCGTCGCGGGCTACCGTCTCCGTGATCCGGAGCGGGCTTACGAGCAGTTCGTCGCGGAAGCGGTTCGGTGTCGTGTCGAGCTCCAGGAGGGGGCTGCGGGGGAACATCGCGCCGGGGAGGTCCGGCATGGCCATCAGCAGGTGGATGTTGAGCGCGATCGCCACGGCGGAGCCCCATACGTGGTTCACGATGGGAATGAACCGCGAGTGGGCCAGTGCCCGGACCTTGAGGTACTCGGTGATCCCGCCCAGGGCGCAGACCTCGGGCTGGGCGATGTCCACGCAGCCCGCGTCGAGCAGGTCACGCCAGCCCCAGCGGGTGAACTCGGCCTCGCCGCCGGCGATGTTCACCTCGAGCGAGTCGCGCAGCCGCCGGTAGCCCTCACGGTCCTCCGGCGCCACCGGCTCCTCGAACCAGGCGACGCCCAGCCGCGACAGCTCCCGGCCCACCTGCAGGGCGTCGGTGACGTCGTAGCAGTGATTCGCGTCCACCATGAGCGGGAAGTCGGGGCCGAGCGCGTCGCGCACCGCGGCGACCAGTTCGATGTCGCGCGCAACGCCGAGGCCGATCTTCATTTTAGTGGCCGCGTAGCCGGAATCGCGGATGACGGCCGCGTCCTCGGCCATCCGCTGTTCCAGGCCCTTGCCTCGAGCCAGCATCATGCCGTAGCCGTAGACTTGGACCGACTGCCGGAAGGCTCCGCCGATGGCTTGGTGCAGTGGCTGCTCGGTGAGCTTGCCGAACAGGTCCCACAGGGCGATGTCGACGCCGGAGAGGGCCTGAATGGGCATCCCCTTCTGGCCGTGGTCACGCAACAGGTTGTAGACGCGGTGCCAGAGCACCTCGCGGTCGCGCGGGTCGGAGCCGACGATCATGGGCGCGATCACCTGCTCGACGATGACTTTGTTCGCGAGGGCGACGTTCCCGGGCCCGAAGCACTCGCCCCAGCCCGTGAGCCCCTCGTCGGTCTGAATCTCGACGATGTGGGCGCTTCGTCGCGCGTAGTACTGCTGGGAGTAGCCGAGCTCCTCGTCGAGGTCGTACTGCAGGACGTGGCTGACGACTTTGGTGATCCGCATCAGTGGTTTCCTCCGGGGGGCATGGCCAGTGGCCGGGTGACGCGTTTGTGCACGAGGTAGTCCTCAAGAGCGAGGACGGAGCAGTCATGGCCGACTCCCGACTGCTTGAACCCCCCGTGCGGAAGCTCGATGGCGTACTTGACGCCGTTGACGTGAACCTCGCCGAATTCCAGGCGGTCGACGGCCGCACCGACGACCGACTCGTCACGCGCGAACACGTAGGCGGTCAAGCCCGCGTCCGTGTCGTTCGCCAGTCCGACCGGGTCGTCGTGGCGGGTGAAGGTCGTGATCGACACGACGGGGCCGAACACCTCCTGGCGGAACAGGTCCATCTGCGGCGTGACACCGTCGACGACGGTAGGAGCGAGGTAGCAGTCCGTGGCCGCGCCGTCGGGGCGGCTGCCGCCGATGACGAGCCGGGCCCCTTGGTTCAGGGTCGACCTGACCAGTCCCAGGACCCGCTCGACCGCCCCCGCATCGATGAGCGGGCCCATGTCGGCGGAGCCCGCCGGGCCCGTGCCGACCCGGATCCGCTCAGCGCGTCTGCACAGACGTTCGGTCAGCGCGGCGGCCACTGACTCGTGCACCAGGACACGGTTGGGCGCCACGCACACCTGCCCCGCGTTGGCGAACTTCAGCAGGGCGATGGTGTCGGCCGCGAGATCGAGATCCGCATCGGGGTACACGAGGACCGGTGCATTGCCCCCCAGTTCCAGGGAGTAGCGCTTGACCGTCGTCGAACCCACGGCCATGACGTGACGTGCTGTATCGGTCGAGCCGATCAGAGTGACGAGCGCAGGAATATCACTGCGGGACAGGGCGTCTCCGACGGTGGCGTCGTCCCCTGAGAGAATGTTGACTACCCCCGCGGGGAGTCCGACCTCGTGACACAGGCGCCCGACGACCGCCGCGGCGAGCGGCGTCCGCGAGGACGGTTTGATGACGATCGGGCACCCCGCCGCCATGGCCGGCCCGAGCTTGTATCCGAGGTTGAGCAGCGGGAAGTTCCAGGCGATGAACGCCACGACAACGCCGACAGGCTCTCGACGCAGCTCATGCCTGTGCGTTCCCGCACGGTCATGGAGAACCTCGGGCCCGACGGAGCGAACTGCTTGCGCGTAGAAGTCGAGGGAGTCGACCAGCAGTCGGTAATCCTCTTCGGTCTGTTCCCACGTCTTGCCCGTCTCGTTCTGGACCGTGGTGCGAAGCTCCACCTCCGCCTGGGCGATGGCGCTGCACAGCTCGGCCATGTGACGGGCGCGCCCGTCGAGGCCGAGCGCGCGCCACGCGGCCGCGGAGCGTCGGGCCGCCTCCAGTGCGGCGGCCGCCTCCGCTTCCCCGGCCCAGGCCACGGTTCCCACCACGTGGCCCGTTGCGGGTGAGATGACGTCGTGTGAGGTTCCTGACTCGCAGAGCCGACCGTCGATGTAGGACAGGGCTTGCGGCTTCACTGGCACTCCCTTTCATGGTTCACGGCGCGCCCATCGGCGTGCCCGGCAGTCCGGCGATGCCGACGTCCAACCGGAGCAGATGGCCGGCGTAAGGGTGGTTGGTGCGGTCTCCGTGATCCGGTCCGGCTGTCGTGACGTAGAGCTCGGCCAGCTGGGAGCCTCCGAAGCTGCAGCTGGTGGGATGTGACACAGGCAGTTCGACGCGGCGCAGCAGGCGACCGTCCACGGGTGAATACCGGTGCAGGGCACCGCCGCCGGCCAGGGCCACCCACACTGCGCCGTTCTCGTCCACGGCCAATCCGTCGGGTCGCCCGTGGTGCGCGTCGACACATACGAGCGTTTGACGACCCGTGAGCCGGTCGCCGTCGAGGTCGAAGACGTCGACCGAGCCGACCAGGGTGTCGACGAGGTAGAGCCGCCGTCCGTCCGGACTCCAGCCCAGGCCGTTGGGCAGTCGCAGTCCGTCGAGCATCACCGTGGCCTGCCCCCCGCCGTCGATGCGCCACAATCGGCCGCTGCCCTGTGGTGCGGTGCGCGGTGGCATGGTGCCCACCCACAGTCGGCCGTCTCCGTCGCACACCGCGTCGTTCATGCGGTAGCCGTCGGCGAGGGGCAGGCGGGCCAACGCGCGGGTGTCACTGGACGCGGTGCCGACCAGCAGGAGCGAGAGCCCTGCGGCAGCGGCGAACCGACCACCGGAGGTCGGGACGACAGCCGACACCGGCGGCGTGAACCGAGTGGTGCGGGTGTTGCCCGTCAGGGGGTCTGTGGCGTGGACGTCGCCCGCGGGAATGTCCACCCACCGCACGACGTTGTGGGCCGCGTCCCAGGTCGGGCCCTCCCCGAAGGCCGCGCGGACCGCGCCCACCGGGGCGACGTCGCACCTTCGGTCGGCGCCGGGCACCCTGACCTGGCCGCCGCGGTCGGTCGTGGCTTCTGACACCGGCTCAGCCTTGCCCGGTCTCGGTCAGAGCGAACGAGCTGGTTGTATGCGTCTGCAGGGTGTCGAGGTCGACGTCGACCCCCAGCCCGGGCCCTTCGGGCACGGTGTACCAGCCAGAGGCGCACTCCACGGGCTGTTTGAGCAGGGCGTTGCCGACGTTGAGCTGGCCGGGTTGGAACTCCATGGTCTGGACGTTGCGGGTCGCTGCAGCGACCTGAACTCCTGCGGCGATGTAGATCCCGAGGCCCACCCCCAAGTGCAGAGCAAGAGATACGTGGAACGCCTCTGCCAGTGCTGACACGCCCATGACCTCGGTGATGCCCATCCGTCCGACGTCCGGCTGGAGGACGTCGGCGGAGCGCTTGACCAGGCGGTCGCGGAAGTCGTAGCGGGTGCGGAGCTCCTCGCCGATGGCCACCGACGCGGCCAGCGCTGCAGCCACCTCCGCCTGCCCCAGACTGTCTTCTGGGGCCACTGGCGCCTCGTAGAAACCGAGGCCGTGCTCCTCCATCCGACGGCCCAGCGTGATGGCGTCCGGAACCGAGTAGCGCCAGTGCAGGTCGACGTTGATCGTCGCGTCGTCGCCCAGGGCACGGCGCACGGCGGCGAACGACCGGGCATCCGCGGCCGCGCCGTTGCCCAGCGGCAGCTTGAACTCGGTGAAGCCCTGATCGGCCCATTTGGTGACGCTGGCCACCCGCGTGTCGTCGTCCGGGGCGGACAGGCCCGAGACGTAGCAGGGGACCTGCTGGCGCAGCCGGCCGCCCATGAGCGTGGCGACCGAGGCACCCAGCAACTTGCCCTTGAGGTCCCACAGGGCGATGTCGATCGCGGCCACCGCGTCGAGGTGGTAGCCGTTGACGTGGCCGCGCTCGCGCATCGCGTCGTAGTTGTCCATCCAGATCGACTGCGTGTCGAAGGGGTCGCGTCCGAGCAGAAACGGGCCCAGCAGGCGCTCGACGATCGTCGCGGCGACCTCGGGTACCAGGGGAGCCTGGGCTTCGCCCCAGCCGTAGGTCCCGTCGTCGGTGGTGATGCGGACGAGGAAGGTCTCGGACTTCGTGGAGTAGGACGAACGGTACTTCTGGTGGCGTACATAGTCGCCGCGCTGACCGGGCAGGTCCACCTGCGCGGTGCCTCCCAGGTAGCTCTGGTCCATCTTCACGACGAAACCGCGGACCTCGGTGATTCGGGACATCAGGATGTTCCTCGCAAGTAGGGGTGGAACTCGGCCAGGAACCGCTCGATTGCGGTGTCTTCCACGGTGTGGGGCGTCTGGTGGGGAGCCCGGCAATCGGGATGGTCGAGGAGGCCGCGGCGATGCGCGATGCGCTTCTCGATCGCGACCATGCTTTCCTGCGAGTTGGCCCATCCCACGAGGTAGGTGAGCAGACGCGCGTAGAGGTCGTCGGCTTCCTGCTCCCTGCCGGCCGTCCACGCCTTCAAGATCGCCTGGTAGATCTCGACGAACCCCGAGCCGGGTTGGACGCCGCAGGCACCGAGGCGCAGCGACTCGACCAGGTAGAGGCCCCCTGTCCCCGCGAAGGCGGGGACAGGACACTCGGCCTGTTGCAGGGCATCTATGAACCGGTAGGGCGGCCTGGCCTCGACCTTGACGGCGGCGAGATTGCGGTGCTCTGCCGTCAGACGGTGGATATGGTCAGGGCTCAGGCCCGCGCCGGACGTGGGCGCATACTGCAGGATGACGGGTGTCCCGGACACCGCGTCGAGAACTGCGGCGCAGTGGTCTGCCAGTGCATCCGGTTGGGGCGACATGTACTGGGGCGGGAGAAGGTTGATCCAGTCCGCTCCGAGGTCGATCCACCGACGAGCCTCGCCGATGGCGTGGCGCGTGGCGTGCCCGTGCACGGCGAGCACCGACACCGTCCCGGTGCCGGACGTACGGGCGATCGCACGCCGACCTTGCGAGACCTTCTCGGCCTCGTCCAGCTTGTAGAATTCGGAGGCGAAGCCCGGGAGCATCACGCCCGGGACCCCGAGCCCGATGAGGTGGTCGAGGATCCGGTCGAAGGATGGCGTGTCGATGTCACCAGCCGGAGTGAACGGGGTGGGCAGGACGGGCACGACGCCGGTCAGCCCGGGCGCGTGCGGGCCTTGCGTACCCGTGTCGGTGACCGGAGAGATGGTGTTGGTCATTTGCCGGCCCCGAGGGTAAGACCCTGGACGACACGGCGCTGCATGAAGGCGAAGATGATGACCAGCGGCAGCACACCGAGGATGGCTGCTGGGAACAGCTCCGTCGGGTCGACGGTGTAGGGGTTGATGTAGGCGTAGGCGTTGACCATCACGGTTCGCTTGTCCGGGTCGCTGAGGAACACCAGTGGCACGGCGAGGTCGTTCCAGATGTGCAGGGTCAGGTAGATCACGAGGGTCGCGGTGATCGGCCGCATCAGCGGGAAGATGACGGTCCAGAAGATGCGGAACGTTCCTGCACCGTCGAGCGAGGCGGCCTCCTCCAGTTCCACCGGGATCTGCCGCAGGAAGCTCGTGTAGAAGAAGACCGCTACGGGCAGGAAGAGCCCCGAGTAAGTGAGGATGACACCCAGCCGGGTGTCGAGGAGACCGAGGTCGCGCTGGAGCACGAACAGCGGGCCGATGATGACGAACACCGGCAGAGTCATCCCGAGGATGAGGATCCGATACGCGGCCGAGGTCCAGCGTCGGGTCAGGCGTGCCAGGGGGTACGCCGCCAGGGCGCCGAACCCCACGATGACGATGAGCGACCCGGCGAGGATGACGACGGTGTTCAGGACGCTGACGCCGTAGTTCATCCGGTTGTAGGCATGCTGGTAGTTGTCCAGCGTCGGCTCCGTGGGGAAGCCGAGTGGGTTGTCGGCGACGGCTGCCGGGGTCCGCAGTGACGAGAAGACAGTGAGGACAAGCGGGACGAAGATCAGGGCAACGGCCACGAACAGGGCGACATCCCCTACCCGTCGGCCGATCGGGGGCCGACGGCGCGGCCGGACCGCAGGAGGCTGCTTGTCCGGCCGAACACGAACGGACGCGGAGGGGGGCCTGCTGGTGGTGGAGGACATGACTCAGATCCTTTCCTCGCGCCGGCGCAGCAGGGTGTTCACCAGAACGCTCAGCAGTACGACGGTGACCAGCAACAGCACGGCAATCGTGACGCCGTAGGAGAAGAAGCCCTGGCCCCCGAAGATCTTCTCGTACACGAGAATCGTCAATGTCGTCGTGGATTCGGCCGGGCCGCCCTGCGTCATCACCAGCGGGTACTCGAAGACCTTCAGGGACCCGATCAGTGACAGCGTCACGTTGACAGTGAGGGAGGGGGCGAGCAGCGGCCACTCGACCGAGACGAACCGTCGCCAGCCGCTTGCGCCGTCGACGACGGCGGCGTCCAGTAGCTCGCTCGGCACGTTCATGTAGCCGGCGTAGAAGATGGCCGCCGAGAACCCGGCGAACATCCAGATGTTGACGGCGGCGATGGCCCACAGGGCGGTGTTCGGGTCCCCCAGCCATACCCGCGTCAGCGAGTCGAGACCGACGCTGCGCAGCACGCTGTTGATCGCCCCGGAGGGTGCGTAGAACGCCGACCAGATGAAGGCCGCCATAATCGGAGAGATCAGCATGGGGAGCAGGAGGAGCACGCTGTAGACCCGTTGTGCCCGGGGCCTCGAGTACAGGGCCCGGGCCAGTGCCAGGCCGATGCCGTTCTGGAGCGTGCAGACCACAGCGGCGTAGGCGACCGTACGGCCGAGCGCGTGCATCACCTGCTCGTCGCTGAAGAGCTGGCGGAAGTTGTCGAACCCAATGAACTGGCCCGGGTTGCCCGCGGGGCTGTCCGTCAGGCTGAGCTTTGCGCTGCTCACCAGCGGGTAGACGATGACGACGAGATAGATGACCGCGACCGGCGCCAGGTACAGCAGCGCCTTGCGAGGATGGCGAGTGATCATGAGTGTCCTTCGACCTGCGCCAGGGGCGCTACGTAGCCGCATGCCGTCCCGACGATGGTTGCTACGTCAGCTGCTGGGTCGCAGGGAGTTGTCAAGGTCCTTGAGCAGCTCGTCCTCGCTGGAGTACCGGCCCAGCATCCAGGCCTGAAGCTTGGACTTCATGCTCTTGTTCCCGGACGCGCTGAGCCACGAATCGCGCGGCAGCACATGGAATCGGTTGTCCTCATAGGCGGCCAGGGCCTTGGCCGCGACAGGGTCGTTGGGGTTCGTCGCGCCCTTCCAGGGACTGAAGGCGTGCTCGGCCTCGAGGAAGGGCTTGGCGTTGTCGGGGTCGGACCAGAACGCCAGGAACTTCTTGGCCGCGTCCGCCTTCTTGGTCTGGGCGTTGATGGACCACTGCGTCCCCGAGATCACGCCGACGCTGGACTTGCCGCCCTCGGTGGCGGCCGGCCACGGATTGAACGTGAAATTCTTCAGGCCTGCCTTCTGCAGGGCCTGGATCTCCCACGCGCCGTGGAACCAGAAGGCGTACTTGCCGGCGGCGAAGTCATTGAGCCCCTGCGACCACTCGTCGACACCGAGGGACTGCTTGAAGTCGACGTATCCGTCCGACTGGAGGCTCTTGATCTGGTCGAGGGCAGGCTTCCACTGAGTGAAGCTAGCCTGGCCCGAGTTGAAACTCTTGTCCCAGTCAGGCTTGTCCTGGTACGTGAGTGTGGATGCCGCGGCGTTGAGAACCATCTGGGCCGTGTCGCCCGCCTTGTTGGGGAACGCGATCGGCGTGATTCCCTTGGCCTTGAGCGTAGCCAAGTCCTTCTCGAACTGCGGCCAAGTGGTCGGCGCCTCGGAGATGCCGGCCTTCTTGAGCAGGTCGGTGTTGGCGTAGAGGCCCTCGGCGATGATCTCCATCGGCTGGCCGTACACCTTGGAGTCGACGGATATCGACGGGACGACCGCGGGGTCGGCCTTGGACACCCACGGCTCCGAGGACAGGTCCATGAGATAGCCGGCCTTGCTCCAGCCAGGGATCTTCGTGACGTCCGTCATGACGACGTCGGCCGCCTTCCCGGCGAGGAACTGCGGCTGCAGCTTCTGCAGGTAGGCGTCGTTCGGCGGGACGTACTCGAACTGTACGTCGATGTCGGGGTTGGCCTTCTCGAACGCGGAGACGATGGCGGCGATGTTCGCCGGCTCGGTACCGCCACCCTTCCAGCCCTGGACCTTGAGGACTGTCTTGCCTCCGTTGGAGCCGTCGCCCTCGGACGAGCAGCCAGAGACCACGAGCACCACCGACAGTCCTCCCGCGAGCAGAGCGGCCCGCGTCAGCTTTCGGTTCCTCGGCGCCTCGCCGGGACCGACCAGCGTCCGATTCTTCTTCATGTCTCCTGCCTTCCACACTTCGTTGTTGGCTGTGTCATGTCGGTCCGCCCGGGGCCCTCACCAGTCACCGTGCGAGCCGTCCTCGTGAGTGAAGGACGGTGTAGTCCAGTCCCCCTCGTACTCGCGATCACGTACGAGGCCCTCATTCACCTCGACACCGAGGCCCGGCCCGTCGGGAACCTGCAGGTGGCCGTTCTCGATGGAGAACGGCGAGGTCAAGATCCCCATGCCGAGATCCTCACCGTCGAGCAGACTGGGGAACTCCTGGACGAGGAAGTTGGGGATGCAGGCATCCACCTGCAGGCAGGCTGCGAGCGACAGTGGCCCGAGCGGGTTGTGCGGTGCGACCGCGACGTAATGAGCCTCCGCCATGGCGGCGATGCGACGCACCTCGCTGATGCCACCCGCATGGCACAGGTCGGGCTGCACGACGGCGACAGCACGCTTCTCGAGAAGCTCGCGGAAGCCCCACTTGGTGAAAATCCGCTCACCGGCGGCGATGGGCACGGTCGTCGAGCGCGCGATCTCAGCGAGGGCATCGACGTTCTCCGGCAGGCAAGGTTCCTCGACGAACATGGGAGTCAAGTGGTTCATCGCCTCGATCAGCCGCTTGGCCATCGCAGGAGACGTGCGGCCGTGGAAGTCCAGCGCGATGTCGAAGCCGGGTCCGACCGCCTCGCGCACGGCGCTGACACGGCTGACCTGGCGCTCTAGGTACTCGAGAGTGTCGATGGCGCGGACGGGGCCGTCGATGCCGAACTTGACGGCCGTCAGACCCGCTGCCTGGGCTGAACGGGCGGCAGCCACGAAGTCCTCGTCGGCCGACCCGCGAGCGTGGCCGTACATCCGCACGGAGTCCCGTACCGCACCGCCGAGCAGGGCATGCACGGGAGCCTGCAGCGCCTTGCCGGTGATGTCCCACAGCGCCTGGTCGATCCCGCTGATCGCGCTGCACAGCACAGGCCCACCGCGGTAGAAGGCACCCCGGTACATGACCTGCCAGTGGTGCTCGACGCGGCGCGGATCCTTTGCCTCGAGATACTCGGCCAGGTCCTGGACCATACGCTCGACGACCCGAGCCTGCCCTTCGACCACGGCTTCGCCCCACCCCGTGAGGCCCGCATCGGTGTCGACCGCAACGAAGAGCCAGCGCGGCCGAACGTGGAACGTCCGGACTCGAGTGACCCTCATCGAGCGCCCCCCAGGCTGCAGGAGAGCACGACGCCCCCAGCCCCCGGCACGCTGACTGCGTGCCGAAACACCGGTACAGCGATCCGGCGTGTTGGTACGGGAAGGAACATCCATCTACTCCTGTGCGATATATGCACACCACTGTGCGTTGAGTGAAAGATTTACATCTCCCTCCGCGCCAGCCAACCCCCAGTTACTATTTCGTTACGTTGCTGTCACATGCATGAGGTTCTCTCGCCTCACGGCGCCCCGCTCCGCCTCGCAGTGCAATCGATGCACATGCATCGGTGTATTCTGCACAAGCGGGCGCCCTCCGCACCGACGCGTCCACGTCTCCCTCCCGCCCGGAGATCGTGCGACGCACATCACTGCGAGAACATGGAGGACTTTGGTGTCGAGCTCCGTGAACCGTGCCCTGGACATCATCGAGATGCTGTCCGAGAGCAGTCAGGGGCCGCGCGAGCTAAGCGAGCGGCTGAATGTGCACCGCTCCACGATCGTGCGACTGCTGCACACGCTGGAGTCGCGTGGGTATGTGCGTCGGCTGCCGAACGGGAAGTGGGGGGGCGGCTTCGCGCTCGTGGCCACCAGTCAGCGAACGCTCGACGCCATCGACATCCGCGAAGTGGCCCGACCGCACCTCGCCGAGCTCGGGAGCGCACTGGGCCACACGATCCACCTGGCCACTCTCATGGGACACGAGGTCGTGTACATCGACAAGGTCGAGGGCCTGGGCGCGGTCCGCATGCAGTCCCGGGTCGGGGGCAAGGCCAACGCCCACACGGCCGGCGTCGCCAAAGCCATACTGGCGTTCGCACCGGCCGACATCCGGGACGCAGCCATCGAGGCCTGTACTTTCGAAAGGTACTCGGAGACGACCATCACGACTCCCCAGAACCTCGCCGCCGAGCTCGAGCGGGTGCGCGAGCGCGGATGGGCCATCGACGACGGCGAGGCCGAGGACTACATCAACTGCGTGGCCGTGCCCATATTCGGTCTTGACGGCGCCGTCGCAGGGGGACTGTCCGTAACGGCCGTCAAGTCGCTGGCCCCGCTGGCGGCCCTGGAGGCCCAGATGCCGCGCATCCAACGGGCGCGGGACGCCATCTCGGCAGAACTGGGTCACGATTGCGGGCCGAACTTCGTCAGCTGATCCGGCTCCCCGTCCGGACGCACGAAGGGGCCGACGACGCGTTTGGTCAGTCGGCCCCTTCGTTGCCGGAATCAGGGAACGACGTTGGTGGCGTCCCCGTATCGGACCTCGTCCGCGCTCAGAGGTTGCCCGTCCAGGCCCCGGCCGTCACTCCGCACCAGGATCCCGTCTGAGTCCGCGTCGAACGAGTGGTGAACACCGACCGACCGGATGGTCGCACCCGATACGTTCATCGAGTAGCGGCCACGCACGGCCTGGGGCCCCACAGCATCGGCGTACTCCTGCGACAGGAGCAGAATCGGGACCACCGGGAGCTTCGTCAGGCGCAGCCGCCCGGACGGCTCGTGGAGCGGGTAGTCCTCGTACGCGGTGGCACCGTCGATCCTGTTCTTGGTGTCGATGTAGTCGAGGTCGCTGGCCGCGAAGATCGCCCGTCCCGTGACGCCCGGCGTCCGCGTCAGGATGATGTCTCCTGTGGCCCGGAGGCCCGCGAACCGGCCACGCTCGATGACGCCGTCGGGAACCGTGCCGGGGCCCGTTCCCCCAGTCGGCGGGTCGAAGGAGAACTCCGCCGAGTCGGCATGGACTGCGAAGGCGCTGTCCGTGGCCGAGATGTCGTTGAGGGTGATGTTCGAGCAGTCCTTGGCATGCGGCTTGAGGTAGACGGATGCGAAGCCGTTGGTGTTGGTGATCCCGTCCAGGACGATGTTGCGCAGTGCCCCGAGGTCGGGGCCGGCCTGGCTGACCTTGTCCTTCGACCCGCCGCTGCCGGGCTCGAGGCGCACCGTCACCCCCTCATCGCCTGAGATGTCCTTCATGTAGACGTTGTTCGCCCCGAAGGTCTGCACCGTGGCGTACCCGGAGTGGATCCGGTTGGCGGACACGTCCTCGATGACGCCGCCGCTGGGCACGGTCCCGAAGAGGGGGTTGTAGTCCTTGCCCGGCGGGAGGCCGTCGCTGGGGTCGCTGTTCCCGTCGATGACCGGTGCGGCGTTGCGCGCAGCGTTGGTCAGGACGATGTAGGGCTGGGCCTGGTAGCTGCCCTGGATGTCGATGCCCGAGACGGCGAAGTTCGTGACATTGGCCAGACGTGCCACACGCCGGTCGCCGGTGCGCGGAATGCCCTGAACGACGACGGTGAACTTGCGGTGCGGAACGGTCGAGGCGATCTCGACGTTCTCGATCGGGTCGATCCCCTTGGGGGCACCGACGTCGAACACGAACTTGGAGGTGCCCGTCATGACGAATGTGGCTCCCGGATCGACCTCGATGCGGGTGTTGCCCTGATGGATCTTCAGGGTCTGCAGCCGGTACTCGCCGGAGGCGAACTTGATGACCCGGTACGGGTCGTCACTGGCCAGCAGGTCGTCAATCTCGGCCTGGGGAGTCGAGGGCGTGACGACGACCGGCCGCACAGTCGCGGGGATGCGGTTCTTGAAGTAGGTCTTGCCGTCGTGCTGAACGGTTCCCAGTGTTTGGGCGGCTGAGCCGGCGGACGACTCACTCGGTGCGGCCGGCTGCTGCGCCCGGGCAGCTCCGACCGCACCGGCCGACAGCGTCAGTGCAGCCCCCACGGCTGGGGCGAGGACACGGAAGAATCCGCTGCGGCGAGCAGGCTTCGGGGGGCTCGCGCCTTCGTGCGGACCATATAGATGACTCATCATCAACCCCTTGGCTATGTGCAGTAGTTGCACAGGTGTGAGCGCTTAGCGCAACACCCTGACAGGCAATCCCCTTTGTGGCAACCAACTGAGTTCGTCAACTTCCGGCGCGCGTGCACCCCGTGACGCGAAAGGCGGAGCCGCAGACCAAACCATTGACACCGACCCGAGGCTTCGACACAGTTCATTGCGCTAGACGCACCATCTTGTGCAGTATTGGCACACACGACAGAGAGGTGGCAGGAGTGGGACACCAACTGCGCACGCGGAGAGTCTTGGGAATGGCGAGTGCCCTGGCGATCGCCCTGGGGGCAACGACCGTGGCCGCGCAGGCGAGCCCCGGCTCGACATCCGTGGGCTCTGCGGCGACCAACGGCAAGGGTGCCAAGTCGCACCCCCAGAACATCAAGGCTAACGTCCCCAACGCGGACCCGAAGAACTGGGAGCTGGTCTCAAACCTCTCGGACGAGTTCAACGGCACAACCGTTGACACCGGCAAGTGGAACAACAGCCCTACGTCGTGGGGCGCCTGGACCTGGAACGCGGACAACACCTCCGTCAAGGACGGATCCCTCGAGCTGCGCATGCGCTACGACGAGCAGCCGAACGCCACCCTCCGTCGCGACGACTACACCACCTTCAAGTCGCACACCTACTTCTCCTCCGGCATCCTGCAGTCGAAGGCTTCAAGCGTCTACGGCTACTACGAAGCGCGCATCAAGGGCGTGGACACCTTCCCCGGCTCGGCGCCGGCGTTCTGGTTGTACAGCAACTACGCGACCGACAAGGCCGCGGGCTTCCTGGGTACCCAAGACGGCGACACGGCCTACTCCGAGGTCGACATCGTCGAAATGCAGCAGCACTCCAAGGACGCGCATCTGCTTGACCTACACGCGCCGTACCAGGTCATGCAGAACGGCAACCCCGTGTGGATCCGCAATGCCGCCCAGGCGCCCTACCTCGACCAAAGCGTCGTCAACGGAGGCTTCGACCCCGCGGCGGACTACCACACCTACGGCGTCATGGTTGCTCCCGACCGCCTCACCTACTACCTGGATGGCAAGCCGGTCAACAGCATCGCGAACACCAACTGGAACCGCCTGCCTATGAACGTCACACTCTCACTGGGGCTGCGCGACCCCAACCTGCGCTACGGCACAGAGAGCGACCCCTGCCCTGGCGGTGCCAGACGATGCGCCAACAAGCCGACGCTCAACTCTTCGGGCGGCGTGGATGGTTACCCGACCCACATGAGCGTCGACTGGGTGCGCGTCTACCGGATGAAGCCCGGAACCGTCGCGCCCTGACCGCCTCGCCCCTGGACGGCACCCAGATGTTCATCAGGATCTACTTCCGCAATCCTGGCGGAGTACGGCGGGCCTCCGAACGCACCCGCGAAAAAAGTCAGGTTCGCTGGTCGCGTTGAGCTGCGCGGCCAGATCCTGCGCAACCGTCAAAGACAATGGCCCGTCGCCAGCGGTCAAGACATCGCCCCAGGTCTGTCCGGAACCGAACCCAGCGTCCAGGCGAGATGCTGCGGCACCGACCAGTTCAGCTCCCTCCCATATCCAGTGCCGCAATAATCA
This sequence comes from Streptomyces sp. SM1, assembly GCF_002910825.1. Classification (GTDB taxonomy): domain Bacteria; phylum Actinomycetota; class Actinomycetes; order Streptomycetales; family Streptomycetaceae; genus Streptomyces; species Streptomyces okerensis. The sequence goes on along the minus strand of NZ_NEUB01000847.1, from coordinate 5,386 downwards.
GCCGCATCGGACATCTGCGTTGTCCGCCGGACGAACTGCAGTCCCTCCGCTGGTCTACACGCGGAATATCCGGAGCGTCCGGCCGATTGGTCTCCATGCACAGATCGCGGGAGGGGGCGCTGGTGGCCGAGCTGATGATGTTCCAGCAGGACGCGGACGGACGGGACGTCGAGCTGGCCGGCTCGACCGTGGCGCTGGAGGTGGAGCTGCAGCGGCGGGTCGAGGCCGGCCTGGAGCAGATGCTGGGCGTCCGTTTCCTGGCCTCGGAGTATCCGACCGGGCCTTGGCACCGGGGGCGGATCGACACCCTGGGGCTCGATGAGAACGGCAGCCCGGTGGTGGAGTACAAAAAGGGCTCCGACAGCGACCTGTTGACTGAACTAGTAGCGGAGATTCCGCAGGTCAGTGACCTGATGGCGGAAGCGTCGTTGATTCGGCCATGGAGGCATCGCGAGACCTGGCGGCCCTGTCTGTCCCTCTGGTCGGGGAACTGGTGGCCATAGATGATCCGTGGGATCCCTGCCGGCTCGTCGACCCCGCCGGGGAGCCGGTTGAAGGAGCGCGCACATTCCTGCGGGACCTGCAAGGAGCTGGTCGCTCGGCGGCGACGGCCCGTTCCTACGGGATGGACCTGCTGCGCTGGTTCCGTTTCCTCTGGGCTGTCGAGGTGCCGTGGGACCGGGCGAGCCGGATCGAGGCGAGGGACTTCTCCCGCTGGCTTCAAGTCGCCGGTCAGCCGAGGCGCCCGCACTGGCGACGCCCGAGCGAGGCGGGCCGGTGGGCCGCAGGTGGCAAGCCGTACGCACCGTCGGTGCGAGCGCACAGTGAGACCGTGCTGCGGAGTTTCTACGACTTCCACCGCGACATCGGCACCGGACCGGTCCTCAACCCGTTCCCGCTGGACCGGGCACGTCGCGGCCGGCGGGCTCATGCTCACCACAATCCGATAGACCCGCCCCGCAACGAACGCACCGGGCTCTACCGGCCGAGAGTGCCCAAGCGGGTGCCCCGCAATGTCCCCGACGAGGAGTTCAACAAGATCTTCGCCCGGCTCCCGTCGCACCGCGACCGGGCCCTGGTCGCCTTTTACGTCTCCACCGGCGCGCGTGCCAGCGAACTGCTCAGCACCTGGCAGGCCGGTGCCGATCCGGGGCGTCAGCTGATCTCGGTGGTCCGTAAAGGCACCGGCGAGGTCCAAGAACTACCTTCCTCGACCGATGCGTTCGTCTGGCTTCGGCTCTACCAGCTGGAGATGGACGACGCGATCCCGCGCGGGCGACGCCTGCCGCTGTGGTGGACCCTGCGTTCTCCGTCGAGGCCGCTGACCTACCACGCGGTTCATCGCATGTTCGAGCGGGCGAACACCCAAGCGGGAACGTCAGCGACGCTGCACGCGCTGCGGCACACCGCCGCCTACCGGATGGCCGAGGACCCGAGCCTCCCCCTCACCGATGTCCAATTCGTCCTCGGACACGCTCAATTGACCACGACCCTGACCATCCCCTCGTAGCGTGGAGCCCCTGAATGCAGGGGAAGTTGGGATTCATGGGGTCCAAGAAGAAGCCGCCGTACGACGCCGAGTTCCGTGAGGGTGCGGTGCGCATCGTGGTCGAGACCGGGAGGCCGGCCGGGGAGGTCGCCGAGGAACTCGGCATCAACCCGGGCACGCTGCACAGCTGGGTGTCGCGGTGGCGGCGCAACGGGACGACGTCCTCGGACCGGCCCGTACAACCGACAGCCGCCAGTGGCGGTGGCGGTCGGGTGCGGGAGGCCGAGCGGGCCGAGCTGGAGCGGCTGCGCCGGGAGATCGGGGAGAAGAACAAGCGGATCCGGGAGCTGGAGATGGAGCGTGATGTCTTCAAGCGATGCATGGCCCTCTGGGTGAAGTGACCGAGAACGCTCCGGAGGCGGTGGTCGCCTTCATCGGTAACCAGAGGGTCGGGCATGGTGTCCCGCACCGGGTGTCCTGCCGGGTGGTCGGGGTGAGCGAGGCGTGGTTCTACAAATGGCGCCGGCGTCCCGACGAGCCGACGAAACGCGAGGTCAGGAGGGCGAGGCTGGAGGAGCGGATCGTCCACTTCTTCACGGAGTCCGGTGGCACCTACGGCTCGCCGAGGATCACCTTGGACCTGTGGGCGGAGGGCTGGCAGGTGTCGGTGAACACGGTCGCGGAGATCATGGCCGATCTCGGTCTGCAGGGCCGCAAGCCGCCCAGGCGGCGGTCGCTGACCCGGCAGGGCAAGCGGAAGGCCGCCCCTGACCTGGTGCATCGCCGTTTCGACGCGGTGGCCCCGGACGTGCTCTGGTACGGGGACATGACGGAGATCGAGACCGGTGAGGGCAAGATCTATCTGGCCACGGTCCTGGATGCGTTCTCGCGCCGCCTGCTCGGCTACGCCATGGGCGAGCACCATGACGCGGCCCTGGTCGGAGCGTCGTTGAAGATGGCCACCGCGACGCGCGGCGGCCGGAGGGACGGGACGATCTTCCACAGCGACAGGGGAAGTGAGGGCGGATTCAACCGGTCGTCGCAACACCTTGATTTCGGAGGTGTTCAAGATCGCTACGGAGGACTGGAGCCGGAAGACCGGTGATGTGCCCGAGGAGCTTCGGCGGCAGTGGCGTGCTGATCGGGCGCTGAGGCCGGCGATGCGCTCGCCTGGCCGGCCTGATCCGTCGCGGGTGGTGCAGCGGCAGTTCTGGCGGCTGATCGCCACGGGCATCACGACGGCTGAGGCATCGCTGGCGGTCGGGGTTTCGGTGCCGGTCGGCTCTCGGTGGTTCCGTCACGCTGGCGGCATGCCGCCGATCTCTCTGGCCGAGCCCACCGGCCGCTACCTGTCCTTCGAGGAGCGCGAGGAGATCGCGATTCTGCGTGCCCAGGACAAGGGCGTGCGAGAGATCGCCCGCGCGATCGGACGTGATCCGGGGACGATCTCGCGCGAGTTGCGCCGCAACGCCGCCACCCGCAGCGGGAAGCAGGAGTATCGGGCCACGGTCGCTCAGTGGAAGGCGCAGCAGGCCGCGAAGCGCCCGAAGGCGGCCAAGCTCGCGGGCAACGACAGGCTGCGTGATTATGTGCAGGAACGGCTCGCCGGGAGTGTCCGTCGTCCCGACGGCTCGATCGTCACCGGTCCGAAGACGCCCGCGTGGAAGGGGCTGAACAAGCCGCACCGGCAGGACAGAAGATGGGCGATGGCATGGAGCCCGGAACAGATCTCGCGGCGGCTTCGCGTCGATTTCCCCGATGATGAGTCCATGCGCATCAGCCACGAAGCGATCTACCAGGCGCTGTTCATCGAGGGCCGCGGTGCGCTCAAACGGGAGCTGGTCGCGTGTCTGCGGACCGGCCGGGCGTTGCGTACTCCCCGCGCACGGTCGCAGAACAGGCCGCAAGGGCATGTCACCGAGGACGTCGTCCTCAGCCAACGCCCCGCCGAGGCCGCGGACCGCGCGGTCCCCGGACACTGGGAAGGCGATCTGATCATCGGGACCGGCCGCTCCGCGATCGGCACGCTCGTCGAGCGCAGCAGCCGCTCCACACTCCTGGTGCACCTGCCCCGGCTCGAAGGCTGGGGCGAGAATCCGCCGGTGAAGAACGGCACCTCACTCGGGGGTTACGGCGCGATCGCGATGAACGCGGCGCTCACCACATCGATGGCACAGCTGCCCGAGCAGCTGCGCAAGACCCTGACCGGAGAACTCGACGGTCAGGTGGGTATGGCGAGGTAGCCCCTGGGCTCTGGTGGGTCCGGGGCTGCTGGTCGTGCTGGCGGTGGTGTGTCAGGCGCCTGCCGGGGTGAGGGTGACGTCGTGGCCCAGGGCGGTGAGCTGGCGGACGAGGTCGCGGGTTTTGCGGGTCGGGTCGAGGTTCTTGGTGTGCCAGTCGGGGCCGAGGTCGCGGTAGCGGGCGGTGGGGTCGTTCATGAGGTGCCAGACCGTGACCAGGATGGAGCGGGCGACGGCGACCAGGGCCTTGAGGTGGCCTCGTCGTTTGACGATGCGGCGGTAGCGGGCGCCGAGGAAGGTGTCGGTGCGGGCCGCGGAGACGGCGGCTTCGCCGAGTGCTCCGCGCAGCCAGGGGTTGCCTTTGCCCGCGGGCCCGGAGGTGTTCTTCGGGCCGGACTGGAAGGTGCGGGGGGACAGGCGTGCCCAGGAGGCCAGGTGGCCGGCGGTGGGGAACACGCTCATGTCGGTGCCGATCTCGGCGAGGATGACCTGGGCCGTGGCGGGCCCGACGCCGGGGATCTCGTCCAGGCGCTCGATGTCGGTCAGCGGCATCAGCATGCCCTGGCCGGGCCGGCCGTCGTCCCTGTCACCGTCCTGGTCGCCGGGGGTCGTGGAGAGTTCGCCGAGACGGGTGGTGATGCGGGCGGTGAGCTTGTCGATCTGCAGGGTGAGGTAGTCGACGGTGTCCAGCAGCATCCGCAGCATGAACGCGTGGTGTTCCTCGAACCCGCCGGCCAGTGCCTCTTGAAGCTCGGCGGGAGAAGCCTTGATGGTGCCGTGTGCGAGGCCCGCCAGGGCTCTGGGACTGCGTTCGCCCGCGATCAGTGCTTCGAGCATCGCCCGCCCGGAGACCCCGAAGATGTCGGAGATCACCGAGGACAGTTTGATCTGCGTGTCCTCCAGGAGTTTCTCCGCGCGCTGTTTGTGCCGGGTGCGCTCGTGGGTGAGGACCGCGCGGGAGCGGGTCAGGTCCCGCAGTTCGCGCACCGGCTTCGGGGCACGAACGAGGCCCTCAGCATGCCGCGTTCGGCCAGCTTGGCCAGCCACACCGAATCGAGCTTGTCGGTCTTCGGGCGGCCGGGGACGTTCTTCACGTCACGCGCGTTGACCAGCCAGCACTCCAGCCCCCGCGACTCCAGGAGAAAGAAGAAGGGCTTCCAGTACGTCGAGGTGGCCTCCATCACGACCCGGGTGATGCCCTGGCATATCAGGTGGTCCGCGAGGTCCAGGATGGCGCCGCTGGTCGCGGCCACGTGCCACACCCGCTGCACTCTCCGGCCGGGCTTTTCCTCGTGTGGGACCCGGGTGCACACCATCCCGGACGCCTTGGCGATATCGATCGCCGCGACCCGCTCCACCAACTCCGGGCCCTGCTCGCTCTCCTCGGCAACCGTCTCTGCCACGGGCGAGTGCCCCTTTCGATCGTTCCGTTCGTGCCGTCCGTACAAGGCGGCGCCCGCCCCAAGGGGCCACGGGGGAAACGAAATCTGACCGGCGTGCTCTACGGCAACAAGGCAAGGCCCCGCAGCGGCCCCTGCACCAGACTGACCTGCGGGCTTGGTGTCCCAACGAGCTACCGGAGTCGGCGAGCGGGCGCCGCGATCATGTTTTCACGCCGGCAAGGCGTTCCCCGACAGGGACCAGAAGGACTGACCTG
>NZ_NEUB01000846.1 GCF_002910825.1 Streptomyces sp. SM1 | reverse complement strand
CCTCGCGGTGTTCCTCGAAACGTTTGGCCAGGGTGCGGGCGTGCCGGGCGAGTTCGGTGTTCTTGTTCCGGTTGTCCTGGCGGGAGCGGGCCAGTGCTCCTGTGTAGAGCCGGTGGATGGTGCGCAGTTCGTCGGCGGTGAGTTCCTCGCGCCCGGTGTCGCGGGCGGCGGACGCGAGACGGTTGGCTTCCAGGAGGGTGTCGGCCATGGCGCGGGCCCACAGCTGGCCCTGGAGGTCGGCTTCATGGATGCCGCGCAGGTCACGTAGCAGGTGCGCGCCGCACCAGGCGTGCAGGACGTGGTCGAGGTGGGTGTAGCCGGCGTATCCGTCGCGGACCAGGACACCGCTGAGGTGCGGCAGGACCTGGCCGGCGTCGATGGTCGCGGCCGAGCGGTCACCGGTGTGCATCAGGGTGAGGTGCGCGGTGGAGGCCACGTGCAGGAAGACGGTCCTGGCCCGGGTGCGGGTGAAGGTCTCATCGGCGTGCACGACGGGTGCGCCGGAGAGCAGGGCGCGGACCGAGGGCAGGAACCCGGCCTCCAGCAGGCGGGCGGCCCGGCCTCGCAGGGATGCGGCGAAGCCGGTGGAGACCTTCATCCCGCACAGTTCCATCACCAGCAGTGTCGAGCGGTGTACCGGGATGTGGTGTCCCAGGACCGCGTCCGCGACCTTCGCGGTGACATCGGGACCGTACTGGGCCGCCGATTCCACTCCGGCCGGGAAGACTCCGGTGGCCTTCTTTCCGCACCCGGGGCAGCACTTGACGTCCGCGGCGTACTCGATGACCTGCGGCGGAAGCGGGGTGGCCAGGTCAAAGACCTGACGGCGGCGCACCGCGGCCACCGGAACCTTGACCAGCGAGGACGCGCAGCCGGCGCAGGATGCCGGAGCGGGGATGACGATCCGCTCGTTCGGATCCTCTACCTGCCGCAAGGTGGTGCCCGGATCACCTGGCTGCTTGCCCGGTTTGCGTCCCGAGCGGGTACGCGAGGACCCGCCACGGGGCCGCTTGCCCGGCCCGTCCGAGGACGGCGGCTTCGAGGAGGTCGAGGAATCCCTCGACAGCCGCAGTACCAGGGCCTGGACCTGCGTGGTCAACTCCGCGATCTGGACCAGCAGCTGATCGATCCGCTCGTCCTTCGCGGCCGCCTCGGCCCGGGAAGCCGCCAACTCGCCGCGTACCGCGGCCAACTCGGCAAGAAGGTCCTTCGCAGACCAGTCGGGATCCTCCACACCGCCACCCTAGCGATCACGCCGCACGGTCCGCGAACCGATCACACCCTGCTGAATAGCTACCACCGATCAGGTCTGCGAATCCGTCTCTCTCCACCGCTGAGCGAGTGAACCCCACCATCACAAGAATTCCCGTCCATGAGCCCCTCTCTATACCGTCGCGACTATCTTGCCGCACGGCAGCATCCGGCTCCTCCTCTGCGATGGGCAGCCATCATGAGGACGCTGCTCTTCAGCCCGGTTGGCTGGTCGGAATGCCGAGGTCGACGACGCTGCGGTTGGCGGGGCGCCGGTCGAGCTGCACGAGTTTCTTCTCTGCTCCGGCAAGGCTCACCTGCAGCCCTTCCACTTCGCCGAGCCACCCTTCGTGTTCGGCCTCGGCGATGCGGGCGAGGAGGTTGTCACGGATCTCGACGAGCCGGTCACGCTGAGCAGGGTCGGGCCAGAGCATCGGACAGCGGACGCAGGCATGCTCATGGATGCAGGGGGTGCCGAATGCGCGGCCGCATGCACCGATGGAGACTTGGGTGCGTTTCTGCTTGAGTGAGCAGATTTTGAACGGTCATGCGGCGATGTCGAGTTGTTCCTGGTAGAGGGCTGCGTGGGTGCGCTGGTAGTCGCGGCGCATGTGGTGTTGCCAGTACTCGGTGAAGTCGCCGTTGGCGATGACGGTGCGCAGGAGCAGGACGGCTTCGCCGCCGGCCAGGCCCCATCGTGCCCCAGTCACATCGAGACGGTCTTTCACGAGGAAGCGGCAGCTGCCCTCGATGACGCCGGTGGCGATCGGCCAGCCCAGGGTGAGGGCGATGTGGTAGTCGAGGTAGGGCTGTTTGGCTTCCAGGTAGGCGGCGGCGCGGTCCAGGCCGGGGGCCGGCCGGTTGGCGGCGGTGTGGGCGCGCCTGTGGGCGTGCAGGTCGGCGATCACGCGGGGGGCGTGGCCTTCGAGCAGGTCGCGGGCGGCTTGCTGGACGAAGGCGGCGCGGGTGTGCTGGGTGGGGTGGAGGTCGTCGGCGGCCTTCCACAGATATTCGAGCACGTGAACGAAATCGATGATGATGTCGATGCTCACGCCGCGCCGTGCCGCTTCCTGGGTCAGGCAGTCGAGTTGGTGGTTGGCGCCGTCCACGAGCACGATCCAGCGGCGCAGGTGTTCGGGGTCGCGGCGTTCGGCCTGGTCGAACAGGGTGGTGACCATGGTGGCGGTGGAGTGCTCGAGTGAGGCGTCCATGTGCCGGTTCCTCGCGGCCGGTCCCTTCTTCCGCTCGGCGCGTTCGGGTGCGTCGCGGGGCAGGATGTCGGCGGCGGTGCGGGGTGCGGGGGCGGCGTCGTAGCAGGCGGTGACGCAGGCCATGCGGGTGCGTCCGGTGCGTTCCTTGTTTGAGAGCTGGGCCGAGGGCGGTTGCGGGCCGGCCGGACGGGACGGGGCCGGGGTGCGCAGACCGGAGGGGATCATGTTGACGCCCGTGGCGTCGATGCTCCGCACCAGCAGGTCCCGTCCCTCGGTCCCGGCTGCGGCCGGGGGTTCGCCGGCGCTCCCGGCGCGCTGATCGTAGAAGTCGCGGACATCGCGGGCGGCCTCGATGGCGATCTCCTGCAGCTGGCGGGTGCCCAGGTGCTGGCCGGTGGTGCGGGCGAGTGCGTCGCGGGCGGAGCGCAGGGGGCCGTCGGCGACCTCGTGCACCACCGCCCGCTGCAGCGGGGCGGAGTGCAGGCGGGCGGGCGGGGCCAGCACGGCGTCGGCGGGGTGCAGGTTCGCGGCCTTGGGGGCGCGGTAGGCGATGCGGGAGACTTCCAACGGGCCCACGGTGGTCAGGAGCCGGCGGGTGTGCCCGGGCTCGGCCCTTGTGCGGGCCACCTGGTCGGCGCCCCTCACCACCGCCAGGCGTTCCTCCCGGCGAGCAGCGGCGTCCAGGTAGTCCTGCATCGCGATGCGCTGGAGCTCGCGTCCGGACCGGGTGAGGTAGTCCTCGAGCCGCTCCTGGGTGCATGCGGCCATGTCTGTGTCACTCAAACGGGCGATCATCGCCTCGAGGTGGGCGCGTGAGGCCGCGTAGTCGTCCGCGTCGGGGGCTGGCTGGGGGTAGGTTGCCACCGGGTTCCTTCTTGTGCTGAGCGGCTTTCATTCACCCGGGCAACACAAGAAGGAACCGTCCACGCACGGCAGTTCACCCGCCCGCCGCGGCCGGCACACGCGCCAGGGTGAACAGGCCCCCGGGCGTCTGCACCACCACCCCTGCGGCAACGGCCTTCTTCAAGCGCTGGCGTACCCGTTCCACGTTGCGTGCCGTGATCTCCAGGCCCAGCCCCTCGGCAACCCGTCGGCACCGCACCGGGCCCGCATGGCCGGCCAGCACCCTGAGTACCTGCTCGGCGAACGAGGCGGCCGCAGCCTGCCCGTGCTCGCGCATGCGGGCCGATCCGGTGCGCGGGGCAGGAATCGGCGACTGGTCGGGAACGGCTGCCGCCGTGTGCACCGCCGGGAGCTCACCGACCACCTGCCGGGCCGTGACCAGCCGCCCCAACTCCGCCTCGCACACCTCCAGCAGTTCCGTGATCCGATCCGCTTCCGCACGCAGCCGTTCCGCCTCGGCCTGGTATGCCGCCGATCGCTCATCCAGCTGCTGCAGTACGACATCGCGACTCATCGAGCGGCCTCTCCATGCCAGTTGATCACCAGCAACCGCAACGAGCCGTCACCTCATCAAGCAGCGGATCTCGAAGACACGTCACTCAAGCGGAAACGCACCCTGGAGACTTTGCGGCGCTCGAAGTGGCCGAGGAACTCCTGCCATTCCTCGTCGGTGGGGACACGGTATTCCTCGCTTGGACGGAGCGAACGGCGGCGGGCGAGGAAGGCCATGTGCGCCTGGATCGCTTCCTCGGGGTAGACGGCCTTGTAACCGAGAGTCACATTGATGTCCTGGTGGCCTGCGATCACCTGGGCGATATGCGGCGGCAGTCCGTTGAGGATGGCGTCGGTGATGAACAGCCGTCGGAAGTCGTGTGGCGTGTAGCGGACTGGGGCGTCGGCGGCGTCGGTCAGTCCGGTGTCGATGAGCGCCTGGTCCAGCATGGTGCGGACGGTTTCGTCGGTGAACGCCCGGTCCTCGCCGCAGATTCGCCGTTGGAACAGTAGCGGGGCGGGCTCCTGCCACACGCATTCGCCGCGGTCGTAGGAGGGGACCAGGGGAACGGCACCGGTGGTGTTCCGGACTCGGCAGATGATCGCGCTGAGAACGTCGGCGAGCTCGGGGCTGACCAGCAGGAGCCGCTCGGTGTCCGTCTTGGACGGGACAATCTGCAGGAGGGGGACGAGTTCACCGGTGGCGGGCAGCCGGTATTGGACCAGGCTGTGGTGGCTGAGTTCCAGCAGTTCCTCGATGCGGATGCCGGTGGCCCGCAGGACCTCGATTACGGCCCAGGTCCAGAAGGCGCGTTCGTCCTGGAGTCCCAGGTCGCGGCGTTTTCCGGTGTGTGGGTCTTCGGCCCAGATCCGGCCGGCCGTCCCGTGCGGAACCACGGCGCGTACGAGTTGCTGACCGGCAGCGGTGAATGCCTCGCCGGGGTCTGCATTCCGGGCGGCTTCCAGCACCGCGGCTGCGTCCCTGCGGCGCTGGTCGACCGAGCGGACGAGGATGGGCAGGACCGGCAGACGCTCGCGGGTGCGGGCGTCCATCCTGGCCTTGCGCCGTCGTTGTACTTTGCGGTTCTCCAACTCGTCAGCTCGCACCGGGCTCGGTGCCACCCACGGGCCCCACCGGCCGGGGTCTTCCAGGGCCCACTGGGCGAGATCCAGGTAGAAGGCCCGCACCTGGGTGAGCGTGTCCCGGTGGTTGAGCCTCTCGACCTTGATGCTCGTGCGGCGGCCATCGGGGGTGGTGACGGTCTTGTCCTTGGTTCGGATCCTCTGCTTCCACTGCCCGATGACGTCCGGGGCGAGGCGGAGGCTGTCGGCGTCGGGGTGGTGGTGCTCGATGTCCTGCCAGAAGCGTTTGCCAAGGTGGTAGGAGAGAGACTTCAAGCTGTTGTAGTCCAGCGCGGGCTGACGTTCACCGAGATAGTCCACCAGCAGGTCACGGACATCACGGCAGCGCAGGCCATAGCGGTCGATCAGCTCCTCCGGGGTCCGTTGTCCCAGGTAGCGGACCTCGCGCAGACCCCGCGGGGCATCCTCTCCGAGGGCTCCGAACTGGTGAAGCAGGCGGTAGAACACCTCGGTCCCCACCATGGCCCGCTTGAGCACCACGGCTTGGGTCTCAAGAAGTTCCAGGACGTCGCCGATGGTGATGTCGGCGATCGTGCCGCCCTTGGCCGCGAGGATGAGGGCGCTGCGGCAGAGCGTTGTAGTGACGGCGCCCGGCCGCACACCCTGGGCTTGAGCACCCAGCTCTCGCAGGCGCTCAAATCCGTCTGGGTCCCGGCTATGGGCCATGGAGCGGACCAGCACTCCTTGGCGGCTGGCCCCGGCGGCCAGCCAGTCCACCGATGGCCGCAGCAGCTCAGCACTGATCAGCGTAGTCAGGGCCCGCCCCACCACCGGCATGCGCCAGTCTGCCCTCAGGCCGCGCTCGTGAAGCCATTGCTTGATCACCGGCCGCCAGGCGGCGCCAGCCTGCTCGATGCCGCTGGCCTTCCACCGTTCCTGCCAGGTCTGCCCAGGCTGATCTTCCAGCCAGTCCAGCACCATGACGATGCCGTGCTTGTGGTGCAGTTCGCTGCCGGTATTCTCCAGCGTATAGGGCGGACGGGACAGCAAGCGGGCCGCCTCGGCGCGGGAACGCTCGGTACCCGGCCAGTTGTTCGGAACGCAGCGGGCGGGGAAGCGCTGTCGGGCGGCCATCACACGGGTGAGTTGAGGCTCCAGTCCAGCAGCCGATGTGCGGCGGCCGGCGCTCGGCGACGAGGTGATGGTCATCGGGCACCGGCTCCGAACAGCACATCGAGACTTTCCGGCCGGTAGTCGGCTGCCGGAGGTGGAGCGATGCGGGCGGCTGCCTGCCGTGTCTGCTCAGCATGGTGGGCCAGCAGTCGCCGGATCACCACCTCCTTGCGAGGCGTGAGGTAGAGCTGGGTGTCAATCCCCTGGTTTCGTAGAGACCTCTCCTATGCGGCCTGGCACTTCTGGTCGCTCTTCTTGCGTGCTTCCGTGATGGTCCGTTCGAACTCGGTCGGTGGCAGGCCGCCGGCCGCGCTGTGCCTGCGTCGCTGGTTGTAGAACCCGGTGATCCAGGTGGCGATCTTCAGACGGGCCTCGGTGCGGGTGGCGAACCGGTGCCGGTGGATGTACTCGACCTTGAGCAGTGAGTTGAACGACTCCGCGGCGGCGTTGTCCAGCGCCGACCCCACCCGCCCCATGGACTGCACCACGCCCAGGCGGTCACACAGGGTGTTGTACGCCTCTGACGTGTACTCGGCGAGTTCAACTGGTGGTTGCAACACCGGGATGTTGTAGCGAGCGTAGCTGTTCCTCGAACACCTCCGCCGGGGTCTTCCAGCCGAGGATTTTGCGGGGCCGGTTGTTGATGGCCAGGGCGACGGCTTCGAGGTCCGCGGACGACCACCGGGAGAGGTCTGTGCCTTTCGGGAAGTACTGACGCAGCAGCCCGTTGGTGTTCTCGTTCGTCGGTCGTTGCCAGGGCGAGTGCGGATCGGCGAAGAACACCTTCGTCCCGGTATCGAGGGCGAACTGGGCATGGCCGGAGAGTTCCTTGCCCCGGTCCCAGGTCAGTCCTTCTGGTCCCTGTCGGGGAACGCCTTGCCGGCGTGAAAACATGATCGCGGCGCCCGCTCGCCGACTCCGGTAGCTCGTTGGGACACCAAGCCCGCAGGTCAGTCTGGTGCAGGGGCCGCTGCGGGGCCTTGCCTTGTTGCCGTAGAGCACGCCGGTCAGATTTCGTTTCCCCCGTGGCCCCTTGGGGCGGGCGCCGCCTTGTACGGACGGCACGAACGGAACGATCGAAAGGGGCACTCGCCCGTGGCAGAGACGGTTGCCGAGGAGAGCGAGCAGGGCCCGGAGTTGGTGGAGCGGGTCGCGGCGATCGATATCGCCAAGGCGTCCGGGATGGTGTGCACCCGGGTCCCACACGAGGAAAAGCCCGGCCGGAGAGTGCAGCGGGTGTGGCACGTGGCCGCGACCAGCGGCGCCATCCTGGACCTCGCGGACCACCTGATATGCCAGGGCATCACCCGGGTCGTGATGGAGGCCACCTCGACGTACTGGAAGCCCTTCTTCTTTCTCCTGGAGTCGCGGGGGCTGGAGTGCTGGCTGGTCAACGCGCGTGACGTGAAGAACGTCCCCGGCCGCCCGAAGACCGACAAGCTCGATTCGGTGTGGCTGGCCAAGCTGGCCGAACGCGGCATGCTGAGGGCCTCGTTCGTGCCCCGAAGCCGGTGCGCGAACTGCGGGACCTGACCCGCTCCCGCGCGGTCCTCACCCACGAGCGCACCCGGCACAAACAGCGCGCGGAGAAACTCCTGGAGGACACGCAGATCAAACTGTCCTCGGTGATCTCCGACATCTTCGGGGTCTCCGGGCGGGCGATGCTCGAAGCACTGATCGCGGGCGAACGCAGTCCCAGAGCCCTGGCGGGCCTCGCACACGGCACCATCAAGGCTTCTCCCGCCGAGCTTCAAGAGGCACTGGCCGGCGGGTTCGAGGAACACCACGCGTTCATGCTGCGGATGCTGCTGGACACCGTCGACTACCTCACCCTGCAGATCGACAAGCTCACCGCCCGCATCACCACCCGTCTCGGCGAACTCTCCACGACCCCCGGCGACCAGGACGGTGACAGGGACGACGGCCGGCCCGGCCAGGGCATGCTGATGCCGCTGACCGACATCGAGCGCCTGGACGAGATCCCCGGCGTCGGGCCCGCCACGGCCCAGGTCATCCTCGCCGAGATCGGCACCGACATGAGCGTGTTCCCCACCGCCGGCCACCTGGCCTCCTGGGCACGCCTGTCCCCCCGCACCTTCCAGTCCGGCCCGAAGAACACCTCCGGGCCCGCGGGCAAAGGCAACCCCTGGCTGCGCGGAGCACTCGGCGAAGCCGCCGTCTCCGCGGCCCGCACCGACACCTTCCTCGGCGCCCGCTACCGCCGCATCGTCAAACGACGAGGCCACCTCAAGGCCCTGGTCGCCGTCGCCCGCTCCATCCTGGTCACGGTCTGGCACCTCATGAACGACCCCACCGCCCGCTACCGCGACCTCGGCCCCGACTGGCACACCAAGAACCTCGACCCGACCCGCAAAACCCGCGACCTCGTCCGCCAGCTCACCGCCCTGGGCCACGACGTCACCCTCACCCCGGCAGGCGCCTGACACACCACCGCCAGCACGACCAGCAGCCCCGGACCCACCAGAGCCCAGGGGCTACCTCGCCATACCCACCTGACCGTCGAGTTCTCCGGTCAG
>NZ_NEUB01000845.1 GCF_002910825.1 Streptomyces sp. SM1 | reverse complement strand
CGGGTCGGTGGCCGCGGGGGCGCGGCGACGCCTTCGCGTGGTGCCCGCAGGGTGTGGGGGGAGACGGTGAGAGCCGGACCGGCGGGACTCACTTCAGCCGGTCGCCGATGCGCTTCCTCATCGACGTCATCGTGAATCCGCGCGGGTCCACCTTCCCCGGCTGCCACTCCCGGTGTCCGATGACGGACCGCTCGTTCCAGCCGTGATGGCGGCACACCGCGGCCGCCGCCTTCTCGATCGCCTCCAACTGGGCCGCCGGCCAGGGATCGTCGCCGTCGCCCAGGTTCTCGCACTCGAAGCCGTAGAAGTGCCGGTTGCCGTCGGTGTTCGCCTCGTTGTCCGCCGGCAGGCGCTTCTCCGCGATCACCGCGCGCAGGACGTCGTCGTCGCCGAGCCCCGCGTGGTTGGCTCTGCCGTAGCCGACCAGGTGGACCCGGCCGTCCTTGGTGATGACGCCGTGGCACAGCGGACCCGGCAGGCCCGAGTAGCCCTTGCGGCACAGCTCCACGGTCCTGGCGCTGCCCTTGGTGACCGTGTGGTGGATCATCACGCCGTGCACCGGGCCCCACGGGCCCTTGTGGTTGCGGTTGTGGTCGCGCCAGTCGCCGACCTGGACGACTGTGAGCCCTTCCGCCTTCAGAGCGCGCAGGAACGCGCTCGCGGACATGGGTGGGGCCATGACCGCCCTCCTTCGTACCGGACGACGACCGCTGGTCGCGACCGCCTGGTACAGGGCCTCATACCTAAAAGGAGCGGGTTCAACTACTCGTTCGGGCGCTGTGCGAGCCGATCCGGACAATCTCCTTCCGCTCCCCACCGGGAACAGGCGCCCCATGTGTGCCCAGCCCTCCCATGATCCAACCCCGCTCGATCGGGTAATGGCGCGGACGCGGTGCGTGAGGGAGGCTTGATCACGCACGGCGCGCCCGGCACGACCGGGCGCGGATCACCATTTGGGGAGGGCAATTCTCTATGTCGGTAGGCGAAGAGGTACGTACGGAGCAGGCCGGCCAGCAGCAGAGTCTCGGCACGGCCGCCGCGCGGAACCTGGCCACCACGACCAAGTCCGTGCCGCAGATGCAGGAGATCAGCTCACGCTGGCTGCTGCGCATGCTGCCCTGGGTCGATGTGCAGGGCGGGACGTACCGGGTGAACCGGCGGCTGACGTACGCCGTCGGGGATGGCCGGATGACGTTCGTGAAAACCGGCGACCGCGTCGAGATCATCCCGGCGGAGCTGGGTGAGCTGCCGGTGCTGCGGTCGTTCGAGGACGACGAGGTGCTGACCGAGCTGGCCTCCCGCTGCCGGCAGCGGGAGATCGAGGCGGGCCAGGTGATCGCCTCCTTCGGCAGCCCCGCCGACGAGGTGTACCTGCTGGCGCACGGCCGGGTGGAGCGGGTCGGAACCGGCCCCTACGGCCAGGACGAGTCCCTCGGAGTCCTCGCCGACGGCGCCTATTTCGGCGAGCAGGCCCTGCTGGGCGAGGACACCATCTGGGAGTACACGGCCCGCACCCTCACCGCCTGCACGGTGCTGGTGCTGCCGCGCGACGCCGTCGAGCAGGTCGCCGAGCGGTCGGACACCCTGCGCGAGCACCTGCGGGCGCGGCGCGCGGTCCCCGGGCAGCGCACCAACAAGTACGGCGAGAAGGAGATCGACCTCGCGGCCGGGCACAGCGGCGAGCCCGACATCCCGCACACCTTCGTCGACTACGAGGCCAGGCCGCGCGAGTACGAACTCAGCGTCGCGCAGGCCGTGCTGCGCATCCACTCCCGGGTGGCCGACCTCTACAACCAGCCCATGAACCAGACGGAACAGCAGATCCGGCTGACCGTCGAGGCGCTGAAGGAGCGCCAGGAGCACGAACTGGTCAACAACCGGGAGTTCGGACTGCTCCACAACTGCGAGTACGACCAGCGGATCCAGCCGCACGACGGCGTCCCGGGCCCCGACGACCTGGACGAGCTGCTCAGCAGGCGGCGCGGGACCAGGCTGCTGCTCGCCCATCCGCGCGCGATCGCCGCGTTCGGCCGTGAGCTCAACAAGCGGGGTCTCGTCCCGGAGACCATCGACATGGGCGGCAACCGCATCCCCACCTGGCGGGGGGTGCCGATCTACCCCTGCAACAAGATCCCGGTGACCGAGGCCCGCACCACCTCCATCATCGCGCTGCGTACCGGGGAGGAGGACCAGGGCGTCATCGGTCTGCGGGCCGCCGGCCTCCCCGACGAGATCGAGCCGAGCCTGTCCGTGCGGTTCATGGGCATCAACGAACAGGCCATCATCAAGTACCTGGTCACGGCCTACTACTCGGCCGCGGTCCTGGTACCGGACGCGCTCGGTGTCCTGGAGAACGTCGAGATCGGCCGCTGGCGGTGACCCTCCGCGAGCTGCCGCACCGGATGCCGTGTCCCCGCCCGCCGGGGCGGGTACACCTCCGAGGTACGTGCTCGACGGGTGCGGAAACGACGTCCCTCCGCTCCTCCACCGAGTCGGCCCCAGGGGGAAGTCCATGACGGAGTCCATCACGGAGCCGCAGACGGGGCACATGACGGAGCGCACGACCGACGGCCCCATGGTGCCGGAGCAGCGCCCGGGAGACGGGCACGAGGCGACGATGCTGCTGGAGCGGGCGCGGGCCGCGGTCGACCCGGTGCTGCGGGCCGCCCTCGGTTCGCTGCCCGCCCCGATGCGCCGGATCGCGCTCTACCACTTCGGCTGGGAGAACGCGGACGGCACCCCGGCACAGGGAGGGGCGGGCAAGGCGATCCGCCCCGCGCTGGTGCTCGCCGCGGCCTCCGCGGTGGGCGGTCCCACGGCCCGGGCGGCGGCCGTACGGGCGGCGGCGGCCGTGGAACTGGTCCACAACTTCACGCTGTTGCACGACGACGTGATGGACCGGGACACCACCCGCCGGCACCGGCCCACCGTGTGGACGGTGTTCGGGGACGCCGACGCGATCCTCGCGGGGGACGCCCTCCAGGCGCTCGCCCTGCGGCTGCTCGCCGAGGACCCCCGCCCGGTGGCCCGTGCCGCGTCGGTCCGGCTCGCGGAATGCGTGATCGAGCTGTGCGCGGGCCAGCACGCGGACACGGACATGGAGCGGCGCGCCCCCGGAGAGGTCACCCTCGCCGAGACGCTCGCCATGGCCGAGGCCAAGACCGGTGCGCTGCTCGGCTGCGCCTGTGCGATCGGGGCGCTGTACGCGGGCGCCGGGGACGCGGACGTGGCGGCACTGGACGCGTTCGGCCGGGAGGCCGGGCTGGCCTTCCAGCTGATCGACGACGTGATCGGCATATGGGGCGATCCGCGCCGCACCGGCAAACCGGCCGGTGCGGACCTGGCCGCCCGCAAGAAGTCCCTGCCGGTGGTGGCCGCCCTCACCTCCGGCACCCCGGCGGCCGCGGAACTCGCCGCGGCGTACGCGACCCCGCACCGGAAGGACGACCTGGAGGACCTGGAACACATCGCCCTGACCGTGGAGCGGGCGGGCGGCCGGGACTGGGCGCAGACCCAGGCGGCCGACCGGATGGCCCGGGCGATGCAGGAGGTCGCCCGCGCCGTACCGGACCCGGAGGCCGCGGGCGGGCTGCTCGCCCTGGCCGAGTTCGTGACGCGGCGCAGCACATGACGGCCCGCCGGCCGTCTCCGTGGCCCCGGAACCACCCCGTGCCCTGCGGTTCCTGACTCCGCACGGCACCGTGGCTCCGGCCCGGCGGGTCCCGCACTTCCCCACGATGTGCGGGACCCGCCTTTTCGGAAGCCGTCCCCCGATAGGCTCAACCCCCGTACGGGCAACGACGGTTGAGGCGAAGGGGCGGACATGGGTGTGGCGATCCGGACGGCTGGGGACGGCGACCGGGAGCTGGTCGTCCGCCTCCTGGACGAGGCGTTCCAGGACGATCCGGTCAGCGGCTGGGTCTTCCCCGGCCGGGAGTACCGCCGTACGACACACCACCGGCTCATGGCGGCCTTCACCGACGTCGTCCTCGCCGACGGACGGATCGACCTCACCGAGGACGGCTCGGCCTGCGCCCTGTGGATGTCCGTACCCGCGGACGGCCCCGGCCACGAAGACGCCCACGCCGGAGACCGGGCGGAGGACGACGATTTCGCACGGATGCGCCAGGCCGTCGACCCCGGCAACGAGCGCGTGGAGCTGATCGGCCGGCTCACCGCCGGCATCCATCCCTCGGATCGGGCCCACGAGTACCTGTGGATGATCGGTGTCGTCCCCGGCCGTCAGGGCGAGGGGCTGGGCACCGGACTGATCGGCTCCGTCCTCGACCGCTGCGACCGCGAGGGGCTGGCGGCGTATCTGGAGGCGAGCAGCGAGCGCAGCCGGGTGCTCTACGAACGCCTCGGTTTCGCGGCCGCGGGCGAGCCGCTGGCCCTCCCGGACGGCCCGTACATGTGGCCCATGTGGCGCGAGCCCCGGACGGTTCAGGGGCCCGGCACGGCGGGATGACCGCCCTGCCAGGCTCCCCGGCTCCCCGGCTCCCCGGCTCCCCGGCTCCCCGGCTCCCGGGATCCGTGGAGCGGCGGGCCGGGGGCCGGTCCGCCGCCCGGAAAGGGACGTTCGGCCCTGGCCACCGCGGTCCGTGCGGACTTCACTGGCTCGCGGGTAGCGCCCGCCGGTCGCCCCGGGCGATGCGGCGGGCGTCGGACGACGAGGCGGCAGGGGCACGATGAGCGCTGCGGTGGGCGACGACGGCACGGCGGGCGGGAACATCACGGTGGTGGGGCACGCCGACCTCACCCCGGACACGCTTCTGCTGGTGGAGTCCGCGCTGCGGGCCAGGCTGGCCCGGCACCCGGCCCGCGGTACGGCCATGGTGCGCACGGGCGCGGGGACGCCCCTGGCGTCCGGCCGGGCCGCGCGGGCCTCGGGCTGCCCGCTGGCCGTGGTGATCCCCACGCGGTCCGGGGTGCCGGCCATGCCGCCCCAGCGCGACCGGATGGCGACCGGTGAGCTGCTCACCCTCGCCGACCAGGTGCGCCTGCTGACCTACGACCCGCTGGACCGTGACTCCTGTGTCGGCGCGGACGAGTGCCTCGTCGCCGCGGGCGCCCTTCTGCTGGCCGTCTGGGACGGCTCCCCGTCCAACGGCCGCGACGCCACCGCCCACCTGGTGACCTACGCCCGCGCGCGGGGCGTCCCGGTGGAGATCGTGTGGCCCGCGGGCGCCACCCGGGAAGCGGAGCCGGCGACCCGCGCGGAGCGCTGAACAACAGGGACCTTCGGCCCACGTCCCGGGACCCTCGCGGGCCCCTTGGGCCCATGCGGACCCCTCCTCCTGCCGCTGATCATGGGCGCGCGAAACAGCTCGGGAGGAAGACATCCGGTGGATGAGATACGCATGGAGCACACGGGGGCCGCGGCGGACGTCCGCACCCTTCCGGTGCCGCACACGGCGGCCGTGGCCCGTGAGGGGAACGCCGCGGGGGCACCGGCGGACCGCCGGGCCTCGTGGGTGGACTGGCTGACGACCACCGACCACAAGAAGATCGGCACGCTGTACCTGGTCAGCGCGTTCGTGTTCTTCATCGTCGGCGGTGTCATGGCGCTGATGATGCGCGCCGAACTCGCCCGGCCGGGCCTGCAGATCATGTCGAACGAGCAGTTCAACCAGGCCTTCACGATGCACGGCTCGATCATGCTGCTGATGTTCGCGATGCCGCTGTTCACCGGCTTCGCCAACTGGATCATGCCGCTGCAGATCGGCTCGCCCGACGTGGCGTTCCCCCGGCTGAACATGCTGGCCTTCTGGCTGTTCCTGTTCGGTTCCACGATCGCCGCCGCCGGTTTCCTCACGCCGGGCGGTGCCGCCGACTTCGGCTGGTTCCTGTACGCCCCGCTGTCCAACGAGATCTACTCACCGGGCATCGGCGCCGACCTGTGGATCATGGGCGTGGCCCTGTCCGGATTCGGCTCGATCCTGGGCGCGGTCAACTTCATCACCACGATCATCTGCATGCGGGCACCCGGCATGACGATGTTCCGCATGCCCATCTTCACCTGGAACGTGCTGCTGACGGCGCTGCTCGTGCTGATCGTGTTCCCGGTGCTGGCGGCGGCGCTGTTCGCGCTGGAGTGCGACCGGAAGTTCGGCAGCCACATCTTCGATTCGGCCAACGGCGGGGCGCTGCTGTGGCAGCACCTGTTCTGGTTCTTCGGGCATCCCGAGGTGTACATCCTGGCGCTGCCGTTCTTCGGCATCGTCTCCGAGGTGATCCCGGTCTTCTCCCGCAAGCCGATGTTCGGCTACATGGGCCTGATCGGCGCCACCATCGCCATCGCCGGCCTCTCGGTGACCGTATGGGCGCACCACATGTATGTCACGGGCGGTGTTCTGCTGCCGTTCTTCTCCTTCATGACGATGCTGATCGCCGTGCCGACGGGCGTGAAGTTCTTCAACTGGATCGGCACCATGTGGAAGGGCAGTCTGTCCTTCGAGACGCCGATGCTGTGGACGGTGGGCTTCCTGACCACGTTCCTCTTCGGCGGCCTGACCGGCGTCCTGCTGGCCTCACCCCCGCTGGACTTCCACGTCTCCGACACGTACTTCGTCGTCGCGCACTTCCACTACACCGTCTTCGGGACGGTCGTGTACGCGATGTTCGCCGGATTCCACTTCTGGTGGCCGAAGTTCACCGGCAAGATGCTCGACGAACGCCTCGGCAAGATCACCTTCTGGACCCTCACGGTCGGATTCCATCTGACCTTCCTGGTCCAGCACTGGCTGGGCGTCGAGGGCATGCCGCGCCGGTACGCCGACTATCTCGCGGCCGACGGCTTCACCGCCCTCAACACCCTGTCCTCGATCGGGTCGTTCCTGCTCGGCCTGTCGCTCCTGCCGTTCTTCTACAACGTCTGGAAGACCGCCAAGTACGGCAAGCCGGTCGGTGTCGACGACCCCTGGGGCTACAGCCGTTCCCTGGAGTGGGCGACCTCCTGCCCGCCCCCGCGGCACAACTTCCTCGTCCTGCCGAAGATCCGCAGCGAGTCCCCGGCGTTCGACCTGCACCACCCGGAGATCGCCGCGCTGGAAACGGAGAGGTGAGCCGTGACGCAGCCCGTTCTCGCCCTGGGGTGCACGGCGGTGACGGCCGCCGGCAGTGTCTGGTACCTGCCGGCCCTCGCCGACCTGCGCGCCGGAGCCGACCGGCCGCCCTCCCGCCGTACGGCGGCGCTCGCCTGCCTCACCGGCTGGAGCACGCTGGCCGCGGTGGGTCTGGCCCTGCTCGTGGCCACGGCGTGGTGGGTG
>NZ_NEUB01000844.1 GCF_002910825.1 Streptomyces sp. SM1 | reverse complement strand
GGTTCAGGCGGGCGGGCAGCAGTCGGGGTCCAGGCCCCTGGGCAGGCGGTCGCCGCCGAAGACCGCACAGGTGGGCTCGTGACCGCCGAGTGCCGCGACGGCCAGCAGGAGCGAGCCCGCCGTCCAGGTCGTCAGCTCGCGCGGCCATATGGCGTCGTCGTCGAAGACGTACCCCGTCCAGTACAGGCCGGTCTCCGGATCACGCAGGTGCCGGATCGACTGGAGCACCTCCAGCGCACGGTCGGACTCGCCCATCGCCCAGAGCGCCAGGGCGAGTTCGGCCGACTCGCCGCCCGTCACCCACGGGTTGGGCACCACGCACCGCACCCCGAGGCCGGGCACGACGAACCGCTCCCAGCCCTCCTCGATACGGGACTTGGCCTCCGCGCCGGTCAGCGCGCCGCCGAGGGCCGGGTAGTACCAGTCCATCGAGTAGCGGTCCTTGTCCAGGAACCGCTCCGGGTGCCGCCGGATCGCGTGCCGAAGCCCACCCGCCGCCAACTCCCAGTCCGGCTGGGGCTCCTCGCGCTGTTCGGCGATGGCCAGCGCGCAGCGCAGCGCGTGGTGGACGGAGGAGGATCCGGTGAGCAGCGCGTCCGCCGTGGGCGTGCCGTCGTCGTCGCGCCGCCAGCCGATCTGCCCGCCGGGCTGCTGCAGCCTCAGTACGAACTCCACCGCCGCGCACACGGCCGGCCACAGGCGGTCGAGGAACGTGTCGTCGCCGGTGGCGAGATAGTGGTGCCACACGCCGACCGCGATGTAGGCGACGAAGTTCGTCTCCCGGCCCCGGTCGGTGATGTCGAGCGGGTCGCCGTCGGCGTAGGCCGCGTACCAGGAGCCGTCCTCCAACTGGTGCCGCTCCAGCCACAGATAGGCCCGCTCGGCGGCCTCGTGCTCGCCCGCCGTGTCCAGCGCCATCGCCGCCTCGACGTGGTCCCACGGGTCGAGGTGGTGCCCCCGGAACCACGGGATCGCACCGTCCTCCCGCTGCACGGCGAGGATGCCGGCGACGGTCGCCGCCGCCTGCTCCGCCGTCAGGACGCCGGGCAGGACGAGGTGTTCGGTCCGGGGGGACCGAGGTGACCTGGAGGTTGTCACGTGGCGTCCGCCTCGGCTCCCGCCTGGGCGCGCGGCAGGTGCGGCTTGGTCGCGTACGCCACGAAACTCTTGCCGATCACCGGGTTCAGCGCCCGCTCGGCGACCCGGGTGGCCAGCGGCTTCTTCATGATGTCCCAGACCAGCAGCTTGTGGTAGGCCCGTACCGGCAGTGCCCTGTCGTTGTCCACACCGAACGCGCACTTCAGCCACCAGTACGGGGAGTGCAGCGCGTGCGCGTGATGACTGCCGTACGGCCGCAGACCCGCCTCGCGGATCTTCGTCAGCAGTTCGTCCGCCCGGTAGATGCGGATGTGGCCGCCCTCGACCTCGTGGTAGGCGTCGGACAGCGTCCAGCACACCTTCTCCGGGCCGTAGCGCGGCACGGTGACGGCGATCCGCCCGCCGGGCCTGAGCACCCGCACCATCTCGGCGAGTACGCCCTTGTCGTCGGGGATGTGCTCCATCACCTCGGAGATGATGACGACGTCGAAGGACTCGTCGGGGAACGGCAGGGCGAGGGCGTCGCCCTCCATCGCCGTCGCGGTGGCACCGGCGGGTGCCTCCCCGGCCTCCTTCATCGCCGCGAACCACTTGGCGACCTCTCGGATCTCCTCACCGTTCTGGTCCAGCGCCACGACCCGCGCACCGCGCCGGTAGCACTCGAAGGCGTGCCGTCCGGCACCGCAGCCGAGGTCCAGGACGCGGTCGCCCGGGGCGAGCGGGAACCGGGAGAAGTCGACGGTCAGCACGTGGCCCTGCTTTCGCGATCGGAGCGGTCGGAGGTGTCGGAGCGGTCGGAGCGGTCGGAGGTGCCGGCCGCGGTCGCGGGCAGGGCGCCGGCGATGGAGGGCGACGCCCTCGCCCTGCCGTTCCCCGACGAGTCCTTC
>NZ_NEUB01000843.1 GCF_002910825.1 Streptomyces sp. SM1 | reverse complement strand
CCGACCGCCTGGACGGCCTCGTTGACGAGCCCCGGCCGGGCCGGCCGCCCATCATCGGCGTCGACCGGATCGAGGCAGTCGTCGTCACCACGCTGGAACAGCTCCCGAAGAACGCCACGCACTGGTCGCGCAAGTCGATGGCGGAGCACAGCGGTCTGTCCAAGTCCACCGTCGGCCGGATCTGGCGGAAGTTCCAGCTCAAACCGCATCTGACCGACACCTTCAAGCTGTCGACGGACCCGTTGTTCGTCGAGAAGGTCTACGACGTCGTCGGCCTGTACTTCAACCCGCCCGACGGCGCGGTGGTCCTCTCGGTGGACGAGAAGTCGCAGATCCAGGCCCTGGACCGCTCCCAGCCTGTGCTGCCGATGATGCCCGGCATGCCCGAGCGGCGCACCCACGACTACGTCCGCAACGGCCTGACCACACTGTTCGCCGCGTTCGACGTCGCCACCGGCGAGGTCATCAGCTCCCTGCACCGCCGGCACCGAGCGGCGGAGTTCAAGAAGTTCCTGGTCAAGGTCGACAAAGAGGTGCCGGCCCATCTGCAGATCCACCTGATCTGTGACAACTACGGCACCCACAAGACACCCGCGATCAGGACGTGGCTGTCCAAGCACCCCCGCTTCCATATGCACTTCACCCCGACCGGCTCCTCGTGGATCAACCAGGTCGAGCGGTGGTTCGGCTTTCTGGCCGACCAGAAGATCCGCCGCGGCGCACACAAGAACGTCCAGACCCTCGAAGCCGACATCCGCGCCTGGATCAAGGACTGGAACGCAGACCCCAAGCCGTTCATCTGGACCAAGACCGCCGAGGAGATCCTCGAATCCCTTGCCCGATACTGCCGACGGATCTCCGGCGCAGGACACTACCAACCCATTGACTGTTCCGAGCCGAACGGCGGTGATCGAGCCCGAGGGATCCCGCTGACACCAGTGCAGCTCGTCACGACTGCCGATCAGGTATGGGCCCTTTCCCGGATTGCTGCCCGCTGTTCTCAGGGGAGCTGGTGGGGCCGCCAGCCGACAGCCGCGACTTTCCGTGCAGCCAGTTCCACACGGTCTTGGAGTCGGTGCCCAACCGTGCGGCTAGCGACACGGTGGACGGCCGCTGCTTCGTGGGCATGCTCCAGTACGTCTCGCGCAGTTCGCGCACCCGAGCGTCCGAAATCTTCACCATGCGGTGGGCTTCGCCGCGTGCATGGTTTGTCCGTGCCTCCGCTTCGGGCTCCAGTTCGCCGGTAGGGCCGCCTGCTTCTTGGCGGCCGGCCCCGCGCAACCAACGGTGAACGGTCCCCCAGTACACGCCATGGCGCTGGGCAAGGACTTCGAGCTTAGGCCGCTTCCCATGAGGAGCGTTCCAGTACTCCTCCCGCAATGCCCTGACCTCCCGGTTGGACACCTTGGTCGCGAAGTGGTCATCTCCCCGGTCATACTTGCCCTGCGCCAGACGATCATGCATGTTTTGCTTTTGTGTCCCCAGCTTGAGATGGCGCGGGTTGCAGCAGCCCGGATTACTGCCTCTAGGACACAGATGCCGAACAACAAGAGCACTGTCGATACACGCCAGGGTTAGACCGTGGTGCAGGACATAAGCGACCCGGGCAGCCTGCGTGTGGCGACCTTCCCAGTACACGAAGCCGTATCCGAAGTCATGCCGACTCGCCGCCATCCAGGGCCAGCACACGGCATCGCCGCCGCTGCGGTCGATCTTCCGCCAGAACTCCGCCTCGAGTGCCTTTCGTGCCAGCTCTTTCAGGTCGCCGCTCATCACCCTCCACCCGCCGGGAGGCGGTGGGATCAAGGTTCGCACCGCGTGGGGGCCAGGCCGGTCCCGATGAAGGCGAAAGCGGTCCGTCATGTTGTCTCGCTGCGAGCCAACCGTCAGGTGTGCCGGATTGCAGCAGGGGGGATTGGCGCATAGATGCCGAACGAGCCTGTGTGCGGGAAGGTTCGAGGCCAGGCCATGAGCCAGCACATACGCAACCCGATGGGCACTGACGGTACCGATCAGGGTCCGTCCGGCGTAGTACTGACCGTAGCCGTCGATGTTGAGCGGGCCGCGGAAGGGCCAGCAATTAGCCTCGCCCGGTGACGTGTCCACTGATGTCCAGAACTGTGCCTCCCGCAAGGCTCTGCGCTCTGGCGTTTCTGCGCTGCCGCGGTAGGTGCGCGGTCGTGGTAGCGGCAGAGGCGTAGGCCGGGAAAGGTGACGGTAGCTCCGGCCCCCGACGATGCCGTCGATCACCGCGCGGGATACACCCAGTTCCTCTGCAGCCTCCGCCCTTGTGACGTGGCCGCCGGCGATGGACTGGAGTACCCACTGGGCTTGTTGGTCGCTCAAGGAGCGCTGGTTGCGTGGCACATCCGGACGGTACAAGGGGGCACTGACAACGCACGCCAGGAATACATGGGCTGCTGCCCCGACGAGTGCAATCGCAAAGTAGGCGCACCCAGGAAGCGTCACAGGAACACGAACCGCATGAACCGCCAACCGCATCGTGCGCGCCCAGCGCAGCCGATCTCAGGCGAAGCCGCACCGGAGCGCTCCGATGACTTCGTCGTCTCACGGCTCTGCTCAAAGTCCCCGCAGGACGGACCCCCGCGGGGCCACGCCGTATCACTCGCCTATCACACAGCCATCACCAACTGGGCGTCCCCTCCCGGACCAGACTGCCCTGACCTGGTACTTCGTGCCCACGCTGGACCGACGTAGACGCCCCCGGACGGTCTCTACAACCTGTGCCATGTGGTACCCAGTGAGGGACCCAGGATCAGAACCGGAGCGTCTTCTGGTCCGTCGAAGCGGTATTGCAGGGTGTTGGGTGGTGTCTCACTCACGCCCCAGACCCTCTCACGTCTCACGAAATCTCACACAGCCCGGGAAAGCCGGCGGCCCGATACACCCGAGGCTCGGCCCGTCGGGCACTGCCGACGGCCTCGTCGATCGAGTCCTAGCCTCGCGCTTTCAGTGCGACGTGAAGTCGCTGTCATGCAGTGGTAGTTGCAAGGAGAGGAGTCGACTGCCCCGGCCTGTGACCGATGGCCGGTCCCCAGCCTCGGGTGCGTCTGCGGTGACGCGGGGGTGCTGAGCCGAGGTGGTCAAGCTCAAGGGCACGATGGGCCATCATCACGCCACAAGCGAAGGGGAAGTCCGAGCGGGCGAGCGAAAGCGAACCCTTGTCCTTACGAGCCGACACGGAACCTGTCAACGTGATCAAGGCAGGTAGTTCGTTCTATCGCTGTGCCGGGATCGTTTGATCGTCGTGTCGGAGGTCGGCCGGCTTGTTGATCCAGGCGGCCTCGGGCAGTTTCGGTGGCTGGGGTGGCTTTCGGACGAACCGTTCGGGGTGTTGTTGGTAGACGCTCGTGAGGACGTCGGCTCGCATCTCGCGGAGCTGGTCGGCGAGCCCGAAGTGCACGTCGAATGGGGCGT
>NZ_NEUB01000842.1 GCF_002910825.1 Streptomyces sp. SM1 | reverse complement strand
CTGCGCGACCTGCTCGGCGCGGCCCAGCTCGCCGGGGACGGCGTACTGGGCGCCCCCGACACGGGAGACCCGCTGCTGGCGGACCTGGACGCGACGCTGATACCGGTCACGGCAGCCGACGGCACGACGAGTCCGGACGCCGCATCAGCCACTCCCGACAGCACCACCACCCCCGACGCCGCACCGGCCACCGCGCCTGACGGCGCCACGAACACGGCCACCACACCAGCCGGCGCCACGAACACGGCCACCACACCAGCCGGCGCCACGAACACGGCCACCACACCAGCCGGCGCCACGAACACGGCCACCACACCAGCCGGCGCCACGAACACGGCCACCACACCAGCCGGCGCCACGAACACGGCCACCACACCAGCCGGCGCCACGAACACGGCCACCACACCAGCCGGCGCCACGAACACGGCCACCACACCAGCCGGCGCCTCGGACCCGGCCGCCACACCAGCCGCCACGCCCGACGGCATCACGAGTCCGGACGCCGCACCAGACACTCCCGACAGCACCACCACCCCCGACGCCGCACCGGCCACCCTCGGCGGCACCGGGGCGCAGGCGGACCGGGTGACGTGGGCCGACGTGCTGGAGCGGCTGGCCGCCGCCGGGCGGGAGGCGTTCGTGGTGCCCACCCACGCGCAGGACCTGCCCGCCGCCGGGCTCCACACCGTGCGGGTTCTGCTCACCGAGGCGGTGGGCCATGGCCGTTGACGTGGCCGCGGTCGGTGCCCGCACGGCCGCGGAACCACGGAGCGAGGCGTGCCGCCTCTTCGCCGAGGATCTCCGCCGCGCCCTGACCGAGCTGCCGTACGAACCGGGCCGGCGGGTCTCCGGCATCACGGTCTCCGCCCTCGGGGTGCGGGACGCCTTCACCGAGCCCGCCCCCGCCGACGACACGTCACGGTTCGCGCTGCCCGTGCACCTGTACGGCCGTCAGGTGGCCGTCGGGCCCCGGCCGGTGGCCGGGCGGGCCGGCTGTGCCTGCTGTCTGCGGCGCCGGTGGCAGGGCGTGCGGTCGGTCGCGCTGCGGGAGGGCCTCGAACTGCGCGGCGGCACCCGGGAGTCGGGGCCCTGGCCGTACCGGGTGCCGTTCGCGGCGCAGGCCGTCGCCGCGCTGATCGCCCGTCTGGCCGCCGCGCCCCCGGAGGAGGGGCCGTTCCCGGACGTGTGGCTGGTGGACCTCGACCGGCTGACCGTGCGCCGATTCCCGCTGGTGCCGGAGCCCGACTGCCCCGGCTGCGGCACTCCCCGGCCGGTGACCGCCGGGTCGGCCGCGCTGGAGCTGCGGCCCGCGCCGAAGTACCGGCCGGGGGTCAGCAGGGTCCGGCCGGTGGACGCGTACGGCCTCCAGGTGGACGCGTTCGCCAACCCGCACTGGGGCGCCGTCGGGCCCTCGGTGGTGTGCGACGTGACCTCGCCGACCACCTCGGCCACGGTGGGCTGCTTCTCCAGCCGGTCCGGCGACTACCTGCGGGAGACGTTCTGGGGCGGTCACGCCGACACCTACCACGCCAGCACCCGCATCGGCCTGCTGGA
Organism: Streptomyces sp. SM1; assembly: GCF_002910825.1. Taxonomy (GTDB): domain Bacteria; phylum Actinomycetota; class Actinomycetes; order Streptomycetales; family Streptomycetaceae; genus Streptomyces; species Streptomyces okerensis. The sequence goes on along the minus strand of NZ_NEUB01000842.1, from coordinate 2,190 downwards.
AGGGCTGGAGCGCTTCGCGGGTATGCGCGCCAGGGGCCGCTCCGTCACCCTGACCGCGTCCCTGGACGACCTCGGGCCGGACGCGGTCGACCCGCGCGAGACCGGCCTCTACACCGACGACTTCCACCGGGCCAGTCCCTGGGTGCCACCGTTCGCTCCGGACCGTCCGATCCCCTGGGTGTGGGGCTGGTCGCTGCGGGACGCCCGCCCCCGTCCGGTGCCGGAGATCCTCGCCTACTACCACAAGCCCGGCATCGAGCACCGGTTCGTACAGGAGAGCTCCAACGGCTGCGCCTCCGGCGGCAGTCTGGCGGAGGCGGTGCTCGGCGGGCTGATGGAAGCGGTGGAACGGGACGCGTTCCTGCTCGCCTGGCACGGGATGCAGCCGCTGCCCGAGATCGACCCGGCGACCAGCACCGACCCGCGCACCATGGTCATGGTGGAGCGGATGGCCCTGTACGGGTACCGGGCCAGGTTCTTCGACACCCGGATCACCTTCCCCGTTCCCGTGGTCACCGCGGTCGCCGAGCGGTTCGACGGCGGGCCCGCCCGGATGTGCTTCGGAGCCGGCGCCGCCCTCGACCCCGAGGCGGCGCTCGCCGCGGCGCTGTGCGAGATCGCCACCGACTCGGTGCAGCTGCTGCCGCGGTTCCGGCGCGACGAGGCCGGATACCGGGCCATGGCCGAGGACTTCGGGAAGATCACCAGCCTGCACGACCACCCGCTGGTCTACGCGGTGCCCGAGATGGGCCGGCACGCCGACTTCCTGCTCCGCCGGCCCGCCCCGCCCCCACCGCTGGACGTGTCCGCTTTGCGCTGGCCCCGCGCCGACGGCTCGGGCCCGGACATCCGTGACGACCTGCGCGCCGCGGCCGGTGCCGTGATCTCCGCGGGATTCGACGTGGTCGTCGTCGACCAGACCGCGCCGGAGCAGCACGCGCTCGGCCTGCACACCGTGAAGGTGCTGGTGCCCGGCCTGCTGCCGCTCGACTTCGGCTGGACCCGCCAGCGCGCCCGGCACATGCCCCGGCTGCGCGGCGCCCTGCGCGAGGCGGGACTGCGTTCCGACGACCTGACCGAGGCCGGTCTCAACCCCGGCCCGCACCCGTTCCCATGACCGGCCGTCCGTCCCCGGCGCGAGAGCACGAAGAACGCGGAAGCACCGGAGAACACCGAACGCGAGAACGCCGAAGGATCAGCGAGGAGAGGGGGAGTCCCATGGGGTACGCCCATGAGTACGCGCACGCCGTCCTGCACCGGGGCCGCGTTCCGATGGAGCCCACCGACCATGTCGTGAACTGGGCCGACGGCCCCCGCAAGGGCAAGTACTACCCGCACGCCGAGGCGTTCGCGCTGCCCGGCACCGAGGAACTTCCCGATGTACCCGTGGCGCCGGGCCTGTTGACCGGTGCCGGTGGTCCCGGGGAGGGCACCGACGGCCTGACCCACGGCGACGCCGGCCCGGCCGGGTTCACTCTCCCGTTACTCTCGGCGATGCTGAAGGACTCCTACGGACTGACCGGGCGCCGGCTCGGCGTCCAGGCCAACTCGGATCTGCCCGGACTGCCGTTCTACACCCACGCCAACTGGTCGCGGGGCACCGCGGGCGGCGGCGGGCTCTACCCGATGACCATCCACTGGGCGTCCGGCCCGGCGGCGCCCGTCCTTCCCGGCCTCCACCACTACGACGTCCACCGGCACGCGATGACCCGGCTGCTGGCCGGGGACGTCACCGGCAGGGTCCGCGAGGCGCTGGGCCCGGACGCGCCGGACGAGGCGCTGGACACCGACCAGTATCTGATCCTCGGCGTCAAGTACTGGCAGAACTCCTTCAAGTACAACAGCTTCTCGTTCCACGTGGTCTGCACCGACCTCGGCACCCTGGTGCAGACGTGGCGCGTCTGGGCGGCGGCCCGGGGACTGCGGGTCGCTCCGATGCTGTGGTTCGACGAACCCGGGCTGAACCGGATTCTCGGCGTGACGGGCGAGGAGGAGACCGTGTTCGCCGTCGTACCGCTCCGGTGGGACGGACCGGCGCCCCGCCGGAACGGCCCGCGCACCGACCCCCGCCACCGGCCCTCCGTACGGCACCGCGACCGCGAACGCTCCCGGACGCTGCTGGACTTCACCGCCCTGACCGCCCGCAGTCAGGAGTCCGTCATGAGCGAACAGCTCCCCCCGCCCGACGAC
>NZ_NEUB01000841.1 GCF_002910825.1 Streptomyces sp. SM1 | reverse complement strand
GTCAGACCCCGCCGAGCGACTCGAACCGCCAGCGGTGCACCGGACGCGCGATCAGGCCGGCCTCCGGCTCCGGGAGTTCGGGGAGGTCCGCGTCGTACGGGGCGTCCCACCAGGTGACGACCAGGACGCGGTCCTGCGGGGCACGGAAGGTCTCGCGGCGCAGGGGGCGTTCGGTGAACTCCCGTACCCGTTCCTCGGTCCAGGCCAGCAGGTCCGAGGCCCGGCCGGGGACCGCGCGGGCCTCCCACATCAGCGCGACCGTCATGAGTACAGGTTCTCCTTGGCGGTCTCGTGCACATGGTCGTGCGCGTGCGAGGTGCCCGGCACATGGGGTTCGGTGACCGGGAGGGAGGAGTCGGCCGACAGGTCCCGGTCGGAGGCCGGACGGTTACGGGCGACCATCTCCGCGCCCAGCGCGGCCACCATCGCGCCGTTGTCCGTGCACAGCTTGGGACGGGGCACGCGCAGCCGGATGCCGGCCGCCTCGCAGCGTTCCCGGGCCAGGGCCCGCAGCCGGGAGTTGGCGGCCACCCCGCCGCCGATCATCAGATGGTCGACGCCCTCGTCCTTGCAGGCCCGTACGGCCTTGCGGGTGAGGACGTCCACGACCGCCTCCTGGAAGGACGCCGAAACGTCGCGCACCGGCACCTCCTCGCCCGCCGCACGCCTGGCCTCGATCCAGCGGGCCACGGCCGTCTTCAGCCCGGAGAAGGAGAAGTCGTACGCCGGGTCGCGGGGCCCGGTCAGCCCGCGCGGGAACGCGATCGCGTCCGGGTCGCCCTCGCGGGCGTAGCGGTCGATGACCGGTCCGCCGGGGAACCCCAGGTTCATCACGCGGGCGATCTTGTCGAAGGCCTCGCCCGCCGCGTCGTCGATGGTCGCGCCGAGGGGGCGGACGTCGGAGGTGATGTCCGTGGACAGCAGCAGCGAGGAGTGCCCGCCGGACACCAGCAGCGCCATCGTCGGCTCGGGCAGCGCGCCGTGTTCCAGCTGGTCGACGCAGATGTGGGAGGCGAGGTGGTTGACCCCGTAGAGCGGCTTGCCGAGGGCGTAGGCGTACGCCTTGGCCGCCGAGACGCCGACCAGCAGCGCGCCGGCCAGTCCGGGGCCGGCGGTGACGGCGATGCCGTCGAGGTCGCGGGCGCCGACGCCCGCGTCCTTCAGCGCGCGCTCGATGGTGGGGACCATTGCCTCCAGGTGGGCGCGCGAGGCGACCTCCGGGACGACGCCGCCGAAGCGGGCGTGCTCGTCGACGCTGGAGGCGACGGCGTCCGCCAGCAGGGTGGTCCCGCGCACGATGCCGACACCGGTCTCGTCGCAGGAGGTCTCGATCCCCAGTACCAGGGGTTCGTCAGCCATGGATCTCGGTTCCTTGTACGCCGTTCCCGTCGACGGGACTCGCCGGGTTCACTGAGGTGGACGGATCGGTCAGGCGCATCACCAGGGCGTCCACGTTCCCCGGCTGGTAGTAGCCGCGCCGGACCCCGACGACCTCGAAGCCGAAGCGCTCGTAGAGCTTCTGGGCGCGGGCGTTGTCCACCCGGCACTCCAGCATCACCTCGGCGCACTCGAACGCGGTCGCCGCCCGCAGCAGCTCGGTCAGCAGCCGCGAGCCGAGGCCGGTGCCCCAGTGGTCCCGGGTGACGGCGACGGTCTGGATGTCGGCCCCCTCGGCGGAGCCGCCGCCCTCGGACTCCGCGCCCGAGGTGGTCAGGCCCGCGTAGCCGACGATCCGGTCGCCCTCCTGGGCCACGACGTAGTGCCGGGTCGCGCCGGGCCCGCGCGCATGCGCCAGCTCGGACCAGAACATCCCGCGCGACCAGGCGTCCTCGGGAAACAGGTCCCGCTCCAGTTCCAGCACGGAGTCGATGTCCCACCAGCGCATCTCGCGCAGCACGACCGTCTCGGTTCCCGTCACTTCGGGGTGACCACCTTGTAGTTCTTGGGGACCTGGGCATCGGGCCGGCGCAGGTACATCGGCCTGGGCGGAGGCAGTTCCCCGCCCGCCGCGAGCCGCTCCACGGCCAGCCGGGCCAGGGCGGCGGCGGTCACGTGCTCGGGTGCGTGCGCCCGGGGGAAGGTGTCCGGGTACAGCAGCGCGCCGGCGCCGACCGCGGGCAGGCCCGCGACCTCCCCGGCGATGTCGGCGGGCCGGTCCACGGCCGGTTCGGTGAGGCGGGTGCGGGAGTCGGTGTAGCGCGCCCAGTAGACCTCCTTGCGGCGGGCGTCGGTCGCCACGACGAAGGGGCCCTCCAGGTCGGACGCGAAGGCGAGGCCGTCCAGTGTGCACACACCGTGCACGGGCACGCCGAGCGCGAGCCCGAAGGTGTCCGCGGTCATCAGGCCGACCCGCAGCCCGGTGTACGGGCCGGGTCCGACGCCGACGACGATCCCGGTGACGGCGTCCAGCCGCAGGCCTGCCTCGGTGAGGACGCGGTCGATCGCCGGGAGCAGCAGCTCGCCGTGCCGGCGGGCGTCCACCTGGCTGGACGAGGCGATGACGTCGTCGCCGTCGTGCAGCGCGACGGTGACGGCGGGGGTTGCGGTATCCAGAGCGAGCAAGAGCACGCAAACAGCCTACGGCTCCCGCGCCCCGGCCACGGCCGCACCGGCCGGATGGTCACGTACTGCTACCGTCGCGACGGCGGGCGCACATAACGGAGCAGAGCGGGACAGAGGTGACGTCGGTGTCAGGCACCAGCTCGATGATCGTGACGGGGCTGACCGCGGCGGCCCTCGCGACGGTCGGCTTCCTCGGTCATCAGGCGGCGGCGAACGTCCCGCCCGGACTGCGCCACCCGGCGTCCGGGGCGGCGGCCGCGGTACGTCAGGCGCTCCCGGACAAGGACCGCCCCACCGCCCTGCCCGTACGGTCGGGGACGGGCAAGCGGGTCGTGTACTCGCTGAAGGGCGACCGGGTGTGGCTGGTGGAGGCGGGGGACAAGGTGTCGCGCACCTTCGGGGTCAGCCCCGGCACGGTGGACCCGGCCCGGGGAACCTACCGGGTCACGTCCCGGTCCGGGGCGGTCACCGGATCGGACGGGGTCCCCGTCGAGCACGTCGTCCGCTTCACCGGCGTCGACGGCACGGGGATCGGGTTCAGCGCGGCGGTCGACGGTTCGGCACCGGTGCTCGACCCGCAGGGACGCACGGGCGGCATCCGCGAGACGCGCGCGGACGGCGCGGCGATGTGGAAGTTCGCGACGATCGGCAGAACGGTCGTCGTCGTACCGTGAGCCCGCCACCGGCAGGCCCGGGAGCGCCCCGCGAGCCCGCCCCCGCACGGTGATCCCGCGAGCCGTGATCCCCGGTTCGGCGTTACGCCGCCTCGCGGTGGGTCCGCGGCTGCTCCGACTGCCGGGGCGGCGCGGGGGCGCGGGGCGGGGTGGAGACCGCGGCGGCCGCGGCGCAGGCGGCGAGCAGTTCACGCATCGGCACCCCGGAAAGCGACTGCGGCTGCGCCGTGGACCCGGATGAGTTCTGGGTGGCCGGCATGGACGCCTCCTGTGGGCCGGGGGCGGACGTAGTTAGGTAGACCTAACTACGAACTGGATACCATGTGACCACGCCCGGGACGCCGAACGCAACACTTTGCCGACACCTTGTCGGAACGTACGCGGCTCCACGCGGCTCCACGCGGCGCGAACTTGTCGTTCGACTGCGGGGCGTCGGTGGCTGATCGCGCAGTTCCCCGCGCCCCCAAGGGCGACCCCGCAGGGGCGCGGGAAACTGCGCGACCGGCCCGGACGGCGCCGCAGCCGAACGATCACTCCCTGCGGAGCCGTCCGTCAGGACGACAGCACGCTCAGCCCGGCCCCCGCCCACCGCTCACCCAGACCGGTCACGGTCACCCGTCGCACCTCGTCCGTGGTGTCCCCGACCGCCCGGTGGATGCCGACCCGCAGCCGGTCGTCGGTCAGTTCCTCGACCTTGCCCTCGCCCCACTCCACGACGATCACCGACTCCGGCAGCGAGACGTCGAGATCCAGGTCCTCCATCTCGTCCAGTCCGCCGGCCAGCCGGTACGCGTCGACGTGGACCAGCGGTGGACCGTCCCCCAGTGAGGGGTGCACGCGGGCGATCACGAACGTCGGCGAGGTGACCGCGCCCCGCACACCGAGCCCCTCACCGAGCCCGCGGGTCAGTGTCGTCTTGCCCGCGCCCAGCTCGCCGGAGAGCAGGACGAGGTCGCCGGCCCGCAACAGCTTGGCCAGCCCGCGCCCCAGTTCGCGCATCTGTTCGGGGGAGGTGACGGTCAGCTCGACGGAGTTCGCGGCCGGCCCCGGTTCAGCCGGGTCGTACGGTGCTGCTGCTTCCATAGCCATCCACCGTAGCGCCCGCGGGCATCGCGCCCGCGCGCACGAGCAGGTCGGCGAGCCGGTCGGTGACCACCTCCGGGTGCTCCAGCATCACCAGATGCCCGGCGTCAGGGACCAGCACCAGTTCCCCGTCGGGGAGCAGATCGGCGATCGCCTCGCTGTGCTCGCTGGGCGTCACCAGGTCCTGGGTCCCGGCCAGCACCAGCACCGGAAGTCCGGCGAAGTGGGCGAGGGCCTCGGTCTTGTCGTGGTCGTCGAAGGCCGGGTAGTACTCGGCGACCACGTCGATGGGCGTCCCCTCGATCATCCGCTCCGCGAACCGGGCGACGGCGGGGTCCACGTCCCGGGACGCGAACGAGTACCGCTTGATGACCCCCGCGAACAGGTCCGCGGTGGCCCGGCGCCCCTTCTCCACCAGCTCGGCCCGCTGCCCCAGCGCCTTCAGCACTCCCGGCAGCAGTCGCCGCACCGCGTTGACCCCGGCCATCGGCAGCCCGAAGTTGACCTCGCCGAGCCGCCCCGACGACGTACCGATCAGGGCGACACCGGCGCACCGCTCCAGCATCAGCTCGGGATACTGCTCGGCGAGGGCCATCACCGTCATCCCGCCCATGGAGTGGCCGACGAGCACCAGGGGCCCCTCGGGCGCCGCCGCGTCGATGACGGCCTTCAGATCCCGCCCCAGCTGGTCGATGGTGACCGGCTCGTCCCGCTCCGTCTGGGCCGCGCCCCGCGCCGAACGGCCGTGGCTGCGCTGGTCCCAGTACACGGTCCGTACGACGCCCCTGAGCGCGGCCCGCTGGAAGTGCCAGGAGTCCTGGTTGAGGCAGTAACCGTGACTGAAGACGACGGTCACCGGAGCCGGGGACCTGCGGCCGAACAGCCGGCGCCGCCGCGCGGGCGTGGCCTCCGGGTCGGGGTCGAGGTCGTCGACCTCGTAGTACAGCTCGGTGCCGTCGTCGGAGTACGCCCTGCCGGGTGTGCCGCGCAGTGACCCGTACGGACCGGTGGAGTCGAGGGCGAGCCGGGCCTTCTTCCGCATGCCCCGGCCGACCGTCATCCGCTCTATCGCGACACCCGCGGCGGCGCCGGTGGCGAGCACGCCTATCGCGACGCCCGCGACGCCGGTGGCCCGGCGCCAGCCTCCGTGGGAGGCCTCGGCGGCGGAGGCGGCGACCTCCGCGATGCCCTCGCTCACCTGCCGCTCCCCTCGTGTCCCTCGTTCGTGTAGACGCGCGGAACGCGGGTCCCGATCCGGGTGACGATCTCGTACGCGATGGTCCCGGCCGCCTGCGCCCAGTCCTCGGCGGTGGGCTCGCCGCGGTCGCCCGGGCCGAAGAGCACGGCCTCGGCGCCCGCGCCCGGATCGTCCCCGCCCAGGTCGACGACGAACTGGTCCATCGCGACCCGCCCCGCGACCGTACGCCACTTGCCCTCGACCAGCACCGGACCGGCGGAGGAGGCGTGACGCGGGATGCCGTCCGCGTAGCCGAGCGGAACCAGCCCCAGGGTGGTCGCGCCCGGGGTGACGTAGTGGTGGCCGTAGCTGACGCCGTGGCCGCCGGGAACGTGCTTCACCAGGGCCAGCGAGGCGGACAGGGTCATCGCCGGGCGCAGTCCGAAGCCGGCGGAGGTGCCGGTCTCCGGGCTGGGCGAGACGCCGTACATCGCGATACCGGGGCGGACGAGGTCGAAGTGGCTCTCGGGGAGGGTGAGGGTGGCGGGCGAGTTGGCGATGTGCCGCACCTCGGGGTCGGCACCCTGGGCCTCCGCGTACGCCGCCATCTCCCGGAACCGGGACAGCTGGGCGGCGATCGAGGGATGCCCGGGCTCGTCGGCGCAGGCGAAGTGGGACCACAGACCGGTGATCCGCAGCAGCCCCTCGGACTCGGCACGCAGCGCGCCCGCGACCAGCTCCGCCCAGTCGCCGGGCTGGCAGCCACCGCGTCCGAGCCCGGTGTCGGCCTTGAGCTGCACCC
>NZ_NEUB01000840.1:1270-11361 GCF_002910825.1 Streptomyces sp. SM1 | reverse complement strand
TCGCCGGCGCCGTGGCCTCCGGCGCCCGGCAACTGCTCGCCCACGTCGAGGTGTCCCTCGCCCGCGCCGACCGCGAGCGCTCCGCCGCGGAGGCCGCCAAGGCCCACCGCGAGCAGGAACTCGCCCGCGCCCGCACCGAGGGGCGCGATCTCAAGGCGGAACTCGACAAGTTGACGGATTCAGTTCACCGGGGCGAGGTACTGGGAGCCGAGAAGCGGTTGCGGATGGAGCAGCTGGAGACCAAGGCGCTGGAGGAACTGGGTGTCGAGCCGGCGGGGCTGGTGTCGGAGTACGGCCCGCACCAGCTGGTGCCGCCCTCGCCCCCCGCCGAGGGCGAAGAGCTGCCGGAGGACCCGGAGCACCCGCGCAACAGGCCCCGCCCCTTCGTACGGGCCGAGCAGGAGAAGCGCCTGAAGACCACCGAGCGTGCGTACCAGCAGCTCGGCAAGGTCAACCCGCTCGCCCTGGAGGAGTTCGCGGCGCTGGAGGAACGCCACCAGTTCCTCAGCGAGCAGCTGGAGGACCTGAAGAAGACCCGCGTGGATCTGCTCCAGGTCGTCAAGGAGGTCGACGAACGGGTCGAACAGGTCTTCACCGAGGCCTACCGGGACACCGCGCGGGAGTTCGAGGGCGTCTTCTCCCGGCTGTTCCCGGGCGGCGAGGGCCGGCTGGTGCTGACCGACCCCGACAACATGCTCACCACGGGCGTGGACGTCGAGGCGCGTCCGCCCGGCAAGAAGGTCAAGCGGCTCTCGCTGCTCTCGGGCGGTGAACGGTCACTGACCGCCGTGGCGATGCTCGTGTCGATCTTCAAGGCGCGGCCCAGCCCGTTCTACGTCATGGACGAGGTCGAGGCCGCGCTCGACGACACCAACCTCCAGCGGCTGATCCGGATCATGCAGGAGCTGCAGGAGGCCTCGCAGCTGATCGTGATCACGCACCAGAAACGCACCATGGAGGTCGCCGACGCGCTGTACGGCGTCTCCATGCAGGGCGACGGCGTGTCCAAGGTCATCAGCCAGCGTCTGCGTTAAAGCAACGCAACCTCTTCAAGTCATGAACACACTGCGCTCTGTCACGTCTCCGAACTCACTTCAGACCGCTTATTGATTTCAAGAATTGAAGACATATTCTCTGCCATGTTGTTTTTATCTTCAGGTACCGTCCGCTGGACCTCGAAGGGCTGACCCCCATCCGGCGATGCTGCCGGTGGCCCGAGGAGTACACGTGACCAGCACATCGCAGGCACAGAAGTCAGGAGCCGGGACGGCTCAACCCGAACATCTCGGGCACGTCGTCTTCATCGCGGCGGCGGCCGCCATGGGCGGTTTCCTCTTCGGCTACGACAGCTCCGTGATCAACGGCGCCGTCGAGGCCGTCCGCGACCGCTACGATGTCGGCTCCGCCGCGCTCGCCCAGGTGATCGCCGTCGCCCTGATCGGTTGTGCCGTCGGCGCCGCGACCGCCGGCCGGATAGCCGACCGCATCGGCCGCATCCGGTGCATGCGGATCGCCGCCGTCCTGTTCACCGTCAGCGCCGTCGGCTCCGCGCTGCCCTTCTCGCTGTACGACCTCGCCTTCTGGCGGGTCGTCGGCGGCTTCGCCATCGGCATGGCCTCCGTCATCGGCCCGGCCTACATCGCGGAGGTCGCCCCGCCCGCCTACCGCGGCCGGCTCGGCTCCTTCCAGCAGGCCGCGATCGTCATCGGCATCGCCGTGTCGCAGCTGGTCAACTGGGGCATCCTGAACGCCGCCGGCGGCGACCAGCGCGGTGAGATCATGGGACTCGAGGCCTGGCAGGTCATGCTCGGCGTGATGGTCGTCCCCGCCGTCGTCTACGGCCTGCTCTCCTTCGCCATCCCCGAGTCCCCGCGCTACCTGATCTCCGCCGGCCGGCAGGAGCACGCCCGGAAGATCCTCGAAGAGGTCGAGGGCAAGGAGATCGACCTGGACGCCCGCGTCGCCGAGATCGAGTCGGCGATGCGCCGCGACGAGAAGTCCAGTTTCAAGGACCTGCTCGGCGGCAGCTTCTTCTTCAAGCCGATCGTCTGGATCGGGATCGGCCTGTCCGTCTTCCAGCAGTTCGTCGGCATCAACGTCGCCTTCTACTACTCGGCGACGCTGTGGCAGTCGGTCGGCGTCGACCCGACGGCCTCGTTCTTCTACTCCTTCACCACGTCGATCATCAACATCGTCGGCACCGTCATCGCGATGATCTTCGTCGACCGCATCGGCCGCAGGCCGCTCGCGATCATCGGCTCCGTCGGCATGGTGATCGGCCTCGCACTGGAGGCCTGGGCCTTCTCCTTCGACCTCGTCGACGGATCGCTGCCCGCCACCCAGGGCTGGGTCGCGCTGATCGCCGCGCACGTCTTCGTCCTCTTCTTCGCCCTGTCCTGGGGCGTGGTCGTCTGGGTCATGCTCGGCGAGATGTTCCCCAACCGGATCCGCGCCGCCGCGCTGGGCGTCGCCGCCGCCGCGCAGTGGATCGCCAACTGGGCCGTCACCGCGAGCTTCCCCTCGCTGGCCGACTGGAACCTGTCCGCCACCTACGTGATCTACACGGTCTTCGCCGCGCTCTCCATCCCCTTCGTCCTGAAGTTCGTGAAGGAGACGAAGGGCAAGGCGCTGGAGGAGATGGGCTGACCGGCAGCCCTCACGACAGGGGAGAGGGATACGAGTCCCCGCTGCCCCTCTCCTCGTACCTTTGCCGTCGCCCGGCCGGGTCGCTTCCCGGGCCGGGCGGTGGTGTCTCCCTGGGGACCAGGCATCCGGCATCGCCGTCGCGGACCCCGCACGCGTCCGATACCGGACGCGTTGTGACCCCGCCCCGAGGGCTTCCCGCCCGGCCCAGGGCAGTGCCGCGGGCCGGCCCGGCCCGACGGGGCCAAGGGCACCGCGCGTACAACGAACGGCCTCGCAGGAGGTCACGCCATACTGGGGCTGTTATGGACATCGTCATCCTTGCTGTAGTCATCGCCGTGGTCGTGCTCGGCGCGCTCGGTGGGCTCATCGTCGGCAGCCGGCGCAAGAAGCCGCTGCCCCCGCCGCCGCCCACCGCGCCCGACATCACCGCCCCTCCGGCCGAGCCGCACGTCGGCGAAGAGGCCGAGACGCCGCGGGAGGAACCGCGGCGCACCATCGAGGAGGTTGATCTTCCGGCGGGCGCCGGTCCTGTCGTCATCGAGGAACCGCCCGCCGCCGAGGCTCCCGAGATCGAGATCCCGGAGCCCACCGCCGGCCGGCTGGTCCGGCTGCGCGCCCGTCTCTCCCGTTCACAGAACGCCCTGGGCCAGGGCCTGCTCACCCTGCTGTCCCGCGAACACCTCGACGAGGACACCTGGGAGGAGATCGAGGACACCCTGCTCACCGCCGACGTCGGTGTGCAGCCCACCCAGGAACTGGTCGACCGGCTGCGCGAGCGCGTGAAGGTGCTCGGCACCCGCACCCCCGTGGAACTGCGCGGACTGCTCCGCGAGGAGCTGATCACACTGGTCGGTCCCACCATGGACCGCACCGTGCACACCGAGAACGCCGCCGGCGGCCCCGGCGTCGTGATGGTCGTCGGCGTCAACGGCACCGGAAAGACCACCACCACCGGCAAGCTCGCCCGCGTGCTGGTCGCCGACGGCAACACCGTCGTCCTCGGCGCCGCCGACACCTTCCGTGCCGCCGCGGCCGACCAGCTCCAGACCTGGGGCGAGCGGGTCGGCGCCCACACCGTGCGCGGTCCGGAGGCCGGTGACCCGGCCTCCGTGGCGTTCGACGCGGTCAAGGAGGGCAAGGAGATGGCCGCCGACGCGGTGCTCATCGACACCGCCGGGCGGCTGCACACCAAGACCGGCCTCATGGACGAGCTCGGCAAGGTCAAGCGCGTCGTGGAGAAGCAGGCTCCGCTGGACGAGGTGCTGCTGGTGCTGGACGCGACCACGGGTCAGAACGGTCTGGTGCAGGCCCGGGTCTTCGCCGAGGTCGTCGACATCACCGGCATCGTGCTCACCAAGCTCGACGGCACGGCCAAGGGCGGCATCGTGATCGCCGTCCAGCGCGAACTGGGGGTACCGGTCAAGCTGATCGGCCTCGGCGAGGGCGCGGACGACCTGGCGCCGTTCGAGCCGGAGGCCTTCGTGGACGCACTCATCGGCGAGTGAGACCCGGCCTCCGTCGGACACGACGGACGGACCGGCAGACGCGAAGAAGCGCCCGCCCCCGAGCAGAGCGGGGGACGGGCGCTTCGCCGTGTCCGGGGCCGGGTCCTCGGCCGTTCGTCGGCACCCGCGCCTTCGGATGCCGGGTCCTGAGCGGCCCCGACCCGTGCCGTGCGGGGGGCGCCCGCGTCGGTGGGGGGCCGGGGTCGGCGCCGCCCGGTGTCCGCGGGGTGCTTCCCCTTCCCTTGGTCCCCGCTCCGCCGGAGCGGGCGGTGCCCCCGCCGTCCACCCGTGCGGAACCGGGGTCCCCTGGAGGGGAGCCACGACTTCCCGCCGGAACGGCGGCGGGCAGGAGGGTGGGCGGCCAGGTGTGTGCGGTGCGGCCGGCGGAGGCGGAGGGCCTGTGCGGTGCGGCCGGCGGAGGGGGGCGGCGGGGGAGCGGCCGGGCGGGTGGCTAGGCTCCCGAGCGGTGTGCCACGTATGCCAGCGTGCCGAGCAGCAGGCGGGCCTCCGGCGGCCGGGACGCCGAGTCCAGGGCGGGGGAGCGGAGCCACTCCACCGGGCCCAGGCCGCCCCGGTCGGACGGCGGCGCCGTGATGTGCGTACCGGGGCCGAGGCCGCGCAGATCCAGGGCGGCCGGATCGTCCCAGCCCATGCGGTAGAGCAGTTCGGGCAGGGCGGCGGCGGCACCGGGGGCGACGAGGAAGTGGGCGCGGCCGTCGGGAGTCGCCGCGACCGGGCCGACCGGCAGGCCCATGCGCTCCAGCCGGGCCAGTGCGTGACATCCGGTGGGCCGGGCCACCTCGATCACGTCGAACGCCCGCCCCACCGGCAGCATCAGCGAGGCTTCCGGGAACTCCGACCAGACGGCCGTCACCTCGTCCAGCGGTGCCCCGGCACGGATCACCGGCGCGTGCCGGAGAGGATGTGCGCCCGGCGCCCGGCAGTCGGCGCGTCCGCAGGAGCAGGCGCCCGCGACGGCCCGGACTCCCGGTACCACGTCCCATCCCCACAGTCCGGTGTACTCCGCCACGACGGTGCCGTCCGACGAGCGGCCCCGGCGACGGGAGCCGGACCGGATGTCGCGGATGCCCCGGCTGATACCGATCGTGAAGCCCATGCCCCCTCCAACGGGTCCGGCCTGCCGATGGTCACGCAACGAACTCGCACCGTGACGATCTGTCTCCGTCTTCCCCGCGTCCGCTCCGGCCATGCGGCGCCTCGAGGTGCCGAGGGTGGCGCGTTCGGCGGTGCGCGCCCCTGCGCGCATCGCTGCACCCACTCTCGGCTGTCCGGTGTCAAGTCAATCGCGGGTCGGCGACGGTGAGTTCATCCGAAGGGGTGGCGAATGGTGGCGATTGCGGTTCCGCCATGGTGGGGCGGGTGATCGTGAGGTTACTTTGTGTGCACGGCTTCTTGGGGCACATGCACTCGTGGGTATGCCGGAGGCAACTCGGCTTTCCGTTCGAAGGGTGGCAACCGCCGGACGGGCGGCCCCGACAACCGGCATTCTGATAAGGCTTGGCGCACTCAGCGACAAGTGGTCTTCAGGGATGGGGGCGTTCCAGTGAGCGGCAACGGCGATGGCGGGACGAGCACAGCGAGTCCGGAGAAACGCCCCAACGGGCTTCTCGCCTCGTGGTTCGTCCGCAGCGGCTGGTCCAAGGGCGAACTGGCCCGCCAGGTCAACCGCCGGGCCCGCCAGTTGGGCGCCCACCACATCTCCACCGACACCTCACGGGTGCGCCGCTGGCTCGACGGGGAGAACCCGCGCGAACCGATCCCCAGGATCCTGTCCGAACTGTTCTCCGAGCGCTTCGGCGTCGTCGTCTCCGTCGAGGACCTGGGCCTGCGCACCACCCGCCCCGCGCCCTCCGCGACCGGCGTCGACCTGCCCTGGACGGGCCCGCAGACCGTGGCCCTGCTCAGCGAGTTCTCGCGCAGCGACCTGATGCTGGCGCGGCGCGGCTTCCTCGGGAGCTCGCTCGCCCTCTCCGCGGGCCCGTCCCTCATCGAGCCCATGCAGCGCTGGCTCGTACCCAATCCGCCCACCCCGCTGCCCCGGACCGAACCGGACCAGGCCTCCTCCGCCGCCCGCGCCCGCGGCCGGCTGTCCAAGCCCGAGCTGGACCTGCTGGAGACCACCACCACGATGTTCCGGCAGTGGGACGCCCGGTGCGGCGGCGGCCTGCGCCGCAAGGCGGTGGTCGGACAGCTCCACGAGGTGACCGACCTGCTCCAGGAACCCCAGCCCGAGGCCACCACCCGGCGGCTGTTCAAGGTCGCCTCCGAACTCGCCGAACTGGCCGGCTGGATGTCGTACGACGTGGGGCTCCAGCCCACCGCGCAGAAGTACTTCGTCCTCGCCCTGCACGCCGCCAAGGAGGCCGGCGACCGGCCGCTCGGCTCATACGTGCTCTCCAGCATGAGCCGCCAGATGATCCACCTCGGCCGGCCCGAGGACGCCCTGGAACTGATCCACCTCGCCCAGTACGGCAGCCGCGACTGCGCGAGCCCGCGCACCCAGTCGATGCTGTATGCGATGGAGGCGCGCGCCTACGCCAACATGGGCCAGCCCGGCCGGTGCAAGCGGGCCGTACGGATGGCCGAGGACACCTTCGCCGAGGCAGGCGAGTGGGACGAGCCCGACGCCGACTGGATCCGCTTCTTCTCCGAGGCCGAGCTCCACGCGGAGAACTCCCACTCCTACCGCGACCTCGCCTACGTCGCCGGCCGCAGCCCCACCTACGCCTCGCTCGCCGAGCCGCTGATGCGGCGGGCCGTGGAACTCTTCGGCCAGGAGGGCGGCGAGCACCAGCGCTCCTATGCCCTCAACCTGATCGGCATGGCCACGGTCCACCTGCTCCAGCGCGAGCCCGAGCAGAGCACGGTTCTCGCCACCGAGGCCATCAAGGCGGCCAAGAAGGTCCGCTCCGAGCGCGTCAACACTCGTATCCGAAAAACGGTCGACGCCGCCGTACGCGACTTCGGGGACCTCGGTGAAGTCGTCGAACTCACGGAGCGGCTCGCGGTCGAGCTGCCCGAGAGCGCCGAAGCGGTCTGACCCGAAGGAACCACCGACCCCGGCCGCGGCCGGCCCTCCCGAACTGCCCGACTCGGCTCCCCCGTGCCAGTCATTCGGAGGCCGGCCGCGGCCGGTTTTCCGTCTCCCCGGCCACGGCTCCCCGCCGTACACCGAAGGTTGCGCCACGATAACGATCGGCGCTCCCCGGATCCGGCGGTTCATCGACCCGTAACACACCGGGTGTCTTCGTCACGGCGGTGAAACAACGAGGGGCTTCCACCGAAACGGTGCTGCGCGAATCTCATGGCGCATAACCGGCCCACCCCTCAATCCGCTCAAGGCTCGCCCGCACGGGGCCGTACCAACGACGAGGAGACGCCGATGGCACCAGCCATCACCCTGGCCGCAGACACGCCCACGCTGTCCGCCGCCAACACAGGGTTCATGCTCATCTGTTCCGCCCTGGTCATGCTGATGACCCCGGGCCTCGCCTTCTTCTACGGAGGCATGGTCCGCGTCAAGAGCACCCTGAACATGCTGATGATGAGCTTCATCAGCCTGGGAATCGTCACGGTTCTGTGGGTGCTGTACGGCTTCTCCATGGCGTTCGGCACCGACTCCGGCAGCCTCATCGGCTGGAACTCCGACTGGGTCGGCCTGAGCAACATCGGACTGACGGAACTGTGGGACGGCTACACCATCCCGGTCTTCGTCTTCCTGGTCTTTCAGCTGATGTTCGCCGTCCTCACCCCCGCGCTGATCAGCGGCGCCCTCGCGGACCGGGTGAAGTTCACCGCGTGGGCGCTGTTCATCGCCCTGTGGGTCACCGTCGTGTACTTCCCCGTCGCCCACTGGGTCTGGGGCTCCGGCGGCTGGGCCTTCGAGCTCGGCGTCATCGACTTCGCCGGCGGTACGGCCGTCCACATCAACGCCGGTGCCGCGGCGCTCGGTGTGATCCTGGTGATCGGCAAGCGCATCGGCTTCAAGAAGGACCCGATGCGTCCGCACAGCCTCCCGCTGGTCATGCTGGGTGCCGCCCTGCTGTGGTTCGGCTGGTTCGGCTTCAACGCCGGTTCCTGGCTCGGCAACGACGACGGCGTCGGCGCGCTGATGTTCGTCAACACCCAGGTCGCCACGGGCGCCGCGGTCCTCGGCTGGCTCGCCTACGAGAAGATCCGCCACGGCGCGTTCACCACGCTGGGCGCCGCCTCCGGCGCCGTCTCCGGTCTGGTCGCCATCACCCCGGCCGGCGGCGCTGTCTCCCCGCTCGGCGCGATCGCGGTCGGCGCCATCGCCGGTGTGCTGTGCGCCATGGCCGTCGGACTGAAGTACCGGTTCGGCTACGACGACTCCCTCGACGTCGTCGGCGTCCACCTCGTCGGCGGCGTCATCGGCTCCCTCCTCATCGGCTTCTTCGCCACCGGCAAGGGACAGTCCGACGTCGCGGGCCTCTTCTACGGCGGCGGCCTGGACCAGTTCTGGAAGCAGTGCGCCGGAGTCTTCGGTGTCCTCGCCTACTCGCTGGTCGTCTCCGCGGTCCTTGCCTTCCTCCTCGACAGGACCATCGGTATGCGAGTCTCCGAGGACGACGAGGTGGCCGGTATCGACCAGGCCGAGCACGCCGAGACCGCATACGACTTCAGCGGCGCCGGCGGCGGCGCGGCCCGCACCGCGGCCACCGCCCCCGCCGCCCCGGCCGAGAGCAAGAAGGTGGACGCATGAAGCTCATCACCGCCGTCGTCAAGCCGCACCGGCTCGACGAGATCAAGGAGGCCCTGCAGGCCTTCGGAGTACACGGTCTGACCGTCACCGAGGCCAGCGGTTACGGCCGCCAGCGCGGTCACACCGAGGTCTACCGCGGTGCCGAGTACACCGTCGACCTGGTGCCCAAGATCCGCATCGAGGTACTGGTCGAGGACGACGACGCCGAACAGCTGATCGACGTCGTGGTGAAGGCCGCCCGCACCGGAAAGATCGGCGACGGCAAGGTCTGGTCGATCCCCGTCGAGACGGCCGTACGGGTACGGACGGGCGAACGCGGCCCGGACGCACTCTGACGGCACACGAACGGAACAGGAGTCGCCGGGTGACGGGTACGGACATGGACAACGGGACAGCGGACTCGGGACCCAGCGGCTACGCGGCGGCCCGGCTGCGCCTCCTCAACGAGGAGGCGCGGTCCGGGCCGCCGCGCCGTGCCGCCCTCGCGGACCTCACCGACACCTGGCTCGGCGGACTGTTCGCGGCGGGTGCCGAGGTTCCGCGCGGGGTGTCCCTGGTCGCCGTCGGCGGCTACGGACGCGCGGAGCTCTCGCCGCGCAGCGACCTCGACCTGCTCCTGCTGCACGACGGCGGCGACCCCAAGGCGGTCGCCGCCCTCGCCGACCGCCTCTGGTACCCCGTCTGGGACCTGGGCCTCGCCCTCGACCACTCCGTGCGCACCCCGGCGGAGGCCCGCAGGACCGCGGGCGAGGACCTCAAGGTCCAGCTCGGACTCCTGGACGCCCGGCACATCGCCGGTGACCTCGGCCTCACCACCGCCTTGCGCACGGCCGTACTCGCCGACTGGCGCAACCAGGCGCCGAAACGGCTCCCCGCCCTGCGCGAGATGTGCGAAGAACGCGCGGCCCGCACGGGCGAGCTGCAGTACCTCCTGGAACCCGACCTCAAGGAGGCCCGCGGCGGACTGCGCGACGTCACCGCCCTGCGCGCGGTGGCCGCCTCCTGGCTCGCGGACGCCCCGCGCGAGGGCCTCGCCGACGCCCGCCGCCGGCTCCTCGACGTACGGGACGCCCTCCACCTGACCACCGGCCGCGCCACCGACCGCCTCGCGCTCCAGGAACAGGACCAGGTCGCGGCCGAACTCGGCATCCTCGACGCGGACGCCCTGCTGCGGCAGGTCTACGAGGCCGCGCGGG
>NZ_NEUB01000840.1:0-1182 GCF_002910825.1 Streptomyces sp. SM1 | reverse complement strand
GCGTCCTGCGCTCCCGCGCGGTGCGGCCGCGGCTGCGCGCCATGCTGGGCGGCGGGAGGCCGCTGGGCGGCGGGAAGACCGCTCCCGAGCGCTCCCCGCTGGCCGAAGGGGTGGTGGAACAGGACGGCGAGGTGGTACTCGCCCGCGCCGCGCGCCCGGAACGCGACCCGGTACTACCGCTGCGCGCCGCGGCCGCCGCCGCCCAGTCAGGACTCCCGCTCTCCCTGCACGCCGTACGGCGCATGGCGGCCGGTGCGCGCCCCCTGCCCACGCCCTGGCCCGCCGAGGCACGGGAACAACTGGTGACCCTGCTGGGCTCCGGCCCGCCCACCGTGCAGGTCTGGGAGGCGCTGGAGGCGGAGGGCCTGGTCAACCGCCTGCTCCCCGACTGGGAACGGGTCCGCTGCCGGCCCCAGCGCAACGCCGTGCACCTGTGGACCGTGGACCGGCACCTCATCGAGACCGCCGTGCGCGCCTCCGAGTTCACCCGGCGCGTGCACCGGCCCGACCTGCTGCTGGTCGCCGCGCTGCTGCACGACATCGGCAAGGGCTGGCCCGGCGACCACTCGGTGGCCGGCGAGGTCATCGCCAGGGACGTGGCCGCCCGCATCGGCTTCGACCGGCACGACGTCACCGTGATCGCCACCCTCGTACGCCACCACCTCCTGCTCGTCGAGACCGCCACCCGGCGCGATCTGGAGGACCCCGCCACCGTGCGCGCGGTCGCCGAGGCCGTCGCCTCCGAGGGCACCCTCGAACTGCTGCACGCCCTCACCGAGGCGGACGCCCTCGCCACCGGACCGGCCGCGTGGTCGTCCTGGCGCGCCTCGCTCGTCACCGACCTGGTCAAGCGGGTCTCCGCCGTGCTCTCCGGCGACGTACCGGACGACCCCGCGGCAGCCGCGCCCACCGCCGAACACGAGCGTCTCGCGCTCGAGGCGGTCGCCACGGGCGCGCCCGTACTGTCCCTGCGGGCCCAGACCGAGCCGCCCGCCGAACCCTCCGGCGACCCCGAACCGCTGGGCGTGGAGCTGCTCATCGCCGTACCCGACCAGGCGGGCGTGCTCCCCGCGGTGGCCGGTGTGCTCGCCCTGCACCGGCTGACCGTGCGGACCGCCGAGCTGCGGGCGCTGGACCTCCCCGCGGGCGTCGACGGCTCCGTCCTGCTGCTGGACTGGCGGG
>NZ_NEUB01000839.1 GCF_002910825.1 Streptomyces sp. SM1 | reverse complement strand
GCACTCAGAGGGACAGCAGCAGGGAGTCGGTCTTGCCCTGCCGCCGGCGCACGTGCCCGCGCCGGCCGGCCAGCACCGCCATGAGCGTCCACGCCACCAGTCCGGCGACCAGACCGCCGAGCCGCCCCGCGGGGTCGACCTGGTCCGCCCGCTCCATGGGCACCACGCCGTCCGGATCACGGATGACATCGAGCCGCTCACCCACCCGGGGAGCCCCGGAGCCCTTGTAGGTGAGCCGCTCCGCCAGTTCCTCACCGTCCGCCGTCCGCAGCGTGAGCCGGTGGTTGTTGTTGCCCTTGCCGGTCGCGCTGTCCGCGACGATCACCACGCTCTCGCGCACCCCGCGCACCTCCAGCGCCGCCTCGGGGGCGTACTGGACGGCCCCGACGAGGATGAACAGCCCGGGCACGAGGGACAGCAGGGCGATCCAGGCCGCGCGGTGCAGCAGCATCAGCAGCACGACGAACGCCAGGCACAGCACGACGCCCACGACGATGGGCACCACCACCCAGCGCAGCGCCAGATAGGACACGTACGTGGCGGCCAGCGCGGCGACCCACCCGCACAGCACCACCCAGGCCGTACGCCGCACCGACCGCCAGGGGTCGACGGCGTACCCGCCCATGGCGCTCAGCGGCCTGATGGTGCTCCTGCGTAACCGAAACGGCACCGTGTCCCCCGTGTTCCCCGCCGTGGCGGCTGTACAAGTCCGGCTCAGGACACTGTCGCTCCCGCATCGGGCGGGAACCGGCCGGCGCCCCCAGGCGGCCCGACCGAGGGCGCCTGCACGAACGCGGCCCGGCAGCACGGGCGTTGAGGGTCAAGGCCTCGCGCCTGCCGCGCGGACGGCGCGGGCCGGACTCCGCGTCCCGGGCCCGGACGCGGCTTCCCGGAGGGCGCCGGCGGCGAAGGGACCAGTGAAGGACCCGTTCCGCTCGTGGCGCTCCGCTACGGATTCATCACATCACGTTCACATCACAAGTGCCGCATACATCTCTGCAACACCACAGACCCCCCAGTAACTTCATCACGCCACAGCCCGGTACCGGCACCCGCATTCGATCTGGGGGCTACTCCCATGCATTCGATTCGCTCCTTCGCCACGGTTCTCGCAGCCCTCGCCCTGGCCGCCCTCCCTGTCACCGCCGTGGCCCACGACGGCGACCACCCCTTCGTGAGCTGCTCCGACGCCTACGAGAACGGATACTCGAGCATCTCCTCGGGGGACGACCACTACGGCCCGCAGCTGGACGCCGACGGCGACGGCGTCGCCTGCGACGAGCCGCCCGCGGACTTCACTCCGCGCGACAACACGGAGATCGGCGACACCACCGCCGTGACCGACACCGGTCCCACCGCCCAGGCCGACGACGACCTCGCCGAGACGGGCGACGACACCACCGGCTACCTGACCGTCATCGGCGGCTCCCTCGCCGTCCTAGCGGCAGGCGGCGCTCTCCTCATCGCCCTCCTGCGCCGCAGCAACTGACGACGCGCGCCTTCGCGCACCTCCGGTATGCAGGAAGGGGCGGCATCCCCGCACGGGTGCCGCCCCTACCTTTCGTGATCCGGAGCCGCTGCCGATCGGTGAGGGTGGTCGGGTGACAGGCAGCGGCTCCGGGGCTTCGCGTGCCCCTACCGGTGGTCGCTGCCCGCGGAGGTGACGGCCGCGCGGCCGGCCTCCAGGCGGGCGACCGGGATGCGGAACGGGGAGCAGGAGACGTAGTCCAGGCCCACCTCGTGGAAGAAGTGGACGGACTCCGGGTCGCCGCCGTGCTCGCCGCAGACGCCGAGCTTCAGGTCGGGCCGGGTCGCGCGGCCGGCCTTGGCGGCCAGCTTCACCAGGGAGCCGACGCCGTCCTTGTCGATCGTCTCGAACGGCGACACCCCGAAGATGCCCTTCTCCAGGTACGCCGTGAAGAACGAGGCCTCCACGTCGTCCCGGGAGAAGCCCCACACCGTCTGGGTGAGGTCGTTCGTGCCGAAGGAGAAGAACTCCGCCGCCTCGGCGATCTGGCCGGCGGTCAGCGCGGCGCGCGGCAGCTCGATCATCGTGCCGATGGCGAGCTTGAGCGAGGTGCCGGTGGCCTCCTGGACCTCCGCGATGACCTGGTCGGCCTCCTCGCGGACGATCTCCAGCTCCTGGACCGTGCCGACCAGCGGGATCATGATCTCCGCGCGCGGGTCGGCCTTGGCGGCCCTGCGCTCGGCCGCCGCCTCCGCGATGGCCCGTACCTGCATGGTGAACAGGCCGGGGATGACCAGGCCGAGGCGGACCCCGCGCAGACCCAGCATGGGGTTCTGCTCGTGCAGCCGGTGCACGGCCTGGAGCAGGCGCAGTTCGTTCTCGTGCGGCTCCTGCCGGGACTCGGCGAGGGCGACCCGGACCGACAGTTCGGTGATGTCGGGCAGGAACTCGTGCAGCGGCGGGTCGAGGAGGCGGATGGTGACCGGGAGGCCGTCCATCGCCTCGAAGAGTTCCACGAAGTCCCGCTTCTGGAGCGGCAGCAGGGCCTTCAGGGACTCCTCGCGCTCCGCCTCGGTGTCGGCGAGGATCAGGCGTTCGACCAGTTCCCGGCGGTCGCCGAGGAACATGTGCTCGGTGCGGCACAGGCCGATGCCCTGGGCGCCGAAGCGGCGGGCGCGCAGCGCGTCCTCGGCGTTGTCGGCGTTGGCGCGCACGCGCAGCCGGCGCTTGCGGTCGGCGAAGGCCATCATCCGGTGCACGGCCTCGACGAGCTCGTCGGCGTCGTCGGCGCCCGGGTGCATCCGGCCCTCGAAGTACTCCACGACGGGGGACGGGACGACCGGGACCTCGCCGAGGTAGACCTTGCCGGAGGAGCCGTCGATGGAGACGACGTCGCCCTCCTCCACCACGTGCCCGCCCGGGACGGTCATCCGGCGGCGCTTGGTGTCGACCTCCAGCTCCTCGGCGCCGCAGACACAGGTCTTGCCCATGCCGCGCGCGACGACGGCCGCGTGGGAGGTCTTGCCGCCGCGCGAGGTGAGGATGCCCTCGGCCGCGATCATGCCGTCGAGGTCGTCGGGGTTGGTCTCACGGCGGATCAGGATGACCTTCTCGCCGGACCTCGACCACTTGACGGCGGTGTAGGAGTCGAAGACCGCCTTGCCGACCGCCGCGCCCGGGGAGGCGGCGATGCCGCGCCCGACCTGCGCCACCTTCGCGTCCTCGTCGAAGCGCGGGAACATCAGCTGGGCGAGCTGGGCGCCGTTGACCCGGCAGAGCGCCTCGGCCTCGTCGATCAGGCCCTGGTCGACGAGCTGGGTGGCGATGCGGAAGGCGGCGCCCGCGGTGCGCTTGCCGACGCGGGTCTGGAGCATCCACAGCTGGCCGCGCTCGATGGTGAACTCGATGTCGCAGAGATCCTTGTAGTGGTTCTCCAGGGTCTCCATGATCTGCATCAGCTGGTCGTACGACTTCTTGTCGATCGACTCCAGATCCGCGAGCGGCACCGTGTTGCGGATGC
Source organism: Streptomyces sp. SM1 (assembly GCF_002910825.1). Lineage (GTDB taxonomy): Bacteria > Actinomycetota > Actinomycetes > Streptomycetales > Streptomycetaceae > Streptomyces > Streptomyces okerensis. Next base: position 1,591 of record NZ_NEUB01000839.1, on the reverse strand, counting down.
CCGCGACCACGTCCTCGCCCTGCGCGTTCTGCAGGTAGTCGCCGTAGACGCCCTGGTGGCCGGAGGCGGGGTCGCGGGTGAAGGCGACGCCGGTGCCGGAGTCGGGGCCGAGGTTGCCGAAGACCATGGAGCAGACGTTGACGGCGGTGCCCAGGTCGTGCGGGATGCGCTCCTGGCGGCGGTAGAGCTTGGCGCGGTCGCCGTTCCAGGAGTCGAAGACGGCCTTGATGGCGAGGTCCATCTGCTCGCGCGGGTCCTGCGGGAAGTCCCGGCCGGCCTCGGTCTTGACGATCTTCTTGAACTTGGTGACGAGTTTCTTGAGGTCGGCGGCCTCGAGCTCGGTGTCGACGGTGACCTTCTTGGCGGCCTTCGCCGCGTCCAGCGCGTCCTCGAAGAGCTCGCCGTCGACGCCCAGGACGGTCTTGCCGAACATCTGGATGAGGCGCCGGTAGGAGTCCCACGCGAACCGGTCGTCGCCGGCCTGCTTGGCCAGGCCCTGTACGGACTTGTCCGACAGGCCGATGTTGAGGACGGTGTCCATCATGCCCGGCATGGAGAACTTGGCGCCGGAGCGGACCGACACGAGGAGGGGGTCGTCGGCCTGGCCGAGCTTCTTGCCCATCGTCGCCTCGAGGGCGTCGAGGTGCGCACTCACCTCGTCACGCAGTGCCGCCGGCTCCTCGCCACTGTCGAGGTAGGTCTTGCAGGCCTCGGTGGTGATGGTGAAGCCGGGCGGGACGGGAAGGCCCAGGTTGGTCATCTCGGCGAGGTTGGCACCCTTGCCGCCGAGCAGGTCCTTGAGGTCCTTGTTGCCCTCGGTGAAGTCGTAGACGAACTTCACGCCCTCAACGCTCGTGCCCGGCTGAGCTACGTGGGGATCTTTGTTTTCCGACACGGGTCTCGACTCCTCGAGGACGCGGTGGCTGCCCTGACGGCGAGGAATGTACCCAGATCAAAGGCGTCTGGGTACGTCCACTTGTGGGTCATGCGCCTGTAACCACCCGTGCGCCAGCGGATTGAAAGTCAAAGCTTGGCAAGCTAACACGGTCGGGTGTTTTCACTTCTTGAACGCATCACCTCACCATCAGGGCCCTCTTGCGCTCACATGAGCGGCAATCCCTCCGTCTGATTTCGCTCGATGAACGATCAGATCGTGGCACTGAGTGCCAACCTTTGAGAAGTGCAGCCGCCCCTGATCCGCTCATTTGAGCGCAACCCTTATCAAGGGTGGCGAGAATCACGCTGCCACACGGCGCCGGTTTTCACCATGCGGACCGGGACGGCGCCCGTTCGCAGGAAGACCGGCGGGCGTCCACGACCCGGATCGACGGGAGTCCGCCACGAGGACCGGCGCCCGTCCCCGCACCGGAACCGGCGGGCGCCCCGCACCGGAACCGGCAGGCCTCCGCCCGGCGACATCCCCGGTCAGATGAACGCGTGGGTCGGTTCGCCCGTACGGAACGATGGCGGACCCGGACCCCCACGCCGGGTCCGCCTTCTCCCCGGCCTCGGTACGGAAGGAACCTCCGGGTTGCCTGCCTTCACACGTGTCCTCGCACGCCTGCGCGCTCTCCCGCGCCCCCGCGGCCTC
>NZ_NEUB01000838.1 GCF_002910825.1 Streptomyces sp. SM1 | reverse complement strand
CGTTGGGGCCGGGGGCGGCGACGCGGTCGGTGCGGATGACGGTGCCGTCGAGGTTCAGATGCGTCAGCCCGGCCGCCTTCGCGCGTTCCAACGCGGTGGCGAGGTCCGGTGCCCCGGCCGCCAGAACGGTCAGCCCCTCATGGAGGTAGCGGTATGCGGTGGAGGCCGACAGGCCGTTGTCGCGGGCGAGTTGGGAAAGGCGGGTGCCGTCGATGAACCAGCGCAGGACGAGCACCGCCTGCNGGAAGCAGCCCAGCGCACGCCTGCCCCTGCGGGTTCCGGCCGCGACGCGGTGATCGCGCAGCAGCCGGGCCAGGTGCTCGGCGGTGGACCGCTTCACATCGAGCACCGCGGTGTATGTGACACTGGTCGGCACGTGAGGCCCCTCGGTCAGAACAATCCGTCGCAAGATCGTTCCTACCAGGGGCCTTACGTCTGCCCGGACTTGGGGACCGCACGGGCCGCAGCGCAAGCATCGCGATCACAGCGAGCGACGGGCGCTTACCGGGAAAGACTCAATGAACATTTCCGGCCGGGGTTGGCCGATTGGGGTTCAATCGGCTTCGAGACCGACCGCTTCGGGAGTGCGGCAGGTGCCGGATCGTGCGGGCCCGCCCGGGCCCGCACGACCCCGTCAGAGGGTGTCGGCCGAGGCGTGGAGCGTGCCGTCGGAGTCTGTCCGCACCGCCGCCTCGACGCCGTCGAGGATCAGCCCCAGGCCCACCCGGAACGCCTCCCTCGCCTCCTGCTCCATGTGCGACGCGGCGCCGCCCGCCTCCGCCTCGGTCATGGCGGCGAGGCTCGCGGTCGACTCCAGGGCCGCGAGCGCGGGGAAGTGTTCGGTGAAGTCGGGTGCGAACTCCGAGAGCAGCGCGGACCGCTGCGCCCACCACTCCTCGTCGGGCACCCCGGTCTCCGGCGCCGCCTGCCGGTGCTCCGTCGCGACCAGGGCCATGCCCCGCACGAACTGGAACAACACCGCGATGACCCGTCTGACGCGCAGGGGTTCCAGGCCGATTCCGCCCAGGATCCGCACCACCGTCTCCAGTCGCGCGTACTCGTTCGGTCCGAGCACGGGTCGGGCCTGCGAGACTTGGAGCACCCAGGGGTGGCGCAGATAGAACGCCCAGGCGTCGCCGGCCCACTCGGTGATCGCCGGCCGCCAGCCCGCGCTCGTGTCGTACTCCGTGGGCAGTTCGGCCAGCACCCGGTCGTGCATGAGGTCGACCAGTTCGCTCTTGCTCGGCACGTACGTGTAGAGCGCCATGGCGGTCCGCCCGAGCCGGGTCCCGACCGCCCGCATGGACAGGGCTGCCATGCCCTCTTCGTCCGCCACCGCGATACCCGCGGCCACGATCGTGTCCACGTCGAGTCCGGGTTTAGGGCCGGGTTTGGAGCCGGGTTTGAGAGCGGCCCCCCCGGGTTCGGCCGATCGCCAGAGCAGGGACATGGATCGGCGGGCATCGCCTTGTCCGGCGAAAACAACCACCTTGCAACTCCTTACAGCATAAAGTAACCTCGCCAGCGTAACTCTTTACGCTGTAAAGATACCAGCTGGGCGGCTACTCGCCCCGGTATGCCCGTACGTTCGTGGAAGGTTTCCGATGGCAGAGCTCCCCGTCACGTTCATCCAGGTCACCGACATCACACGCATCACACCGCGGATGGCCCGCGTGACGTTCGAGGCCGACCACCTCGAAGACTCCGTCGGCCTGACCCCGGACCAGCAGCTCAAGCTCTGCTTCCCCCGGCCCGGCCAGGAGCGGCCCGTCGTACCGGAGCAGAGCGACGACGCGACGGGCTGGTACCAGGCATTTCTGGCCATTCCGGAGGACGAGCGGCCCTGGATGCGCAGCTTCACCCTGCGCCGGCGGGTGCCCGGGACGAACACCGTCGAGGTCGACTTCGTCCTGCACGGGGACAACGGCCCCGCCAGCGCCTGGGCCGGTGCCGCCCGCCCCGGAGACCGGCTCGGCATGGTCGGCCCCTCCGCGATCTACACCGGACCGGTCGCCCTGACGGACTCGATCACCTCCGCCGACTGGCTGTTGATCGCCGGCGACGAGACGGCGCTGCCCGCCATCGGCACCCTGCTGGAAGCCCTGCCCGAGCGGGCCCGCGCCCAGGTCTACATCGAGGTCGCCGACCAGGCTGAGCAGCAGACTTTCCAGACGGCGGGCGACGTCACCCTGCACTGGTTGCACCGCGACGGTACTCCGGCCGGCCGCAGCGAAGCCCTCATCGACGCCGTCCGCGGCGCCGAGTTCCCGCCCGGGCGCCCCTTCGTCTGGCTGGCCGGTGAGGCCGGCGTCGTCCGGACCCTGCGCCGTCACCTGGTCAACGACCGGGGGCTCGACAAGCGCGCGATCGACTTCAGCGGCTACTGGCGCGTCAAGCTCACCCAGGACGACGCCCCGACCGCCGAGGACATGGCCGAGGCGCAGGAGCGCCTCGCCGAGTACCAGGCGGCGGCCGATGGCCAGTCCTGACGAGCCGCGCGCCGACGTCGGCATCCCGGCCGGGCGCCGCGAGTCGGCCGGGCGACTGCCGGGCCGAGAGAAGGATTTCATGATCACAGTGCGAGGTCTCGCCCGCCGGTTCACCGTGCGCGGCCAGGATGTCGAAGCGGTCAAAGGCATCGACTTCGACGTGGCGCCCGGGGAGGTGGTCGGCTTCCTCGGCCCCAACGGAGCGGGCAAGACCACGACCTTACGGATGCTCACGACCCTGCTGCGCCCCACCGGCGGAACTGGCACCGTGGTCGGCTGCGACCTGCTGACGGACCCCCAGGGCGTGCGGCGCAGGATCGGCTGCGTCCACCAGGGCGGCGCCACCTGGCCCGAGTCCAGAGTCGCCGAGGAGATCGAACTCCAGGCCCGGCTCTACGGCCTGTCCCGCACCGAGGCCAAACGGCGCGGAGCCCCGCTCGCCGAGCGGCTCGACCTCGCCGGCCTGGACCAGCGCCCCGTCAAGACGCTCTCCGGCGGTCAGCGCCGCCGGCTCGACATCGCGCTCGGACTCGTCCACGAACCGACGCTCGTCTTCCTCGACGAGCCCACCACCGGCCTCGACCCGCAGAGCCGTGCCAACCTCTGGGAGCACGTCCGCCGCCTGCGCTCCGAGCAGGGCACGATCGTCTTCCTCACCACCCACTACCTTGACGAGGCCGACGCGCTGTGTGACCGGATCCTCGTCACCGACCACGGCACGATCGTCGCCGAGGGAACCCCCGACGCCCTCAAGGCCCGGGTCGCCGGCGACGCGATCACCATCGAGGTGACCGACCAGGCCGCGGAGGCGGCCGACGTCGCCGGGCGGCTGACCGGCGCGAGCGAGGTGAGCGTCGACGGCGACACGGTCCGCTTCCGGGTACCTCGCGGCGACGCCGCACTGCCGGTCATGTCGGGTGCGTGACGTTCGAGGAGGTCGTCGTGTGGCGTACCGATGACGGGCGGGAGGTCTACCGCCGTGTCCTCACCGACCGGGAGAGCCGTGAGGCGATGGGTGCGAAACGGATGCGTCTGGTGTGCACGGAGGCGGGCACGCTGTTCTGGCTGAGGCGGGGACGGCTCTCCACCCCCACGGTCGACGGAGGAACCCAGCTCCGGCAGTCCGGCACGTACAACGACATCGCCATCTCCCGCGACGGTCTGCTGATCGCGATGCTCGGCAGCGAGGGACGGATCGAAGTCTGGGATCTGTGACCCGCTGTATCGCGCTGATCCCTTATGAGTGACGCATGGCCCCGCTCGGTACCGGGCATGTTCTCAGCCGTGGCCGGCCCACCGTCGGAGTCGGCCGCTCACACACCCGCCGGGGGGATGCCGTGGGGGCAGCAGCAGACACTTCGATCCTGGCTCGGCAGAACGACCCGGAGCTGTTGCAGCTCCTCAAAGCCGCCTCCGTGTCGCACCGCCGGGCCAAGAGGCTCGCGTCGTCACACATCGCGCTCTCGACCCTGCTGGCCGGCCTGGGGGTGGCCGGTGTGTTCGCGCCCGTACTGAAGACACCGGGCACGCTCCTCGGCCTGCTGTGGGCGCTCGCCTACGCCGCGGGCGCACGGCTGTGGGCGGCCAGGGAGATGCGTCGTGCCGCCCTCTTCCAGGAGATGTTCGACGTCAGCCTCCTCCGACTGCCCTGGAACACCGTCCTCGCGGGCGGCACCGTACTGCCCTCCCATGAGGTGGGCCGGGTCGCCCAGCGGTACAAGGCCCCCGAGTCGTTGCTGCACGACTACTTCTTCGAAGCCACCGCGCTCAGCCGGCCGCTGGATGTTCTCGCGTGCCAGATGCAGTGCCTCGGCTGGGGTGCCAGGGTCCGTCGTCGCTACGCCACCGCCGTGTCGTGCGGGCTGCTGTTCTGGGCCGCGGCAGGCGTCGGGCTGGGCCTGGCCCGGTCCATGACCGTCTCCGATCTGCTGCTGCACTGGTTCGTCCCCTCCCTGGGACTCCTGCTTCTGGGGATGGACACCGCCGCGTCCCAGCGGGAGGTCGCCGCGGCCCGTGAGCACGCCCACACGGTGCTCATGGACGAGATGCGCGGACACGTCTCCCGGGGCAGGCCGGCCGAGGACGTTCCCGTACTTCTGCAGCTCGCCCGGCAGATCCAGGACGTCCTGTTGCAGACCCGCCTCCGGCAGGTCCGGGTGCCCGACTGGTTCTTCAAGCGGTTCCAGACGTCGGACCGGAGCGATTTCGTCCGTGCCATGGGTGAACTGGACCGTATGGCGGTCACCCCGACGCCTTCGCCGTAACCGGGCGACGGCCGTGCCCGGTTCTGAGCGTCGGCCGAACACAGCGGCTGCGACGGCCTCGAGTCCGGATCAACCGGGCACCGCCCGGAGCGACAGGGCCGCGGTGCGGGACCTGGCCGCGCGGTGATCTCCACACCGAACGGCCAGGACCGTCACCCACGCGGACCGCCCGACTCGTCTGCCGCTCTCCGTGGCTTCGCCCGGTGAGGGGTCTCTGACCCGCGTCGGTGTCCCTTCTCGATCGTTCAGGGGCCGGCCGCGTTCGCGGAGCGCGCCGCACGCGGGGTGGCACGCCGGCCGGTACGTCTCATCGGCGGGAACCCGGGTATCCGCGCGTTCGAATGCCCGTCACACGCAGTCAGGGAGTCACTGTGCCGTCCACCGACGTCGTCGAGCTCATCCTCCGGGACCACCGCCGTATGGAGGACCTCTTCCGCACCCTGCGCAATGCCGAAGCGGACCGTGCCGCCGCTCTGGAGGAGTTCGCCGGTCTGCTCATCGCACATGCCTCCGCCGAGGAGGACAAGGTCTACCCGGCGCTGCGCCGGTACAAGAAGGTCGACGGCGAGGATGTCGACCACGGCGTCCACGAGCATCACGAAGCCAATGAAGCGCTGCTCGCGCTGCTGGAGGTGGACGACACCGCTTCCGAGGAGTGGGAGGAGAAACTCGAAGAGCTGGTCACGGCGGTCAACCACCACGCGGACGAGGAAGAGCGGACCCTGCTCAACGATGCCCGGGCGAACGTCGGCGATGACCGCCGTGCCGAACTGGGGCAGGATTTCCGGAAGGCGCGCGCGCAGTATCTGGAGTCGGGCTGTGGCAGCGTCGAGAACGTGCGCAAGCTGGTGGCCGCCGCCGACGACTGACCTCGCTCCGCGCCATGGGCACGGCTGTGGGCAATGTCCCTGGGGGGAACGGTCGGCGCGGGGCTGCCACGTCACCGGTTGGAGACGCCGGGGACCCTTCCGCGCCACAGGAGGCAGCGACGTCGCCGGGCACGGACGGAGCATCGACATGACGCCGGCTGTCTCCGAAGCCACGCGTACCGCGCGCCCACCGGCCCGACCGGTCCCGCATCCGCCCACCCGGGCCTCCCGGCGAGGGGAAACGGCGGTGCGGGAGGGGGAATCGATGCAGAGGGCCGGCCCGGCCCGTCCACCGTCCACCTGCCGGCAGGCCCCGTCGCCCTGGGCAACGGCACTGCCCCATCGGGCAGTTCACCCTGTCCTCGCGACTGGTGACGGTGCGGCCCGGGCTCGCTAGCGTCGGGGCGTGAGCCGATACATCCCGCCGACAGCACGCCCTGCCGTGACGCCCTCATGGAGCCGGCCCGGCACGTGACCGAGGACAGGGACGAGGCGGCGTACCCCCTCGTGCCGGGGACGACCGGGAACGACGCCACGCGAGACGCGTACACGGACGACGGTACGGCGCACCCCGAACCGCAGGAGCCCACCACGGGGCCGGGAGCCACGGGGGCACCGGCCGCGGAACCCGCCGCCACGGGGTCACCGGCCGCGGGGTCCGAAGCCAAGGGTGCGGCCGGCGGCCGGGCGCGCCGTCGTCGCGGACCCGGCCCCTTCACGCTGATCGTGCTGCCCAGCCTGGTGACGCTCACCGGTGTCTTCGCCTTTCTCTCCCTGACCGGTGGCCTCGATGCCGCCTCGGCGCCCGGCCCCGTGCCGGGCCAGTCGGCCGTCAGCAACGTGGACGGCTCGTACGTCCCCTGGCTGCGCAGGGCGACCGCGGACTGTACGGGCGTCACGCCCGCGCTTCTCGCCGCGCACATCGACCAGCTGTCCGGGTGGCAGGACGACACCGCGAGCCTGGCCGAGCAGGGCGTCGCCCGCTTCACGGAGGCCGGCTGGAAGACCTGGGGCCGGGACGACGACGGCAACGGCACGTCCTCACCGCGCGACGTGGCGGACGCGATCATGGCGCTGGGGCGGCAGGACTGCTCCCCGGCGGAGAAGATGACCGCGCTGCGCACCAAGGGCACCGTCAACGGTGACGTCGCCGACCTCACGCTCGCCGCGTACGTGGCCGGGGCGGACCAGGTCAAGGAGGCCGGGAAGATCCCGGCTCCGGCCCGCGCGTTCGTCGCCGGGGTGAGGAAGCGGCTGCCGCAGCACGACGCCCTGGTCCGGCAGAACCCCGAACAGGACAACGGACGGGCCGCCGGCGCGCTGCTGACACCGCCCGTCACCGCGCTCACCGTGACCTCGCCCTTCGGTTCGCGCGCGCACCCGCTGACCGGGGTCACCAAACTCCACACGGGCGTCGACTTCGGCGCGCCGCAGGGGCCCCCGTGTCCGCGGCATGGGAGGGACGGGTGGCTTTCGCCGGCCTGACCCCCGCCTACGGCTACCGCGTGGTGATCGACCACGGCACGGTCGACGGAAAGCGGCTGGAGACCACGTACAGCCACCTGTCCGCCCTCCAGGTGACCACCGGCCAGAGCGTGACGACCGGCCGTCCCGTCGGGTTCGTCGGCTCGACGGGCCTGTCCACCGGCCCGCATCTCCACTTCGAGGTGCTCCTGGACGGCCAGTACACGGACCCGACCGCGTGGCTCACCGGCGGCGGGCAGTGATCGCCGTCGCACCGTACCGGTGATGACACTGAATGATAATGAAAACTAATATCCTTCGTCGGTGCCCGCTGTGATGACCCGGGCGTGCGGCAGACGGAGTGGGTGTTGCGGAAAACGGAAGAACGGCCCGAGATCGCCGAAGGCACCGAGCGGGACGACGGGGGCTACGACCTGCCCCTGCCCTGGCCCCTCCTGTTGCTGGCGGCGGCCACCGTCCCCGGCGTGGTGCTCTACTTCGGGGGCCGGTGGATGGAGACACCGGCGATGGAGGCGTGGCGGACCGTCTGTCTCGCCGTGACCGTGCAGGCGCTGCCCTTCCTCCTGCTGGGCACGGCCCTGTCCGGCGCCATCAACGCGTTCGTGCCGGCACGGGTGTTCAGCCGGATACTGCCGCGCAGGCCGGTGCTCGCCGTGCCGGTGGCGGGTGTGGCGGGAGTCGTGCTGCCGGGCTGTGAGTGTGCGTCCGTGCCGGTGGCGAACAGTCTGATCGGCCGCGGTGTGACTCCGGCGGCCGCGTTCGCGTTCCTGCTGTCGGCGCCCGCGGTCAACCCGGTCGTGCTGACCGCCACCGCGGTCGCGTTCCCGGGACAGCCGGGGATGGTCGTGGCCCGGCTGCTGGCCTCCCTGGCCGCGGCGTCGGTGATGGGCTGGCTGTGGCTCTGGCTGGGGCGGGCGGAGTGGCTGCGTGCCGGTGTGCGACACGGCGGGCATCAGCCGGGTGGCAGCCGGTGGCGGGAGTTCCGGGACGGTTTCCGGCACGACTTCCTGCATGCGGGCGGTTTCCTGGTGCTGGGCGCGATGGCGGCGGCCACGTTCAATGTGGCGGTGCCCCGGTCCGTACTGGACGCGTTCTCCGGTTCGCCCTGGCTGTCGGTGCTGTTCCTGGCCGGGCTGGCGATCGTGCTGTCGGTGTGCTCGGAGGCGGACGCGTTCGTGGCGGCCTCGCTGAGCGGGTTCTCGCCGGTCGCGCGGCTGACGTTCATGGTGGTCGGTCCGATGGTCGACCTCAAGCTGATCGCCCTTCAGGCGGGCACGTTCGGCCGGGCCTTCGCCCTCCGGTTCTCCGCCGCCACGGCGGTCGTGGCGGTCCTGTCCAGCGTGCTGATCGGAGGAGCCCTGCTGTGAGACGCCCGTTGCAGACGGTCCTGCTCCTGCTCAGCGGTGCCGGCCTGCTGCGCATCGCCCTCTTCGGCGACCTGTACCTGCGCTACGTCAAGGAGGGGATGCGTCCGCTGCTCATCGGTTCCGGGGTCCTGCTGATCCTCCTCGGCCTGACGGACGCGGTGTCCTCCCTACGGCGGCGCGAGGACGGCGGGCACACGGGCCACGGTGACGGCGGCCACGGGCACCAGCACTCCTCCGTGCCCCGTCCGGCGTGGCTGCTGTTCCTCCCGGCGCTGAGCCTGCTCCTCTACGCCCCGCCCGCCCTCGGCGCGTACACCGCCTCGCGCGAGCCGGCCGAAGTGGCCGTCACCCACGAGGACGACTTCGATCCGCTGCCCGCGACCTCGCCGCTGCCGATCACCCTGTCCGACTTCACCCGGCGCGTGCGGCAGGACCGTACGGGGGCCATCGGGGGGCGTACGGTCCGGATGACCGGCTTCGTCACGTCCGCCGGGCAGGGCGGCGGCTGGTTCCTGACGCGCATCATGATCTCCTGCTGCGCGGCGGACGCCCGGTCCGTGAAGGTGCGGGTGCACGGCGCCCCGGCCCCCGCCGCCGACACCTGGGTGACGGTCACGGGCGCCTGGCATCCCGGCGGAACCCTCGGCACGGGCTCCGCTCCCGCCGCGCTCGACGCCCGGTCCGTGGAGAAGACCGCCGAACCGGTGAACGCGTACACCGACGCTCTTCCGCCACCGGCCCTCGGCAGGTGAACGAGCGCTCGGCCGGAGTGTGCCACCGGGATCCTGTCACGGAACATTCACGATCAGCGGCATTTCCACACCTCCACACCCGGGTCGCCGTCATGGCCGATACTCGATAAGGGTTGCGTGCGTGCAGAGTTGGCCGAAAACCGGTCGCTCGTAGGGGTGATCAGGTCAGTAAGTGGCCTGCGAGTGAAGCAATATGACGTTCCGTCAGTGCCGTGCTCGGGTCTTTCACCACGTCGGCCGGTCCCGCTTGGCGTGCCGTCGTCTATCACGGCGGGACCTACGAGCGATGGGTTCACGACGAAACCCGGATTGCCGACGGAGTATGCAGTCGGCGGCGCCTTCGCGCACAGCGGCGTGACTAGCATGAGCCGTACGTGGCCGGAGGATCGCCCTCCTGTCGGCTGACCTCTTCTCCGGCCCGCGGCCGCTGTGCCGCCGCCCCGAATCCCCTGCACTCACGGACCGAGGGACCGCTCCATGCCAGTGCCTGCTTCACCCAGCCAGCATCAACCGGTGGGGGCGCCGCGCACCTCGTTCGCCGTGCTATCGGCCGTGCTGGTGACGAGTGCCGCCACCGGCGGCGCGGCGCTCGCCCTGGCACCGTCCGACGCCTTCACCTGGGCCCTGACCGTGGTGGTCGCCGCCTGGGTGTGCGTGGCCGTCACCGTCCTCGTCGGCCACCGGCTCGTCCACCGGGCCCGGACGGCGGCCGCCCGGCAGGAGGCGGAGAAGGTCCGTCTCGGGGCGGAGGCCGCCCGGCGGTCGGCCGAGATCTCCCAACTGGCCGGTGCCACGCTGCCCGTCGTGGCCGAACGACTGCGGGAGGGCGCCGGCGCGTCCGACGTACTGGCCGGCATGCCGCCGCAGTCGGACCCGCAGTTGCGGCGGCTCGCGCACGCGTTCGCCACCGCCGTCGAGGAGGACGTCCACAGGGCGGCCGTACTGGAGGACGAGTACCGCAAGACCCGGCACGAACTGGAGCGGACCCTCGGGGAGTTGCAGCGGCTCACGCAGGAGACGATGCCCGCGGCGGTGGCCCGGCTGCGCGACGGGCGGTCCGCCGACACCGTACTCGCCGAGATCGAACTGCCCGGACTGCCGGCGCTGCGCACCCCGGCCGAGGCGTTCGTCCGTGAACTCGCCCACAGCGAGCGGCGCGCCGCCGCGGCCCAGGCCGCGTCCGCCAAGGCGCTCAGCCGGGTCCAGGCCAAGGCCGTGAGGATGCTCGCCGACCTGCGGGACATGCAGGAGCGGCACGGCGAGGAGGTCTTCGGAGACCTGCTGAAGCTGGACCACGGCACCTCCCAACTGGGCCTGATGACCGACCGGCTGGCCCTGCTCATGGGCGGCAGGTCCAGCCGCGCCTGGAACAAGCCGATCGTGATGGAGAGCATCCTGCGCGGTGCCGTCGGCCGCATCGCCGCATACCAGCGGGTGCGCCTGCACTGCTCCACCCGCGCCGCGGTCTCCGGCTTCGCCGCGGAAGGCGTGATGCATCTGCTCGCCGAACTGATGGACAACGCGGCGAACTTCTCACCGCCCATCGACGAGGTGCACGTCTATGTCGAGGACCGCAGCGCGGGCATCGTCGTCACCATCGAGGACAGTGGCCTGAAGATGGCCGACGCGGCGATGCGCCGCGCCGAGGAGGCCGTGGCCGGCCGCGTCACCGACCTCGCCTCGCTGCAGGGCACCCGGCTCGGCCTGGCCGTCGTGGGGCGGCTCGCGGCCAAGTACGGCATCAGCGTCAGCTACCGTCCTTCGTCCCGCGGCGGCACCGGCGTCGTCGTCCTGCTGCCGCTGGATCTGCTCGCCCAGCAGCGCGACATGGCCCCGCACGAGACGCCCCTCCGGCCGGCGGCAGCGGCCGCTCAGGTCC
>NZ_NEUB01000837.1 GCF_002910825.1 Streptomyces sp. SM1 | reverse complement strand
GCTGATCGGCGACAGCGGCCGGCTGCTGATCGTGGCCGCCGACCACCCCGCCCGGGGCGCGCTCGGCATCGGCGAACGGCGGCTGGCCATGGCGGACCGCGCCGGCCTGCTGGAACGTCTCTGCATCGCGCTGTCCCGGCCGGGAGTGGACGGGGTGCTGGCCACCGCCGACATCCTGGAGGACCTGCTGCTGCTGGGGGCGCTGGAGAACAAGGTCGTCATGGGTTCGATGAACCGCGGCGGCCTGGCCGGCGCGTCCTTCGAGATGGACGACCGCTTCACCGGCCACCGCGCCGAGGACATCGCCCGGCTGGGCTTCGACGCCGGCAAGCTGCTGGTCCGGATCGACTACGACGACCCCGGGTCACTCACCACCCTGGAGTCCTCCGCCCGCGCCGTCGACGCCATGGCCGAGCGCCGGCTGCCGGTGTTCGTGGAGCCGTTCGTCTCCCGCCGGGTGGACGGCCGGGTGCGCAACGACCTGTCCGCCGAGGCCGTCACCCGCTCCATCGCCATCGCCTCCGGACTGGGCGGCACCTCCGCCTACACCTGGCTGAAACTCCCCGTCACCGACGACGTCGACGACATGGCGGAGGTGCTGCGGACCTCGACGCTGCCCGTCGTGCTGCTCGGCGGCGAGGTCGGCGACCAGGAGGCGGCGTACGAGCGGTGGGGCAAGGCGCTGCGGCTGCCCACCGTGCAGGGGATGGTCGTCGGCCGCTCGCTGCTCTATCCGGCCGAGGGCAGTGTGGAGGCGGCGGTCGACACGGCCGTCGGACTGTTGTGACCGGCCCGTACGAAGACGAGAGGCACCGCATGACGTATCACCTTCCCGCGGGCAAGGCCGTTTCCGGCCCTTACGTCGTCGACGTGACCCCCGAGTCCGCCGGCTGGGGTTACACGAGTCTGCGCGTCCTGGAGCTGCCGCCGGGCGGCACGCACACCTTCGACGCCGGCGGGAGCGAGTGGATCGTGCTGCCGCTGAGCGGCGGCTGCACGGTCGCCGTGGACGACGGCCACGGCCACGACACCTTCGGACTCACCGGCCGCTCCAGCGTGTTCGACGGAGTGACCGACTTCGCCTACGTCCCGCGCGACGCGCGCGCGAGCGTGTCCTCGGCCGGCGGCGGCCGGTTCGCGCTCACCGGCGCCCGCTGCACCCGCCGGCTGCCCGCCCGCTACGGGCCCGCCTCCGGCGTGCCCGTCGAGCTGCGCGGCACCGGGAACTGCTCACGGCAGGTCAACAACTTCGGCGCGGCAGGCGTGTTCGAATGCGACAGGCTGATCGCCGTCGAGGTGCTCACCCCCGGCGGCAACTGGTCGTCCTTCCCGCCGCACAAGCACGACGAGCACCGGCCGGGCGAGGAGTCCGTGCTGGAGGAGATCTACTACTTCGAGTTCGCCGGCCACGGAGGCACCCCGGGCCTCGGCTACCAGCGCGTCTCCCCCTCCGGTCCGGGCCGGGACACGGACGTGCTGGCGGAGGTGCGCGACGGTGACGTCGTCCTCATCCCGGACGGCTGGCACGGCCCGTCCATGGCCGTACCCGGCCACCACATGTACTACCTCAACGTCATGGCGGGGCCCGGGGAGGAACGCGCCTGGCTGATCTGCGACCACCCCGGCCACGCCTGGATCCGCGACACCTGGCAGGACCAGGGCGTCGACCCCCGACTCCCCCTCTACACCGCACCGGAGAGGTCCGCATGAGCGCCACCACCCGCCGGCTGACGACCGCCCAGGCCCTGGTGCGGTTCCTGTCCGTCCAGTACACCGAACGCGACGGCGCGCGCCGCCGGCTGGTCGCGGGCACCTGGGGCATCTTCGGTCACGGCAACGTGGCCGGGATCGGGCAGGCGCTCGTCGAGCACGCGGACGTGATGCCCTACCACCAGGGCCGCAACGAGCAGGCGATGGTGCACGCGGCGGTCGGCTACGCCCGTCAGCTGAACCGGCTCTCCGCGCAGGCGGTGACGACCTCCATCGGCCCCGGCGCGACCAACCTGGTCACCGGCGCCGCCCTCGCCACCGTCAACCGGCTGCCCGTCCTCCTGCTGCCCGGCGACTACTTCGCCTCGCGCGCCGCCGATCCGCTGCTCCAGCAGCTGGAACACCCGGTGGAGGCCGATGTGTCGGTCAACGACACACTGCGGCCGGTGTCGCGGTACTTCGACCGCGTCACCCGCCCCGAGGCGCTGATCCCCTCCGCGCTGAACGCCATGCGGGTGCTCGCCGACCCGGCCGAGACCGGCGCGGTCACGCTGGCCCTCCCGCAGGACGTGCAGGCGGAGGCGTACGACTGGCCGGAGGAGTTCTTCGCCGAACGCGTGTGGTCCGTACGGCGTCCCGCCCCGGACCCGGTGGAGCTGTCGGCGGCCGTGGCGGCCGTACGGGCGGCACGGCGGCCGCTGATCGTCGCGGGCGGCGGGATCCACCACAGCGAGGCCGAGGACGCGCTGCGGGCGCTGGCGGACGCCACCGGCATCCCGGTCGCCTCCACCCAGGCCGGCAAGGGCTCCCTGCGCCACGACCACCCCGCCGACCTCGGAGGCATCGGCCACACCGGGACGGCGGTGAGCGACGACCTCGCCCGCACCGCCGACCTGGTGATCGGCGTCGGCACCCGCTACACCGACTTCACCACCGCCTCCGGCACCCTCTTCCAGCACCCGGACGTGCGCTTCCTCAACCTCAACATCACCGGCTTCGACGCCCACAAGCTGGCGGCGCGCACGCTGGTCTGCGACGCGCGGACCGGTCTGGAGCGGCTCACCGAGGCACTGGCCGGACACCGCGTGGAGGAGTCGTACGAGGCGGAGTACCGGGCCGGCAAGGAGCGCTGGGAGCGGGTCGTCGAGGCCGCCTACCGGGCCGACGACGACAGCGCCGTACCGACCCAGACGCAGGTGGTCGGCGCGCTCGACGCGGTGGTCGGCGACGAGGACGTGGTGATCAACGCGGCCGGTTCGCTCCCCGGCGACCTGCACAAGCTGTGGCGCGCCCGCAGCCCCCGCCAGTACCACCTGGAGTACGGCTACTCCTGCATGGGCTACGAGATCCCCGCCTCGCTGGGTGTCCAGCAGGCCGCGCCCGGCACCCCCGTCTGGGCGCTGGTCGGCGACGGCACCTATCTGATGGGGCCGACGGAGATCGTCACGGCCGTCCAGGAGAACCTGCCGGTCAAGCTGGTCCTGATCCAGAACCACGGGTACGCCTCCATCGGCGGCCTGTCGGAGTCGGTGGGCGCCGAACGCTTCGGCACCGCCTACCGTCACCGGGCCGCCGACGGGACCTTCACCGGCGCACCGCTGCCCGTCGACCTCGCCGCGAACGCGGCCAGCCTGGGCATGCGGGTGCTGCGGGCCAGGACAGTGGGCGAACTGCGGAACGCGCTGGCCGAGGCCCGCGACTGCGACCGTCCGGCCTGTGTGTACGTCGAGACCGACCCGGCGCCGACCGCCCCACCGGCCGAGGCCTGGTGGGACGTGCCGGTGGCCGAGGTGGCGTCCCGCGAGGCCGCGGTCCTGGCCCGCGAACGGTACGCATCCCAGGTCGCCGGACGCCGCCGCCACCTCTGAACCCCGTCCGCACCGTCCGCGCTCCTACGAGCCCCAAGAGGGAGATACGTTCCATGGCGAAGACCGGCGACCGCGCACGTGCCGCGGCCGAACCCGCGCTGAGCACGCTGGACTTCGCCCTGGACCGGGGCAGTCCGGTACCGCTGTACCACCAGCTGGCGCAGCAGCTGGAGGCGGCGATCGAGCACGGTGTCCTCGCCCCGGGCAACCTGCTGGGCAACGAGGTGGATCTGTCGGTGCGGCTGGGCCTGTCCCGGCCCACCGTCCGCCAGGCCATCCAGTCCCTCGTCGACAAGGGGCTGCTCGTCCGGCGGCGCGGGGTGGGTACGCAGGTGGTGCACAGCCATGTCCGGCGCCCCCTGGAGCTGAGCAGCCTCTACGACGACCTGGAGGCGGCCGGCCAGGGACCGACCACACAGGTGGTCCGCAACGAGACGGTTCCGGCGCCCGCGGGCGTCGCGGCCGCCCTGGGGCTGGCCGAGGGCGGCGAGGTGGTCCTGCTGGAACGCCTGCGCCGCACCCACGGCCAGCCGGTCGCCCTGCTCGGCAACTACCTCCCCCCGGGCCTGCTGGACCTGGACAGCGCCCGCCTGGAGGCGACCGGCCTGTACCGGATGCTGCGCACGGCCGGCATCACCCTGCACAGCGCACGCCAGACCGTCGGTGCCCGGTCGGCCACCGCGCAGGAGGCCGCCCGGCTCGACGAGAAGGAGGGCGCCGCCCTGCTCACCATGCAGCGCACGGCCTACGACGACACCGGACGTCCGGTGGAGTACGGCACCCACATCTACCGTGCGTCCCGGTACTCGTTCGACTTCCAGCTGCTGGTCAGGTCCTGAGGCGCCGGCCGGAGGTCAGTGCGCCGCGTCCGTCCGGGCCCGCTGCTCCGGCGACAGTTCCAGGTCCACCGCCGCCAGGTTCTCCTCCAGCTGCGTCAGGGAGGACACCCCCACCAGCGGAACGACCGGCAGTTCGTGGCCGAACTGCCAGGCCAGCGCGACCTGTCCGGGCGTCGCCCCCGTCTCCCGGGCGACCTCGCGCAGCACCGCGAGGCGGGCCGGGGTGCCCGGGTGGTCGTAGTCGTGGGGCAGCCGTCCGGGGTGGGCGTAGGCGCCCCTGAGCAGCGGCGAGTAGGCGACCAGGGTGAGCCCGGGCTCGGCCCGGAGGTAGGTGGCCGTTTCCGCTCCGGCGTGGCCGAGACCGCCGTCGGGGAAGAGGTCCTCGGGGACGTCGGAGCGGGGGCGCAGATAGCTGTGCTGGTACTGCAGGACCTCGTAGCCGGGCAGTCCGGCGGCCGCCGCGAGCGCGCGGGCCCGCTCCACCCGCCACACGGCCTGGTTGCTCACGCCGAGCAGCCCCACGGTGCCCTCGGCGACGAGGGCCGCGAAGGCCTCGACCGTCTCCCGCTGCGGGACGGCGGGGTCGTCGATGTGCGCGTACAGCAGGTCGAGCCGCTCCAGTCCGAGCCGGTCGCGGCTGCGTTCGGACGATTCCCGGATCACCTTCGCGGACAGGCCCTCGGGGTTGTCGATGTAGCTGGTGCCGGGAGCGAGGGGCCGTGCGCCGAGCTTGGTCGCGAAGACGAGGTCGTCCCCGGCCCCCCGGCTGCGCCGCCAGCGGCCGAGCAGTTCCTCGCTCTGTCCGCCCTGGCCGCCGTCGGTCCAGAAGGCGTAGTTGTCGGATGTGTCGATGAAGTTGCCGCCGGCTTCCACGTAGCGGTCGAGCAGGGCGAAGGCGGTCCTCTCGTCGGTCACCGACCCGAACAGCATCGCGCCGAGCGCCAGGACGCTCACGCGGCGGCTGTGCGGGCCGGTGCCGATGGTGCGGTACCTCATCACGGATTCCTCCCGGTTCACACCCCGTCGTCGGGGCACGGGACGGGAGTCTTCCTCTTGAAGAGCACTCCAGGTCAAGGGTGTGGCACCGTCTTCCCCGTCCCCGGTGGAACCTGAATTCACCTCGCGGTTCGTCCTGTACGACGAGCCGGGCGGACGGGGCACGGACGGAGCGGGAGGGCGGCGGTGTGACGGCGGCGGGGAGGACGGCCGTTTCGCGGGGCCGCCGGGTGTGGACGCGGGGGCGGGTGCCCGCCCTGCTCGCGGTGCTGACGGCCGGGCTGCTGGTGTGCCACGCACTCGTGCCCAACACGCCGGGACGGCTGGGCAGTCTGCTCGAGGTGTTCCTGCCGTGGCTGGGCCTGGCGGTCGTCCCGCTGTTCGGCCTGGCACTGCTGCGCCGTTCGGCCCTCGCCCTGCTGGCGCTGCTGCTGCCCACGGCGGCGTGGACGTACCTCTTCGGGGGGCTGCTGCTGCCCGGGGCGGCGTCCGGACCGCGATCCCTGGTCGTGGTGCAGCACAACGTCAGCGACGAGAACACCGATCCGGCCGGCACGGCCCGGGCCCTGGCCGGGGCGGGACCCGATCTCATCGCGCTGCAGGAGCTGGTGCCGCCGGCGCTGACGGTCTACGGCAGGACGCTCGCCGCGGACTATCCGCACCACGTGGTCCGGGGCACCGTCGGGCTGTGGTCGAAGCATCCGCTCAGCGGCGCCCGGACGACGGACATCAGGCCCCGGGACATCACGGAGCCCTGGAGCCGTGGGCTGCGGGCCGTGGTGCACACGCCGTACGGCGAGATCGCGGCGTACGTCGCGCACCTGCCGTCGATCCGGGTGGGGGCGGCCGGCCTGGCGTCCTCGCGCCGCGACGAGAGCGCGGGCCGGCTGGGCCGGGCCGTGGCCGCCGAGCGGCAGGAGACGGTGATCCTGCTGGGCGACCTCAACGGAACGGTCGACGACCGCGGGCTGGCCCCGCTGACCTCGCGGCTGGGCGGGCCGCGTCGGGGCTTCGCCTTCAGTTTCCCCGCCGCCCTGCCGCTGGCCCGGATCGACCAGGTCATGGCCCGCTCGGCGAGCGTCGACCACATCCGCGCCCTGCCCGCCACCGGCAGCGACCACCTGCCGGTGGCGGCCCGGGTCAGCCTGCGCTGACGCCCGCGAACGGGCCCTCCAGGGCGGCCCACTGGAGGAGCATGATGGTCTTCGCGTCGTTGATCCCGCCCGTGCGGATCATCCGCAGGGCCTCCCGGAAGGGCAGTTCGAGGATCTCGATGTCCTCGCCCTCCTCGTCGAGGCCACCGCCCTCGTGGGTGCGGGTCGAGGGGCCGTAGGCGGCGGCGTAGAAACCGACGCGTTCGGTGACCGAGCCGGGGCTCATATAGACGTCGAACACGTGCTGGACGGGGCCGATGGTGTGGCCGGTCTCCTCCACCACCTCACGGCGTACGGCGGCCTCCGGGTGCTCGTCCTCGTCGTCGAGCAGGCCGCCCGGTGTCTCGATCAGCAGACCGTCGGGGTGGCCGTTGACGTAGACGGGGAAGCGGAACTGGCGGGTGAGGAGGACGGTTTCGCGCCCGGTGTCGTAGAGGAGCATGGTGGCGCCGTTGCCGCGGTCGTGGGTCTCGCGCTCCTGGGTGCTCCAGGTGCCGTCGGCGCGCTGGAGGTCGAAGGTCGTGGTGCGCTCGACGTACCAGTGACTGGACAGCAGCTTCACGTCCCGGACCCGCACGCGCGGGTTGCCGGTGAGGTCGCGGCCGGTCCGGTCGAGTCCGGTGCGGCCCCGGCGGTCGGGGGTGCCGATGCCGGCGGTCATCGGCTCTCCGGCGGCCGGGAGGGCGGGTGCACAGTGGTCATGCCCGCTTCTATCACGACGCGGTTCACGGGCCCGGGATGGCGAGAAGGCCGTACCGGAGTCCTCCGATACGGCCCGACGACCTGCTGTGCCGCAAGTCGGGACGACAGGATTTGAACCTGCGACCCCTTGACCCCCAGTCAAGTGCGCTACCAAGCTGCGCCACGTCCCGGTGTGCTCACGCGCGGTGAACCGCGTGATCACGCGTGCATCACTTTACCCCACACCCGGGCCCGCTCCGAAGCCGGCGTCGGGCGGGGGACAATCGGCGTATGGGAAGCATGGACGGTACTTCCCCGCGCCGGACGTCCGCCGCGCGGGACCGGGACACCGAGGGGCGGGCGCGCAACGCGCGGCCCCGTGACGGACTCGGACGGCCCCTGCCGTACGGCACGGAGGGTGTGCCCCGACAGCCGGAGGGAATGGTGCGGCGGCCGGAGGAGAGCGTGGCGGAGGCGCAGCGGCTGCTGGACGAGGGGAAGCCGTTCCACGCGCACGAGGTGTTCGAGGACGCCTGGAAGTCGGGGCCCCAGGAGGAGCGGGAGCTGTGGCGGGGGCTGGCCCAGCTCGCCGTGGGCCTCACCCATGCCGCGCGGGGGAACGTCACCGGCGGGGCACGGCTGCTGCGGCGCGGGGCCGGCGCGGTGGAGGAGTGGGCCGCGGGG
>NZ_NEUB01000836.1 GCF_002910825.1 Streptomyces sp. SM1 | reverse complement strand
GCCTTGATCAGCCCGGCCTCGCGGCAGTGCTCGACGAGCCTGTCGAAGAGCGTCCGTTCCAGGCCGTGCCCGACCAGCCGGGCACGGAACTTCGACAACGCGGAGAAGTCGAAGCCGGCATCGGACAGCTCCGTGCCCAGCGCGTACTTCCACGAAAGACGGTCCCGTGACGCGTCCGCGGCCTGCCGGTCGGTGAGGTTCTCGGTGAACTGCAGCACCGTCACCAGGGCAAGCAGCGCCGGGGACTGGGCGGGAGCCCCACGGCTGGGAAACGCATCGGTGAACAACGCGTCGTCGAAGACCTCGGCAAGGTGGTCACGCAGGCGCATGGGCAGGCTGCCACCGGGGAAGGCGGCGCGAGCCGTCCTGGCGGTCTGCTCAGGAACGGGCGGCAATCCCCCCGGCCGCATGGACACCGCACCGACCCCCTACGGCCGGGGCATACAGAACGACCGCACCAACGATCATGCCGGGCCGCCCCGCACCCCTGCAGGCAATTCAGCAACAGAGTCGGTGACCTGGCCAAAGTCCGCTGCCCGCAAGGCACTTGAGGACGTCACCGGACTACCCGCCGTCGCTTTAGGGTTCGTGCCACGGGGCCGGTCGTCGTCCACCCCGGCCCCACCACAGCAGGAGGACCCCGACATGAAGCGCCGCACCCTCGTCGGCAGCATCGCGGCGGCTGCCGCCGCAGCAGCCGCACCCGGCACCGCATCGCCGCGCCGTATCGGCATGAGCGACGTCAACCGCCTGAACAAGCGCTTCGCCGAGATCATCGCCAGTGACCACCGCCACGGCGGACAACTCGGCATCGAACAGCGGGCAGCCGCTCTCGCCGACGAGGCGCTCAATCTCCAGAACGCGGGCAGCGCCACCCAGCGGGTACGAAGCAACCTCTACGCCTCAGCAGCCGCCTTCCGCTCCTCCGCGATGTGGGCCGCCATCGACGGTCGGCGCTACGACGTCGCCAAGGCGCACATGCGCGAGGCCCAGGCCCTCGCCGAGATGTCCGGCGACCAGGCGATCAAGTTCCGCATCTGGAGCCACGCGGGAACCATGTACCGCCACATGGGCCGACCCGCCGACGCACTCGCCGCCAACGACGTCGCCCGCAACCTGCACCTCACCCGCCGAGACCCCCTGTTCGCCTCCCTCGGCCTGGCCCGCCAGGGCGCCATCCACGGCACGGCACAGGACCGCACCGGCACCCGCCGTGCCTTCGAGCAGGCGCAGGACGCCATGCTGCGCGCCAATCCCGCCGACTACCGGCCGGTGTGGATGCTCGCCTTCTACGACCAAGCCGAGTTGGACTCCCTGGCCCTATCCGCGCACTTGGCGCTCGGCGACTACTCGACCGCCGAGTACCACGCCCACCGCTGCCTGTCCGCCCTCCGACCCCACATAGTCCGGTCCCGCGCCATCACCACGACCCGGCTCGCCCACGCCCAGCTCGCCCAGGGCGACCCCGACGCCGCCACGGCCACCGCGATGTAGGTCCCCGCCGAAGCCGCCACCCAGCACGCCCGGGTCACGCGCATGCTGCAGGAGTTCGGGGCCGCACTGCGCGCCACCGCGCCGGGCAGCTCCACCGCACAGACCTGGACCGAGCACACCGCCACCTGGAGGATGGCCGCATGACCACGGCGCCCGCCATCGAACTGCGCACCTTCACCACCCTCGACACCGCCCGCGGCGACCTCCTCGACGTGTACGCCGACGTACGCGCCCCACTCCTCCACCTGCCGAACTACGCCGTCACCGCGTTCGGCGAACGCCTGGACCGACACGGCACCGAGCCGGGCTCACGGCCGTCCTCGCATACGCAGACGGGCACCCGATCGGCTACGCCTACGGCAACACCATCGAGCACGGCGACCGCTACTGGCAGCGCACCAGCCCGACGCCGGCCGAGAAGTACACCGAGCGCCCAGCCGTGGCCCTGAAGGAGATCGGCGTCCGCCCGACCTGGCGAAAGACCGGCACCGCCCGCCGCATCCACGACGCCCTCCTCGCCACCCGCGACGAACCGTTCGTCACGCTCATGGTCAACCCTGCCGCCAGGGACGGAAAGGTCCACGCGCTCTAC
>NZ_NEUB01000835.1 GCF_002910825.1 Streptomyces sp. SM1 | reverse complement strand
GAGTTGGACTCCCTGGCCCTATCCGCGCACTTGGCGCTCGGCGACTACTCGACCGCCGAGTACCACGCCCACCGCTGCCTGTCCGCCCTCCGACCCCACATAGTCCGGTCCCGCGCCATCACCACGACCCGGCTCGCCCACGCCCAGCTCGCCCAGGGCGACCCCGACGCCGCCACGGCCACCGCGATGTAGGTCCCCGCCGAAGCCGCCACCCAGCACGCCCGGGTCACGCGCATGCTGCAGGAGTTCGGGGCCGCACTGCGCGCCACCGCGCCGGGCAGCTCCACCGCACAGACCTGGACCGAGCACACCGCCACCTGGAGGATGGCCGCATGACCACGGCGCCCGCCATCGAACTGCGCACCTTCACCACCCTCGACACCGCCCGCGGCGACCTCCTCGACGTGTACGCCGACGTACGCGCCCCACTCCTCCACCTGCCGAACTACGCCGTCACCGCGTTCGGCGAACGCCTGGACCGACACGGCACCGAGCCGGGCTCACGGCCGTCCTCGCATACGCAGACGGGCACCCGATCGGCTACGCCTACGGCAACACCATCGAGCACGGCGACCGCTACTGGCAGCGCACCAGCCCGACGCCGGCCGAGAAGTACACCGAGCGCCCAGCCGTGGCCCTGAAGGAGATCGGCGTCCGCCCGACCTGGCGAAAGACCGGCACCGCCCGCCGCATCCACGACGCCCTCCTCGCCACCCGCGACGAACCGTTCGTCACGCTCATGGTCAACCCTGCCGCCAGGGACGGAAAGGTCCACGCGCTCTACGAGACGTGGGGATACGAGGACATCGGCCAGAGCCAGCCGTCACCGGACTCGCCGATACTCACAGTCATGATCCGAGCCAGCCACTGACCGGCCCCACATCTCCATCCGACCGCGAGGCCAGATCGCTCCTCTGCGTTTGGCTCTGGCCGATGACGGCACGGTTCCGTTCAGTCGCGGACATGCCGAATGTGAGCGGTGTGGCGCTTCCCTGAGCCGTCCTCGTATTCCACCTGACCGGTCCCGCGCCACAGCAGGGCAACGGCGAGTGGCGTGAACGGGCTGAGCGTCTGGCCCTCCTCCGTGACCGGGCTCTGAGAAGTGATCTCGTATTCCTCGACATCCGCAGAGCCGTCGAAGCTCAGGCCGACCATGCGACCTGGGGCGACCGTCACTCCCCCGGTTGTGCGAGGAATCACAGAGGTTGCCCCGAGGAAGCTCTCCAGGAAGGTGGCGCGCTCCTCCAGCTGTTCACGTCGCCTTTCCCATTTGCGCCGGTTGTCGGCGCGCACTCGGTAATCGGTGGCGGTATCAAGGGGCTCCGGTTGCCGCAAGTACTCGTGTATCTGGGACAGCTCGTTCTCGACACGCTCCCGGGACGCCTTGGCCAACGCCGTCACCGGGTAGGTGACGGCAGAAGGGGTTTCCCGATACCGCGGAGTCGGCACTGTTCTGCGCTGCCCCGCTCTCGGAGTAGAGGCCGGGGCAGTCCGGGTTCCAGCACCGTGACCCGCAGGCGATCGTTGGGCAGGTCCGCTACGTGCGAGGGCTCGTGACGACGCTTCCGGTTCCGTCGTGTCACCCTCGGTCACGCCGGTTGCACCGGGCCTCGTACCAACGGGGAGGGCCACCGCACGTTCGACGGCGGCGCGAAGACGGGCTTCTGCACCAGAGCGATCGTGGTACCAGTCGGTGCCCCAGATCCGGTGCAGCTCCCAGCCAAGACCCCGCAGCACTCCTTCGCGTAGCCGGTCACGGTCACGGGCTGCCTTCGAGGAGTGGTACATGGCGCCATCGCACTCCACCCCCAGCGCGTACAACCCCGGCCGGTGCGGATGCCGGACGCCCAGGTCGATGCGGTAGCCGGCCACGCCAACCTGAGGCTGTACGTCGTAGCCCCAGCCTCGCAACACCGCCAGTACGGATACCTCAAACGGGCTCTCTGGCTGGGCGTCCGGGTCCGCTGCTTCATTGGAGAGGACAGACGGACCCCTCTGGGCGTACTGCAGGTAGCGGTGGAGGTGCCGAAAGCTCTTGCCGGTGTTACCCACTGGCACCTCATCGGGGTCGAACGAGGCCACGACTTCCACGCGGTGGCGTGCGCGGGTGACGGCGACGTTCAGACGGCGCCAGCCATCCGCCTTGTTCATGGGACCGAAGTTCCTCGAAATCTTGCCGTGGGCGTCAGGGCCGTACCCGACGGACAGGATCATGACGTCCCGTTCGTCGCCCTGCACGCTCTCCAGATTCTTGACGAAGAACCCGTTCAGCCGGTCCTCGGAGAAACACTCGTCGAGGTCGGGCCGATCCCGGCGTGCCGCGTCCACCGCGTCCTGGATCGCGACAGCCTGTGACTGAGACAGGGCCACCACACCCAGCGATCTGCCTTTGCGCGTACTGAAGTGGTGGATCACCCGGCGGGCCACCTCCGCGGCCTCACCGGGGTTGTTCTGAGCAGCCGTCCCGGAACGGTAAACGCCTTCCCTGGCACGATAGAAGGCGACGCCGACATCCGGCCCCTCGGCGTGAGCCCCCGGGAAGGTGGTCATCGACTCGTCGTAGAACTCCCGGTTGCTGAAGGCAATCAGGTCCTCATGACGGCTGCGATAGTGCCAGCGCAGCGACAAACTGGGCAGCAGCCCGCTCGCCTTGCACAGGTCCAGCACGGAATCGAATTTCTCGGGTAGCTCCTCGTCCTGGGTGTCCTCCTCATCGTCACCGGTGGAGGAGAAGAATGCGGTGGGCGGGAGCTGTTTCTGGTCACCCGCCACGACCAGCGCCCGACCACGGTAGACACAGTTGATGGCGTCCTGCGGCAGCACCTGCGACGCCTCATCGAAGATGACCACATCGAACACGAGGTCGGGCGGCAGGAACCGGCTGACGGTGAGCGGACTCATCATGAAGCACGGCTTGATCAGCCGCACCGTCTCCCGGGCTGACTCCAGCAGCTCTCGTACCGGCTTGTGCCGGGTCTTCTTCTCGCCCTCTCGTCTGAGCAATGCCGCACCCGAAGCGTCCGAGGTACGCGAGCGGCGGGCGTCACAGGTCTGAATGACACGCGCACGGGCTTGGTCGGCAAGTTTCGCGTCCAGTTCGCGGAACCCCGCCACCAGGTCGTCGCGGTCCGCGGATCGGGTGGTTCCCAGCCGTGGGTCACCGGGCAGCTGGAAATCCGCCCATGCTCGGAGGGCCGCACGTTCGACCAGCGCCGGGAAATCGGCCGGAGCAACCCCTCGGCGCACCGCCCGGTCCACCAGATCGCCCAGGTTCAGGTCGTCGAGGGCCCTACGGCCTCTGTCGTAGGCACGCCACTCGTCAGGGCCGCCCCGATCACCGTCCAGGACCGCGAGCACCTTCAAGGCCGCTTCCTGGCCACGGGAGAACGCTTCACGGAGCTGCTCCGCACGTTCCGGACGGAACAGGTCCACCAATGCCTCTGTGGCCCGCGTCCATGTGCCTGCGGCAGCCTCCAACTCGGTGTCGACTTCAGCGTGATAGAGGATCTCGGCGGCGGAGGCACTCAGCGACGCGGTGCTCTGAAGCCCGCACGCCTCACGGAGAGTGCTGATCCAACCGAGAGCGGCAGCCAGGTCGGACACACTCGTGCTCCGGCCCGTGTAGAGGTCCCCGAGCAGTTCCCGGTCGCCGTCCGCCCTGGACTCGAACTCCATCGCGGCACCACGCGCTGCCTGTACGGCATGCACACTGGCGCGTGCTGCGGAGAGAGTCCAGGTGCCCGGTGCCCCGACTGTTCCTCCGCTCGCGACGGCGGTCTCCT
This sequence comes from Streptomyces sp. SM1, assembly GCF_002910825.1. Lineage (GTDB taxonomy): Bacteria > Actinomycetota > Actinomycetes > Streptomycetales > Streptomycetaceae > Streptomyces > Streptomyces okerensis. Next base: position 3,803 of record NZ_NEUB01000835.1, on the reverse strand, counting down.
CCACAATCCGTATCAGTTGCTCGGCCGCTCGCAGAGGTACAACATGCGCGCGGCTCCAGTGCGCAGCGGCTCTGAGGCTTCCTGGTTCCAATTCGTACGACGGCCCGGGCGTTGGTGGGAGCACCAGGGAATCCCGCCACTCAGTCAACCGTGCGGCTGCCCGTTCCGCGCTGCTACTCGCGGCCGGATGCGGGGCCCCTCCGGAAGCCACCTCGCGCGCCAGTGCGTCCGGGTTCAGCACCCGGGGAACGAGCCTGAGGATGTCGTCGGCCAGCGCGATCAGGGAGTCCACGCCATCGAATTCGGTGTCCTCGCCCCGCCAGTGCGTACCAAGGGCAGACGCGTGGCGGTCGGCCTCGGCATTCAGCGTCCGTGCCGCCTGCTGCCAAGCCACCGCAGCCGGAAGCGCGGCCACAACCGCCTTAGTGCATTTGCCGCCGTCGGGGAGAAACGACCTGACCAGCCGCCGGTCGGCCCGGCACGCTGCGGACAGCCTCCCGGTGATGGACCGGTGCACGGTGGCAAACCGGTGCGTGACTTCTTCAAGGGAATCTTCCTGCAGCACCCGGTCCGTGAAGACCTCTTCGGCCTTCCTCCGAGTCTCGCGCAACCGCCTCACCGCTTCACGCAGGACCTGCGCGGCAGTCCTGGCGTCAGCTGCTCCCTCACGGGTGAGCCATGCGGGCAGCGGTTTCTCGTCGTCGGGGCGTCCTGCAAGAACCGCGAGGTGACCCAAACGCAGGGCGTCATCGCAGGACTCGGGGGCGGGCAGGCCGTACATCGCGGCAACGGCCGCCAGCGACTGGACCGCCTCGTCGAGTGCCGCGGCGTCTGCCTCAAGACGGTCGCCGAGCTCACGCACGCCGTCAGCAGTCAGCACACTGCTGTCGATGGCCGGAGGCCGCACAGCCGACAGAGCGATCTCCTCCGCACTCGGCGTGGGATCCGCCTCGGCCGGCAACCGCTCCCATGCCGCGCCGAGTGTCTGTCGCGCCGACCGTTCGGCGTCGATGACCTCGTCCAGACGGCGTCGGAAGTCCGTCACCGCTGTGGTCAGACCGTGGTGATCGGCGGTCAGCCAGGGGTGCGGCAGTGTCGGCCGTGTGCCCGCGAGGTGCAGCAGCGCGGTCAGCCTGGCGGTGTCACGAACTCCCTGCCAATCGAGTTCACCAAGGAGAGCTGTGTGCGGCAGCAGCCTCGTATCGAGGTCGCTGAGGGCTTCGGTGGCACGATCGAGCGTCTGCAGCGGGTTACCGACGTCCGTCAGCCCGTACCAGGAGAATGCCGTGCCTTCCAAGGCCGGGCGCCACGATCTGCTGACCTGCCGGGCTGCCACCCTCGCCTGGTCGAGTCCCTCGGCCGTGAGCGCCTCCGCGTCGAAGGCCCGGTCCGCGGGCAATGGATGAGAGCTGTCCAGCAGCGAGATCCTGCCGAGGACTTCATGCAGGCTCAGACCGAGCCCGGGCCGGGTCTCGTTCATCGCCGCCGCGTACCCGGAGAGTTCCTGGCGCAGTTGGCGAGCTCGCTGGAGGTCCGCCCGGGCACCGCCCGACGAAGTGCGTCGGGGAGGCGGCTGCAACGCCCGGCCGAGCTCCTGTGCCACCTGCTTCCGGCCCGTGCTGTTGCTGTGCAACGCCAAGACGTAGTCATCGAGACCGACATTGCTCAGACGGTTGCGGACCACGTCCAGGGCAGCCGCCTTCTCGCTGATGAACAGCACAGTACGGCCCTGTTCCAGCAGGCCCGCAATCATGTTGGTGATCGTCTGGCTCTTGCCGGTGCCAGGCGGCCCGTCCATCACGAAACTGCGGCCCTCGATGGCAGCAGCAACGCACTGCCGCTGGGAAGAGTCCGCGTCAAGGACAAGCGGGGCCTTTTCGGGCGGCTGGATCTCGTCGATGCGATCGGTGTCGGCCGGTTCGAAGGCGAAGGTCCCCGGCGAGAGGCCAGAGTCCGCGCCGAGCCCAATGGCGCGCACAAGCGCGCTGGCCTGCACCCGGTCTGCGTTGTCGAGGAGGTCCCGATACATGACCTCCTTGCTTGAGTTGAACGTGTCCAGCACTATCCGATTGGCGACATTCCAGCCGCGCATGCCCCCCACCGCACGCCGGACCTGTGCGATCAGGGCTGGAATGTCACGCTGTTCCACCTGCTCGACACGTGGCCAGTCAACGCCCAACTCGCCCATTTTGATGGCTAGGGCGGGGTTGAGGGTCGGCTCCTCATCTGGGTTGGCCTTCAGTACGTACGAGTCCCCGCGTCGCCGTTCCAGTACGACCGGCACCATCACCAACGGCGAACTGAAGCTCTTCTCGGCAGATGGGGCCGGCGTCCAGTCGAGAAAACCCACGCCGAGATGGAGCACCCACAAGCCGTAGTCGTTGTACTTCTCCCGCGCGACCAGGGCCAAGCGACGCAAATGCCGGTCCTGTTCAGCCTGCGTGGCCTTGGACGTGGTGATCTTCACAGTGGGGCGGTTGCTGCCGACTCCTGCCCGGGATGCAGGAGTGTCGATCGACCTGGCGCCAGTGGCGGAACTGGCCGGGACCACTTTGGCAAGCGGCACCGGCCCGCCCGACGCATGGTTCTCGTCATCTGATGCCTCGCCGCGCACAGCAGCGAAGGCACAGCCGCGGGAGAGCGCTTCCAACACGCTGGACAACCCGGGCTCGACCAGATCCATGCCCGCAGACGAGGAGCGGCGCTGGTAGTTGAGCAGCCGGTTACGGAAGCTCAGGTCGATAAGTGAGTCCCGCCATGAGGCGAGCAGCCTCTCCAGCCGAGCGCGGTCCGTAGGCAGCCAGCCTTGGCGAGTCATACAGCGCAACTCCCTCACTGATGAAGAGGCCGTGAAGGCAGTGGACGAAATGGGTGAAGCATAGCGGTGCACTGCAACGGCGTCTGGAGGGACGACATCGGGCGAATCTCTGCTATCAGGGCATATAGGGATGAAGAAGCGACTTGGCCGGGTAGCCGAGGGAATCGCACCCTCGGCTACCCGACCTTCTACGACCAGGCAGAGTTGGACTCCCTGGCCCTATCCGCGCACTTGGCGCTCGGCGACTACTCGACCGCCGAGTACCACGCCCACCGCTGCCTGTCCGCCCTCCGACCCCACATAGTCCGGTCCCGCGCCATCACCACGACCCGGCTCGCCCACGCCCAGCTCGCCCAGGGCGACCCCGACGCCGCCACGGCCACCGCGATGTAGGTCCCCGCCGAAGCCGCCACCCAGCACGCCCGGGTCACGCGCATGCTGCAGGAGTTCGGGGCCGCACTGCGCGCCACCGCGCCGGGCAGCTCCACCGCACAGACCTGGACCGAGCACACCGCCACCTGGAGGATGGCCGCATGACCACGGCGCCCGCCATCGAACTGCGCACCTTCACCACCCTCGACACCGCCCGCGGCGACCTCCTCGACGTGTACGCCGACGTACGCGCCCCACTCCTCCACCTGCCGAACTACGCCGTCACCGCGTTCGGCGAACGCCTGGACCGACACGGCACCGAGCCGGGCTCACGGCCGTCCTCGCATACGCAGACGGGCACCCGATCGGCTACGCCTACGGCAACACCATCGAGCACGGCGACCGCTACTGGCAGCGCACCAGCCCGACGCCGGCCGAGAAGTACACCGAGCGCCCAGCCGTGGCCCTGAAGGAGATCGGCGTCCGCCCGACCTGGCGAAAGACCGGCACCGCCCGCCGCATCCACGACGCCCTCCTCGCCACCCGCGACGAACCGTTCGTCACGCTCATGGTCAACCCTGCCGCCAGGGACGGAAAGGTCCACGCGCTCTAC
>NZ_NEUB01000834.1 GCF_002910825.1 Streptomyces sp. SM1 | reverse complement strand
TGGCCCTTGAGGGTGTCGTTGACCGACTCGATCAGCTGGCGGACCTTCTTGAGCATCGGCTCGCCGGGCCGCAGGATCTCCCTCTTCCTCGACGGCCGCAGCAGCGTGATGCCCTGTACGGACAGTGACCGCTCGAAGGTCTTCGACGCGAAGCCCTTGTCGCTGATCAGCAGCAGGCCCGGCCGCACGCGCACCAGCTCGGCATCGACCTCCAGCATCGCGGCCAGCACCTCGCGCTCGCCGAGCTTCGGATCGGCCAGCGCCCACAGGATCGGCATCCCGGCCGGGGTGCACACCAGGTACAGCCGCAGCCCCCAGAAGAACCGCGAATGCGACGCGCAGTAGCCGTAGTTGGCCCAGCCCGCCAGCTCCGAGCGCTTGACCGTGGGGCGGGACATCCCGCACGGCACCGGGGTCGAGTCCGTGATCCACACCGTGTCGTGCCAGAAGTCGGTGTCCTTGGCGAGCACCCGTATCACGCGTTTGATCTGCGGCAGCGCGGCACGCAGCCGCTTGTTGTAGCCGGCATCCTGCGGGACGAAGGGAAACATGTCCTGGAGGTGTGCGCGGACGTACCGCAGCCAGCGGGCCTCGCAGTGGAAGCCGAGCATCGCCTGCATGACCGCCAGGCACAGCAACTCCGAGTGACTGAGTTTCGGTGGCCGGCCCGGCAGCCGCACGATACCCGCCAAGTCGTCGTCGATCTTCACGTACAGTGCGGTCACGAGGGTGTTCAAGTTCGTCGTCACAAACGATCATGAGCACCCTCTCTTCGTGCCCGCAGGCATTTGGAAAGACTCGTCTAGTGAAGGACGATCAACGCCCTGTTGGGCTCGGCAGCGCCCGAGCCGGTGATCACCGGCGTCATGGACTTCGACCGCACCTCATTTGGTGACCCGGCCGCTGACTGGACCATCCGCATGGCTACGGCCAAGGACGATGAGCGGATGGTGTTCTGGGAGCCCTACGGTGCGCTGGACCGCTCGCCCGCAGCGGTGTGGCGGGCGCGGGTCTACGAGGCCCGGCACTTGGGCGCGATCCGACTCGAACGCCACCGGCTGGGCAAGGCGGACGCGGTCCGCGAGAGCTACGGCGCAATGGCCGAGGTGCTCTCCGGCCTGACCTGACCGGGGTTCTCTGGGGCTGGTTCGACGTGGATGCGGACCCGCCGCAGGAGTGCGTCGGCCCGCTCCTCGACCTCGGCGGCCTCTGGGCCGGTGACCACGAACGCCCCCAGCCGGTGGCCGTTGGCGCCCGGCTCGTGGACGAGGCCGCCGATCGCTGCCCGCCAGCGGACGAACGGGACACCCGGCCCCGTCTTCGGAAACCCGTGACGGAGGCCAGCCGCCCGGCGCGCGGGCTGATCACGAACCGCACGGTCGCGTATCCGCAGGCGGCGGGGGCGAGCGCGGCAGGCCGGCCGAGGGCGACATCGAGCAGCGCCGCCCACACGTCGATGCCCAGGGCGTGTTGGATCAGGACTCCGATGTGTCCGGCGGCGAGGCGGGCGCCGACCTCGATGACCGTGCACCGCCCGTCCCCGCCGACGATGACCTCGGTGTGCGAGGCCCCGTGCCGGATACCGGCCGCCCGGATGGCCGCCTCCCCCTCCCGGTACACGGCCGCCACTACGGCCGGGGGCAGGGAGACAGGCAGGCTGTGCCCCGTCTCGACCCTCTTAGCGCCGCCGGTCACCTGCTTCCGGGGCACGGCAAGATGCGTCGTGGTGCCGTCCTGGGTGAGGGACTCGACGCTGTACTCCGCCCCGACGGCGAACGCCTGGACCAGGACGCCCGGGTCGCCGCCGCTTCCGTACATGCCGACCGCCTCGCGGGCGACGCGGGTGGCCTCGGCCGCACCGGCTGGGCCGCTCACCACCGTGACGCCTGCGGAGCCTGCCCCGGACAGAGGCTTGAGCACGCATGGGAAACCGAGCCTCGGGTCCGCCAGGGCGGCCCGCAGACCGGCATAGTCGCGGACGAGAACGGTGTACGGGGTGCGCACCCCGGCCGCCACGAACGCCTCGCTCATGACGGCCTTGTCCCGGGTCGCCCGTGCCCGGCCCGGCTCGTTGCCGGGCACCCCCAGCTCGGCGCAGAGATGCGCGGCGAGCTCGGTCAGGTACTCGTTGACGGTCAGCACCGCGCCGACACGATGGCGGCGGGCGTACGCGGCGCTCGCGACCACCTCCTCGACCTGAATCGGCCGGTCAGCGACATCCTGCCGCGCTTCCGCATCCCCGGCGTGACCGTCAGCGAACTGATCCAGCATCGCGGCGGCATCCGCGACGCCGAATCCCTGCTCTCCCTCGCCGGCTTCCGCGACCTCGACCACTACACCGCCGACGACCTGCTGCAACTGGCCTGCCGCCAACAGCACCGCGCCGTCGAACCCGGCCGCTTCCTCTACAGCAACACCGGCTACCTCCTGCTCAGCGAAATCCTCAAGCACGTCCACGGAACCGGTCTCCACGAGATCGCCGACCAGCAGGTCTTCACCCCGCTCGGCATGGCCTCCACCCGCTTCAAGACCGATCCGCGCGAGGTCATCCCTGGTGCCGCCGCCAGCTACCAGCCGACCATGTCCGGCTGGCTGCTCCACCAGCAGCGCCCGGTCACGCTGCCCGGCCCCGGCTCCCTCTGGTGCACCGCCTCCGACCTCGACCGCTGGCTCGACCACCTCTGGCACGCATGGCAACCCGCCATCGCCACCCTCCCGTTCGAGCAGCACCTCAGCTACCGCCCCAGCGATCACCATCCGTTCACGTACGGCGCCGGCCTGTACGCCGACCCGCGCACCGACCGCACCGCCGTCTTCCACTACGGCCACGAACATGGGTTCTCCGCCGCCACCCACCTCACAAGCTCAGGACTCCGCGTCATCTGCCTGTCCAACCACACCGGCATCGCGGCCGACCACGTCACGGCCACCGCACTCGCCGAACTCGGCCGTCACCCCGAAGCCGACCCACGTGAGACCCTGTCCCGAGCCCTGCAGCACCGCCCCGCACCACAATCCATCCCCGTGGACCGCCCCGACAGCGACACGCCGCACACCCCACTGGGCACGTACGTCTGCCAGGACGTACCCGGCACCGTCCGCCTTACGTACAGCGCGGGCTCCCTCTACCTGGGCACCGGGGCACCCGCGACCGCCTCACCCGCACTGGACCCACGACGTACACCGCACTCGCCTGCACCCTCACACTCCCCACCACCCCAGCAGACGGCGAAGAGCCAGCAGCAGACGGCTTCGTCCTCGACCTCGACCGCGCACCCGGACTCCACTACCAGCGACAACCAACGAAGCCTGCTCTCCAGGGTCCAGCAGAGCCGGGATGAGCTGGCCGACGCGGACCAGGTGCTCGCCGCACGCGGCCTGCGCCCCGTTACCCGACCGGTCACCCAGCCTGGTCCCGGCTCGGCCGCAGCACCACGGCAGCCGCGCTCCAGGCGCCGCTCAGCTGTTTCACCCGTTTGTGTGGGCCTGTCAATGTCAGTGGCGGCGCGTAGGTTGGCGACCTGCAGGTTGTTCGCGGAAGTCGCTTTCTATAGTGAGGGATTGGGTATGCCCGCGCCTGGAGGTCACCATGAAGCCAGCAACCGCACCAAGGAGTTGCTTGTCGGCGGCGAGCTGGTGCGGCTGGTTTCGACCAGTCTGATCGAGGCGGGTGTCGAACGCCCCGCGTGTGTTCAAGCCGGCAGGACACGCCCAGCGTGTACATGCGGGGCGCGCCCGAAATAGGGTGACCAGCAGGAACACCACGGCCCTTCGGGTCGCCACCCTTTGACGAGCAAGGACACCCCCGACTGATGGCAGTGACCCAGCAGGAGATCGAGAACCGGTTGTGGGACGCCGCCGACGAGCTGCGCGTGGCGATGCCCGAAGCGCAGTACTCCTCGGTCGTCTTCCCGCTGATGTTCTGGAAGTACCTGTCGGACACCTGGGAGCACCACCACCAGGAGTTCCTCACCGAGAACAAGGACCTTCTGGACGGGCTCGCTGCCGAGGAAGCCCGCGAGATCGAGTACCGCGACTACCAGTCGTTCGAGATTCCGTTCATCCACCCCGGAACCGTCCAAGAGCGTCGCGCATCCTGGTCGTCCATCCTCGGCACCATCACCCAGCCCGGCCTCGGCCAGCGGGTCCGCGCCTCTCTGCAGGCGATCGAGACGGCCAACCCTGACAAGTTCTCCCGCCTGTTCGGGTCCATGACCTGGACCTCCGAAGAGGTGCTGTCGGGCGAGGTGTTGGCGGCGGTCATGCAGACGATGGATCGCACCCCGAAGATGCACGAGGGCAACATGTCCCACGACGTGCTCGGTGGGGCGTACGAGTACCTGCTGAAGCGGTTCTCCGACGGATCCGGCACCCGCGCCGGCCAGTTCTTCACTCCGCGCGAGGTCGTCGAGCTGATCGTCGAGGTCCTGGACCCCAAGGGCTTCGAGTCGGTGTACGACCCAACCTGCGGATCGGGCGGCATGCTCATCGCCTCCGCGAACCTCCTGAAGGCCCACGGCGGTCGTGGCTACACGCTCAAACTCTATGGACAGGAGGCCGTACAGGACACCGCTGGTGTGGCCCGCATGAACCTCTTCATGCACAACCTCACCCAGTTCAAAGTCGAGGTCGGCGACACCCTGAAGGACCCGCGCTTCAAGAAGCCTGACGGGTCCATCGCGCAGTTCGATGTGATTCTCGCCAACCCGCCCTACAGCCTGAAGTGGAAGCCCTGGACCAGCGACCCCCGCGCCATCGGCGGCACCGCGCCGGCGAAGTCAGCCGACTGGGCGTTCGTGCAGCACATGATCGCCAGCATGGCCCCGAAGAAGGGCCGAGCCGGCGTCGTTCTACCCCACGGGGTACTCTTCCGCGGCGGCGAAGAAGGAGCCATCCGACGCAGTGTCCTGGATGACGACCTCCTCGAAGCCGTCATCGGGCTGCCGCCCAACCTCTTCTACAGCACCACTATCCCGACCTGCGTCCTGGTTTTCCGCGCTCCCGGCACCAAGGCCCCAGAGCGGCAGGGTGGCGTGCTGTTCATCGACGCCTCCACGCGCTTCGCTAAGGCCACCAACCGAAATATCCTCACCGACGCTGACATCGCCAACGTGGTGACCGCCTACCACTCCACCTTCGATGCCGACGGCCATCCGGTCGACCCCGGCGGCCTGGGCCGCACGATTTGCTCCACTGTCGGAGATCGTGGCGAACGGGTACGACCTCAACATCGGCAGGTACATCAAACATGTCGCTGCCGAGCAGGAAGACCTGGGCACCCTCATCGACGCCTACAACATTGCTCGCGCCGAACGCCAGAAGGTCGAGCAGCGGATGCTCACGGTCCTCGCGTCCGCCGGAATCGAGGGCTTTGATGAGTGAGCAGTCGGAGTGGGCCCAGAAGGCGCTCGCCGAAGTTGGAGAACTGGTCCGCGGTCGTCGTTTCACGAAGAACGACTACGTGGAATCTGGGCTCGGCTGTATTCACTACGCGCAGATTCACACTAACTTTGGGGCTATCGCGAGGGATCCACTCACGTTCCTGGCCGAAGATTCTCGTGCGCGAATGCGCCTTGCTCACCCCGGAGATCTGGTCATCGCCGCGACCAGCGAGAACGTTGATGACGTCGGAAAGGCGGTTGCATGGCTGGGCGACGACGACGTTGCAGTTCACGATGACTGCTATATCTTCCGTCACGGATTCGATCCTGCGTACGTCTCGTACTTCTTCGCGTCATCCCTGTTCCATTCACAGAAGGTCAAGTACGTATCCGAAACGAAGGTCGTGCGGATCTCGGGTGCGAGCCTCAGCCTGATCGAGATTCCAGTGCCCCCTCAGCGGGTGCAAGAGCGGATCGTCGAAGTTGTCAGTGCGGTCGACGACCAGATCGCCGCACTCGACGACGAAGCAGAGGCCCTGGAGGGTGTGTACCGGGCGGCTGCGCCTCTGCTCTGGTGCACCGCTGAGGGCGACGAGGCAGTGTCCCGGTCCCTCGGAGACGTGATGCACCTCGACGTTGTGCGGACCCCAATGGAATCAGGGACGACTTACCACCTTGCTGGAGTGCTCAATGCTGGCAAGGGGCTTGTTGACAAAGACGCGTTCGACGGGGCTGATACCGAGTACACCGCGATGAACGTCCTTCGGGAGAACCAGGTGGTAATGCGGAAGCTGACTGCTTGGGAGGGGCCGATTACGGTGGTCCCTGCCGAGTTCGAAGGCTTCGTGGCGAGCAACGAGTTCCCGACCTTCACTCTCTCCGCTGACGTTGCCCCAGCGTGGATGAAGCACGTCTGCCGGACACCTCGATTGTGGGCTGAAATGCAGAGTCGGGTCGTCGGGACCGTGCAGCGCCGTAAGCGCCTCAACCCCGACCAGCTTCTGTCGTTGATGCTTCCCATCCCGTCCCGGCCTGAGCAGGAGCAGGCAGCGGACGCCCTAGACGCAATCGAGGGGCAGGTCGCTGCGATCCGCGCAGAGGCCGCCCGTCTCCGTAAAGTCCGGGCGAGGCTGCTGTCGGGTCTGCTGGACCGCACTATCGATATTGAGTCCGCCGAGTTGGAGGTCTGAGCCGTGGCGAAGGGCATTCGCGAGCGGGAGTTCCAGAACCTGATGATCCAGTGGTCTCTCCCGATGGGCTGGGGCTTCACCGCGGGCAGATCGTTGCGGCGTGAGATGACGCAGACGGTGATCGCCAGCCAGCTGCGGGACGCCATGGTCCGGTTAAACCCCGGGGTGATCGCCGGGTTCGACGTGGACGCGGTTGTCGAGGAGATCGTCGCCACGGTCAATGCCGTCGAAGGCGGGCTGGTGCGGGCCAACGAGCTGGTGGTGAACCTGCTGCGCGGGCACAAGGAGTTCCGGGACGCCGACGGCGTGTGGCACGCCCTGAAGGTCATCGACTTCGAGCGCCCGGCCGCCAACACGCTGGTTGTGTCGGACGAGGTGACCATCACCGTCCCTGGCAAGACCTCCCGCCGGTTCGACCTCGTGTACTGGGTTAACGGCCTGCCCCTGGTCGTGGTGGAGGTGAAGTCGCCGACCGCGAAGTCCGGTTGGGCGGACGCGGCGCGCGAGATCAACGACGTGTACGCCACCGAATACCCGTGGTTCTTCACCCCCAACGTCTTCGCCGTCGCCTCCGACGGGCTGAAGCTGCGCTTCGGTGCCGCTGGCGCGCCCGTGAACCTGTGGCAGCCGTTCCGGTCCACCGCCGACGACGAGAACCTGTCCGGGCAGGCCGACGTGCGGCGCTCCGTCGAGCTGCTGCTAAACCCGGCCACGATCCTGGACATGCTCGCCAACTTCGCCCTCTTCGACACCTCCGGGGATGGGGCGGACATGAAGTACCTGCCCCGCTACCCGCAGATGGAGGCCGCGCACCTGATCCACGAGCGGGTCCTGGAGGGCGGGTCGAAGGGCCTGATCTGGCATCACCAGGGGTCCGGGAAGACACTGCTGATGGTGTTCGCCGCCGCGCTGCTGCTGACCGACACCCGCACCGAGTCGCCCACCATCATCCTGCTCTCGGACCGGACCGACCTCGTCCGACAGACCTCAGGGGTGTTCACCTCCGCGATGGGGGACGCCTACTTCCGCAAGCCCGCCACCAGCCAGCAACTGCGCTCCCTGCTGGCCGATGACGTGCGCGGCGTCATCTCCACGACCGTCCATAAATTCGCCGACGCCGGCAAGAACCTGTCGCCCCGGGGCAACATCATCGTGCTGGTTGACGAGGCGCACCGCACTCAGTCCGCCAAGTCGAAGTCCCTGGCCGGGCAGATGCGCGCAGCGTTGCCGCACGCGAAGTTCTTCGGCATGACCGGCACCCCCGTCAGGAACCTCGCCACCGACACCTTCGCACTCTTCGGCGAGGAGAGAGACCCGGACAGGGTGCTGCACCGGTACTCGGTGTCCCGGTCTCTGCTGGACGAGGCGACCGTCCCGGTCATATTGGACCCGCACCCGGTCACCTTCGAGATAAACGACCAGGCGCTGCAGGCCGAGTTCGACCAGTTCGCCGATGAATTCGACCTCGACGACCCCGACCGCGAGGCCCTGTCCCGCAAGTTCGGGCGTCTCACCTCGGTGTTCGCCAACCCCAACCGCATCCACACGGTCTGCCAGGACATCGTGGACCACTACCTGGCCAGCGCCTACCGCAACGGCCTCAAGGCCCAGGTCGTCGCCTACAACCGTGAGCTGGCCGTGGCGTACACGGACAAGATCAACGAGCTGCTGGCCGGGTTCGAGGCGTCACAGGTGCTCGCCGAGGTCGGGAAGCACGAGCGGATCACCGCCGAGGTGAACATCCACGTCAAGGATTCCAAGGACGAAGACACCGCCATGCGGCCGTACCAGCTCTCGGAGGTCGACGAGGAGAAGCAGAAGCGGCGGTTTCTCACCCCGGACGATCCGCTGTGCTTCCTGGTGGTGACCGCGAAGCTGATGACCGGGTTCGACGCCCCCAACGAAGGCGTCCTCTACCTGGACAAGCCACTGAAGGCCCACAACCTGTTCCAGACGATCACCCGCCCGAACCGCACCTGGGTGTCCCCGACCGGGTTCGTGAAGACCGATGGCGTGGTCGTGGACTACATCGGCCTGGCCGAAGAGGTCCAGCGAGCCGTCGTCGACCCCACCGCAAAGGGAGCCGCCAAGGGCGGCGGGTTTGTCACCGACCTGACCGAGCTGGTCGCCGAGTTCCGCACCACCTTCGCCCGCATCGAAGACCTCCTCGCCGACGTGGACGGTCTGGACCTCACCGTCCACGGATACGAGTCTGTGCGAGCCATCAACATCTTCCTGGACGCCAGCCCCGGCGCGGCCGAGGTGTTCACCAAGGACTACCGGCTCCTGGCCCGCCTGTACCCGCTCATCAACACCGACAAGCGGGTCGCCAAGTACCGAGATGGCTTCGGGCTGTTCGGATCCGTGTACACGACCCTGTTCAAGAAGTCCTCCGACGAGGAAAGGAAGGAACGGCTAGGCGAACTAGGGCCCATGGTCCTGGAGATAATCAACGCTCACGTGCACTCCTTCTCTGTGGCCGCCTCCCAGGAGGAAGCCCTCGTCCTGGACGCCCAGGGCATCTCCATCCTCAAGGAGCTGCTGGCCCTCGTCCGCCCCAAGCCCGACAAGGACGACGGCTCGGACGAGGCGCCCCCGTCCGCGGCAGAGATCCTGGACCAGATCAAGGCCGCCCTCGAAAGGGGCGTCGAACCGGGGTCGGCGAAGTACACCGCTCTGGCGGAGCGGATCAGGCAGCTGCGGGACCGGATCATCCAGAACTCCCAAGATGCACTGGACTTCCTGTCTGAGGCTCTCCGTGTCGCCCGCGCCATCGTGGACGCCGAGAAGCACCCCGATGAAGCTGTCGTTGTGCTGGACAACGACCACGTGGGCGTCCTGTCGCGGATCATCCACGACCACGCACCGTCCGGCCTTACCGTCACGGAGCGGAACCTGGCCGAGGAGATCGACCAGGTGGTCACCCGCACACTCGCCCGGTCATGGGACAACGCCGACGCCCGCAACCGAGGCGCCCGTCGTGCCACCGCCGCGGTCTTCCGCCGGTACATGCTGAAGCCGGTGGGGGAGCCGTATGACTCCACCGTCGCCTACATCGAAGCCCACTACCTCGTTGACTGACTAAGACGTTGTTTCACTTGGTGAGTCGGCGGTGGGCGATGAGGGCTGCGGCGATGCCGACGAAGGCGAGGAAGTGTTCGGCCTTTCTCTCGTAGCGGCGGTGCAGCCTTCGGCAGCCGGCCAGCCAGGAGACCGTTCTTTCGACGACCCAGCGGTGTCGGCCCAGTCGGGTGGAAGACTCGATGCCCTTGCGGGCGATGCGGTGGCGGATGCGACGCTCGCGAAGCCATTTCCGCAGGTGGTCGTAGTCGTAGCCCTTGTCGGCGTGGAGCTTGGCAGGACGCCGGCGGCGCGGTCCGCGGCGGGAGCGGATGGGCGGAATCCCGCGCACGAGCGGCTGCAGGCCAAGGCTGTCGTGCATGTTCGCGCCGGAGATGCCCAGCGACAGCGGCACGCCGTTCCGGTCGGTGATGAGGTGGATTTTCGATCCGCTCTTGCCACGGTCGGTCGGATTCGGTCCGGCCAGAGGCCCCCTTTTGCCGCCCGGACGCTGACCGAATCGATCGCGCACCGCGACCAGTCCAGCTCGCCCCGCGCACCGAGTTCGTCGAGGACGACCCGGTGGAGCCTGGCCCACACCCTGGCCTGGCTCCACTGGGCGAAGCGCCGGTAAACGGTGGGCCAGGCCGGCCCGAACACCGGCGGCAGCTGCCGCCAGGTGCAGCCCGAGGTGGCCACGAAGATGATCGCTGCCAGGCATTCGCGGTCACCGGCCCTCCGTTTGCCGCCACCCTGCGGACGTATGACCTCCGTCGGCGGGACCACCCGCCGGAACAGCGCCCACAACTCATCCGGCACCAACCGCTTAACCAGATCCGTCATGCACTGCTCAACGAACGATCACGCCATCAGAAACGGCGTCTAAGGCACGGAAGCTCGGCAACCTGTGGCGGTTGCCGGGCCTCGTCGCGGCGGCTGGAAGGCAGCAGCCAGGCGCGGGCCGCCAGCAGTAACACACGAATGAGGGGGACCTACAGCAGGGCAGGAGGTGGCACCAGCACCGGCATCACTGTCACGTGACCCGACCGCGGCACCCCGAGGCCCAACGCGCCGTCCGGATAGCGACCACCCGCCCGGTCTGCAGGACTGCAGCGGGCAACTTCTCTTCTCTGGCGTGACTGTGACCTGATCCCGCTGGCATGAGCAGGATCACCGGTACGGTCAGCGCGTGGTTTCCAAAGGACGGCACCAAAACGCGGATGTTGCAAGTGCGCTTGACCGCGCCAAGCGGGCCGGCTGCACAGTCGTGCCAGACAAGAATGGCCACCGATGGGGATGGGTCGTCTGCTGCTCGTGCGGAGCGCGCCTTGCTGTCTCCGGCACGCCCAAGAACCCCGGTAACGAGGCGAAGAAAATCGACCGCTTCGTCAAAGCCCACACGCACTAGGGAGGTACGAAATGGAGTGGAGTTTCAGCATTCTTCTCAAGCAGCCGCTCACCCGTGAGCAGGCTGACGCGTTCGATCACTGCGATGCCCTCGCGGACGGGGCGATCTCTTACACGCTCGCCCCAGAAGATCCTGACGCTCACCCGCAGTGCGCGGACTCAGCCATGCTGCGGGAGCTGGCCTGCGATATCGAGGCTCCGACCCTCCTGGACGCTGTTGCCCAAGCCGTACAGCGCATCCGGCTCATCGATGGGCTCCACGCCGTCGGCGTCACCCTGCCCGACACCGTGACACTCGACGAAGCCGCTCAGCGCAGCGGACACGGCGCGCAGCCGCTGGCTCAGCTGTCCCAGGACCAGGGCTTCCCCGAACCCGAATCCGGTGAAGGGACGGTGCTCTACTCCTGGGACCGGGTCGCTGCATTCTTGCGGGACATCGGCGAACCGGTCCCCGACGTTCCGCAGGACCTGGTGATCGCGGAACTGGCACTCCGCCTCGTCAACGCCCTCGACGGCGCGGACGTCTCCCCGGGGACGCTCAGGGCCTTGGGACTGCCGATCGACTGAGCGCCTCACAACAGGGCGAACGTTGCCTGGTGGGGGCGTCTGCCTGCTCTACGACGAGAGGACCGCTGGTGCCCGACCTGCCCACCCCGACGCGGCTGTCCCCCATCCGTGATGATCACTCCTGGCACTTCCCGGACATCAACGGCCACCGTACCCACGTGCGGCTGCGGGTGTGGCCGACGAACGACGGCGGGCATCTGGTGATCGCCACCGACCTTCAGCTGGGTGCGGGTCTGATCAACGTGGCGGAGAGCCTGGTGCGGGCCTGTGTGCGGGAGTTCGGCCCCCCTGTGACCGTCGTACGCCACTTCACGCCGTACACGATGAGCGCATTCGAGCGCGACACCTTCGACATGCTGCCGCTGGATGAGAAGGGCATCGCCCGGCCCAAGCGGTGCACCGAGGAGATCCTGAAGCTGCTCGGGGCGAGTGTCGTGGGCTTCCCCGGGGACGCCCCGCCCGGACCGGTCGATGCCGAGGCCTCGGTGGTGGGGCCGCAGAGTGTCCAGATGGCCCGGCTGGTGGCCGCCTCGCTGCGGCTGACCCAGACCCGGACGACGGAGCGGCGGCCCAACGGCTACCCGACGAAATCCGGGCCGGTGGCCGGGCGGGACCTCGATGCGATCAGCCAGCTCCGCCTGACCGCCCCTGTGCTGAACCACCTCTCGCACTTCATTGGCGAGATCGTCGTCGACCGGGACGGCACGGCGTCCGGTGCGAAGCGGGAGAAGAAGCTGGTCAAGGTCATGGAGGCGCTCCAGAAGCACGCGTGGGAGCTGACGAAGCTGTGCGACGAGCTGGTGAATGAGGAGCGCGAGCAGAGCTGACCGGCTTTCATCAGCACAGGATGTGCCGCCCGTAGCGCACCAGGGGCTCGGCGAGCGGGCGATGGCAGACCTCGCAGACCGGCTCCCCGCTCGCCGGCCGGGGCACCGGCCGCACGGGCGGCAGCGGAGTGGGCACCCAGGGGCGCCGGGGTCCGCACGCTGTGTGACCGCTGCCACCACGGCAGCCCGCGGAGCACGGAACCGGTTCGGCAGGCCACGGCCGAGGGCCGTGGCGGATAGTCCCCTCGGCGCCCGACCGACGTGGTCAGCGAGCCGACCGGACCACGATGGCTACCAGCCTCGCTCTTGACATCTTTGCCGGACCCGGTTTGAACCCGTACACCTGCACAGTTACTGGCTCGCCGCCACCGCCCTGCGCGGGCTGCGCGGACCAGGCCATCGACCTCGGTCACATCCCCACCGCCGTACGGCTCGCCGAAGCCTGCGAGCAGCGAGGCAGGAAGCTGACCAACCCCAAGGCGCTCGCGTACTACCGCAACACTTACGCCCGCGCGACAGCCGCCGACGGCGACCACACCACCGCCGTCAAGCTGCTCACCTCCGCCCAGGCCGCCATCGAGCACGCGCCAGCCCTTCCGGGGCGGCAGCCCTGGTCACTCCGTGGGTGGTTCATTCTGCGGCCCGTCCGGTGACGAACAGGTGCGCGGATGCGTCAGCGAACTCGGGATGCTCGTCGGCAAGCCGCGCCGTCTCGAGTGCGCCGTGCAACAGCGGCGAGTCGTGGAGGGCTGTGCCGGCGGTGCGTTCGGCGGCGCGGAGGTAGGCCCAGCCGGGGCCTTCGATGCCGGTCACGGTGATGTTGGTCAGGCCGGCGTCGGCAGCCTCGGCCGCGAGTTCGGCGGCGGTGTGGAAGTGGGCGGTGGTGAAGCCGCGGCTGCCGTCGTATGAGCCGCTGCGCAGGACGGTGGCGACTTCGCCGTGGAGGAGTTCGGGGGTGAGCTCGGCGTGCACGGTGTAGTCCTGCAGGAGGCTGTAGCGGCTGATGCCAGCGGCTGCGACCAGGGCTCCGGGCTTCGCCGCTCTGGCGGCTTCTTCGAGGGCGCGGACGCGGTCGGCGCGGGTGGTGAGGTGGTAGAGCGGCCCGAGCAGCAGGACGGCGCCGTAGGAGTCGGTGGTGGCGGTGAGGTGTCGGGCGTCGCCGAGTTCGGTGGTGCATCCGGGGGCGTGGATGGCGGCCTGGTCGAGGTGGCGGGGGACAGGGGCGATCAGGTGGACGGTGTGGCCGTCCTTGATGAGCCATCGGGCGTGGGTGCCGGGACCGCCGCCGACGTCGAGCACCCGCGCGGGAGCGGTCGGGAGGTGGCGGCGGAGGAGTTCGCGGGTGCGGAGGAGTTCGAGGCGGCCGGTGGCGGTGGTGTGGAGCCGGTCGGCTTCGTCGTACTCGGCGGCGTAGTAGGTGACGATCTCGGACGCTGTCTGAACAGGGTTCGGTGTCGACATGACCGGAGGGTAAGAGCCGGAGGCGAGGCGGGGCATCCGGTTTCCCGGGCGTTGTGCGGAGTTCGGCGTGTCATTGGCGGCCGAGCAGTAGGGTTTTGCATCCACGCGGGGCGAGGTTGCACGGGAAGGGCACGGTGATGCGGGAGGGACAGCCCGGGCTGGACTGGGAGCCCGCCGGCTTAGCCGAAGTCGTCGCCTTGTTCTCGAAGACGCCCTGCCCTTGGTGGGTTGCGGGCGGCTACGCCGTGGAACTCGCTGTGGGCCGGCCGTTTCGGGAGCACGACGACATCGACGTCCTGCTGCTGCGCCAAGACCAGCTTGCGGTTCAAGAGGTCCTCACCGAGTGGGAGTGGTGGGCTGCGTACCCGCCGGGCTCGTTGCGCCGGTGGCTGTCCGGAGAGCTGCTGCCGGTCGGCGTGCACGACGTGTGGTGCCGGCCCGGTCCGGGTGCGCCGTGGCGGATTCAGGTGATGCTCGACGAGGCCGAAGGCGAGACCTGGGTGTCCCGCCGCGACGGCCGGGTCCGGCGGCCTGTGGAGCGGCTCGGGGCAACAGCCGCTGACGGTACGCCGTTCCTGGCGCCGGAGGTCCAACTGTTCTACAAGGCGAAGGCTCCTCGGCCGAAGGACGCGCAGGATTTCGCCGAGGTACTGCCTCACCTCGGCCGGGAGGCGCGGGCGTGGCTGGCCGAGGCGCTTTCTGTCGTGTACGGGCCGCACCCGTGGGTCGAGATCCTGCAGAACAGGTAGGGAAGTTGATGCCGCAGAAGACCGCCCCGTCCGGCTACTCCTACGCCGCGCACTACGCGGACGTGCACCTGATCGTCCGCCGCGGGGACGAGATCCTCATGAGTCGCCGCGTGGAGACACAGCGCGTCTTCCCGGGCATGTTCCAGGTGCCCGCCGGGCTCTTGGAGGAGGGGGAGCCCGCCGCCGTGGCGGCCGCCCGCGAGTTCGCCGAGGAGACCGGCGCCGCCGTCGACCCGGCCGACGTCCGGTTCGTGCACTTGATGCACCACGTATCGACGCACGCGGGTGACCAGCGGATCGCATTCTTCTTCGAGACAGAGCGGTGGCACGGCGAGATCGGCAACCCCGAGCCAGACAAGTGTGAGGGCTGGGAGTGGCACAAGACAGCGGTGCTGCCCGAGCCAATGCCGCCGTACCTCGCGGTCGCGCTGCGGCACATCGCCACCGGTATCCCCTACAGCGAGTACGCCTGGCCCGCGACGTAGAACCGGCAACCACTTTCGATGGCAGCAGAAGTCTGCACGATCCGGCCACCCTCACTGCCACGGGCCATGCCAGCTGCGCCGCGGTGCCAGGATGATCAGGCAGTCAGCCGGGCTGTGACACGGGGTGGGGAGACGACGATGCCGCAGTGGCAGCCGTGGGTGGTCCGCCACCTCTACAGCGTGATCGAGCCCGATCCGCAGTACCCCAGCTACCTGAGCGCGATGAAGGACCAGCTGGATCGCGCCCGGGAAGCCGAATGGATCTCCATGGTGTACGACCGGCCAATCCGCACCAAGGGCGACATCGTGGACGTGTCCGAGGAGGAGAAGCTGGTGACGCCGCCCGTGCCGGAGTACCTCTCGCCCCTGCGGTGGCGGTGGATTTTGTTCGTTACGCGGCGCCAAGAGGTGCGATTCCTCTACTGGTCGCCCCGGCATCCGGCCGGGCACCGCCGCATCCGGATGTTCGACCGGGACGGGTACGACATCGGAACACTGGTCTGGAAGGTCTGCGACGCCTGCCGCGTCGGGAGCATCAATAAAATCTCCATCACCACTGAGTACCAGCGCCAGGGCATCGGCCGCCGCCTGATCCGCCGGGCGCTCGCCGACGGCTCCGGCTACACCTGGCAGACCACTGGCCAGTCCCCGGAGGCGAAGCGCTTCTTCCCCGTGTTGGAGAAGGAGATGGGTACGGCGTTCCTCCAGTACGGCGGGGTGTGCGAGCATCTCGCCTCGCCGCCCGGCTACCGGCCGCCCCCGACGGACCGCCGTCCCCGGCCGGTGCTGGAGCGCGGCATCTGACACCACCGCTTTATGGCGGCGCTCCGATGCCCGGGGTTCGGGGGTAGCGCCGCTGCCCGTCGGTGTGCCGGGTCTGGCCCTCCTAGGCGGCGAATCGCTGTCGCCCACGCGGTGTTCGTCAGGAGGCGACGGCGCCGGTGCGCACCGCGAACTCCCGCAGGCCGGGCAGGCTTCCCGGGGTGTAGAGGAGATCGGCGGTGAGCGTGCGGATTGCGGGGCGTTGGACTTCTTCGGGCGCGGTGTGCTCGATGGCTCGCAGCGCGCTGAAGGTGCGGCGTCCGTCGCCGAGTTGGTGCCACATGCGGGCCGTGTCGGTGAGGTAGCGCGCGACCCTTTCGGTGTTGGCCAACTGCGTGGGGTCGACACGGCGGACGTACGGCACGGCGTCGTCGGGGGTGCCGAGGACCGTGAAGCTGCTGATCCGGTACATCGAGACCTCGGCAGGACTCGCCGTGACCGTGAAGAGACCCGCGGGCTTTCCGCTCTGATCGACGGGGATGCGGCCGGCTGTTTCCTCTGCCTCCTGGAGCAGGTCGAGCGCGGTGCTGCGGCGGCCCCCGGACGCGGCGGTGTAGGCCGCCGTCATGAGCAGGCAGACGCGGGCGGCAAGGGTGTCAGCCTGCGGGCCGCCCTTCTCCACGACCAGCGAGGTCGCGGTACGGGCCAGAAAGTCCACGGCGGCCGAGCTGCGGCCGGCACGGCGCATGGTGATGGCCAGGACCCGCGCGGCGTCACTGAGAGGCCGCGGGTCACCGCTGGCCCGTGCGGCGATGAGTGCACGGTCCGCGGTGGCCCACGCAGCCTCGGAGTGCTGTTTGACGGCGAGTTCGGTGGCCAGGACGTAGGCGCGGGCAACGGCCGCCTGGGCGCGCTCCCGCGTGCGGCCGGTGGAGGCGTCCCGGGTCGCCTCCGCCGTGGCGATCAGCAGGGGAAGGGCACCGCCGAGGGCGGCGTAGCGGGCGCCCGAGAACAGCCCGTGGGCTGTCGCGAGCCCGTCCGCGAGATCGCTCAGGCTCGTCGGTCTTCCGGCTACCGGCTCGAACAGGGCCCGTTCCATGGCGGCGGCCGGGTTCTGGTCAGCCGGTTCTGCCGCAGCAGCATCGGAGCCGGTCCCGGCGATCAGACTGGCGCCGAGTCCCAGCGCTCCAGTCATCAGTTCCCGACGTCGCACATCGTCCTCCAGCTCGGCTTCGGTCACCATAGCGGCCGTCATCTGCGGGACGGGCGCTTTGCGGCGAGCCGGGTGATCAGCGCTGCCGTTCTCGTCGGCAAGGCCCAGCAGGGAGAGCGGGATGGCGAGTCCCTCGGCGATCCGCGTCAGGACATCGACGCTCTGGACCTGGCGTACGCCTCGTTCGATCGCGCTGACGTCGGACTGGGCGAGCCCGGCGAGCGAGCCCACGGTGGTCTGACTGGCGCCCGTGTACTGCCGGAAGTGTTTGATCACGGCGGCAAGATCGCGTGCTGCGAGGGCGCGTCGCGCCTTCTCGTGGTCCCACAGATCGACGGGAACGGCTAACGGGGAATGGCTGCGCACGGTGATTTCCCCCTCCGGGGCAGCGGCATGACCTTGCCTCAGCGTAGAGGCACCGTGACCCCCTGTCATGGCATTGGCCGGGACGCCAGAGGACCGTCCTATAGCGCCGTCGGATGGGTTTCCCCCTCGTTTCTTCCCAGTCTGTGAGTGCACAGCGAACCTCCCGCGCAGCGGCCGGTAACCGTCCGGTTCCTGCAGCTCTGCGCTGGGCTCATCCCCTGGTCGAAGGAGTGTTCCGACATGCCGCAGCCGCCCCCTCCGCCCCCTCCGCCGCCCCCGCCGGGGCCGATCCCGACGCCGCCCCCGCCGGGTGGCGGTTCGTAAGTCCCCGGCACCAGGCCGTGCGTCCCGTCTCCGGCGGGGCGCACGGCCGCTGCTGTCTCAAGCGCAGGCATCGACAAGGAGAACCCCGTGCAGGGAATCACCGTGCTCAACCCCGACGAGCTGGGGCAGGACCCCGCTGTCGGCATGGATTTGGCCCTCGCGCTGGGCGTGGGCCACCTGGAGATCCGTACGGCCTACGGCTCGAACGCCCTCGTCCTGGACGACGCGCAGCTTCGCGAGGTCCGGCGGCTGGCCGACGAACGGGGCCTGCGCGTGGCGGCGCTGGCGTCCCCGCTGTGGAAGTGGTGCCGCCCCGAGGCCGTTCCCGGCAAGGTCGACAGCTTCGGCTTCCCCACGCAGGTGCCGGCCGAGGACCGGGAACGCTGGGTGGACCGCGCGCTCACCGTCGCCGACATCCTGGACACCGACCGCGTCCGCGTCTTCTCCCACCTGTCCGTGGGCGAACAGACGGAGACGTTCCTGGGCGACCCGCTGCTGACGTACGCCCTCAAGACCGCGGAGCGGGCCGGGGTGCGGCTGCTGCTGGAGAACGAGCCGGTGTGCACGGTCGCCGAACCGGCGCCCCTTCTGGACGTACTCCGCGAGCACACCGGCCTGGGGCTGTGGCTCGACCTGGGGAACCTGTACGAGGTCGGCCACGGCACGGCGGAAGCCGTCGAGGCCCTCGCCCCGTACGTCGAGTACGTCCACATCAAGGACTACGTGCCGCGCGACGACGGCATGAAGCAGTTCGTGGCGGCGGGCGCCGGCGACGTGCCGTACAGCGATCTGCTCCCCGCGCTGCACCGGTTGCGGCCGGTGCTGCCGTACGCACTGGAGACGCACGTGCGCGAGAGTCCGGGCGACGCACTGACGAGCGGCGCGGCGTTCCTGCGTGGTGCCGTACCGGGCGGTCTGACGTGAGGCGGGTCCTGCTCATCGGCTCGGGGGAGGTCGGAGCCAAACACGCCGAGGCCCTGACCCACACCGACGCAATGGACCTGGTGGGCCTCGCCGACCCCTCTCCGGTCGTTGCCCCGCCCACCGGGGTGCCGCTGTTCACCCGGTGGGAAACGGCACTGGAGACCCTCGCACCGGACGTGGTCGTAGTGGCCACACCGCCCGGAACCGCCCTGGTGGCAGCCCGCGCCGCCGCGCAGGGCGGCGCGGCCGTCCTGGTGGAGAAGCCGGTCACGCTCGACCCGGCCGATCTGGCGGCAGCGCCGGAAGATGAACGGATCTTCGTCGCCTTCCAGCCGCACTTCGCCCCCGGACTCGCCGGGCTGCTCGACCAGGCACCGACGGTTCGCCGGGCCGCCGTGACGCTGGTGTGCCGCCGGGACCGCGCCTACTACCGAACCTGGCGCACCCGGTACGCCACCGCCGGGGGCGTCCTGCACCAGCAGGCCATTCACGGCCTGGCCCTCGCCCTACGCCTCCTGTCCCCCTCGCCCATCGCTTCCTGCACCGCCGAGGTGCACCGCGTCCGGCAGTGGGCCGAATCCGAGGACCGCATCACCGCGGCGGTGGCGTTCGAAGACGGCGCGCTCCTGACGGTGGACGCCCGAGTCGACAGCGTCGACCAACCGCGGTGCCACGAGGTGACGCTGCACCTGGACGACGGACAGCAGGTGCATGTGCGCGGCCGGAACCTCGAAGCCGGCCTCGGCGATCCGCTGTCCGCGCCCGGCGACTTGGCGCTGCGCCAGGCCATGTACCGGGCCCTGCCCGCCGGTGACGCCGGTCCGCGCCACCCGTCCCTGTTCCCACTCCCTCAGCTGCGCCGCACCCTGGAGGTCATCGGCCATGCCTACCGCACCGCACGCAACGTTTCTGAGGCCGGTACTGCCGCATGACCTCGGTATCGAGGTCGTCGAGCGCAAAGGCGTCGGACACCCCGACACCCTCGCCGACTCCATCGCCGAGCTGGCCTCGATCCGCTACAGCGAATACTGCCTGCGCGAGTTCGGCGCCATCCTGCACCACAACCTCGACAAGGTTGCCGTCCTCGGGGGCCGCGCCCGATTCGGTGACACCGACGGCACGTACGACCGCCCCGTCCGCGTGATCTTCGGCGGCCGGATCTCCACCTCATTCGCCGGCCGTACGATCCCCGTGCGCGAGATCCTCGAAGACGCCGCCGCCGAGCAACTACGCACTGCTCTGCCGGGGTTCGAGCACATCACGTGGCAGGCCCAGCACGAGACGACCGACTCCTCCAAGTTCGAGAGTTGGTTCGCCCCTCACGGCCTCCAGGACCTGCCGGAGCGCCCCACCGCCTTTTCGAACGACACCGCGTTCCTCGTCGGCACCGCACCGCGCACCACGGCCGAGACCGTCGCGCTGCTCACCGAAGCCTGGTTCCGTCAGCAGCCGTGGGCCGGAAGCGACATCAAGGCCCTGGTCATCCGCGACGAGCACGCACTGACCGTCACTGTGTGCGTCCCGGCCGTGGCCGGACACCTGGCCAGCAACGCGGAGTTCGAGGACGCCGTCAGCGACGCCGCCCGGGAACTCACCACCCAGCTCCTCAAGCGCCTGCCCGGCCCGGTCACGGTCGTGTGCAACACCCGCAACAACCGCACGGGCCCGCTGTCGAGCCAATACTTCACCCTCTCCGGATCGGCGATCGACTACGGCGAAGACGGTCTGGTCGGCAGGGGCAACGCCCGCTCCGGGCTGATCACCCCCGGCCAGCAGGCCGGCAACGAAGCGCTGTTCGGGAAGAACCCCGCCTACCACGTGGGCAAGGTCGGCGGGTGGCTCGTCGACAAGGCGAGCCGCTCGCTCGCCGAGCAGTTCGGACCGTGCCGCATCGCGGTGATGTGGCGCAACGGGAGCCCCTACCCCGAGCCCGCCTCGCTCGACATCACAGCCACCCACCTCGTCCCGGCGGGCGACGAGCTGGTGCGCGACGTGCTGTGCCGCACCGACTGGGTGCCCGATCTCGTGGACAACCAGCATTACCTGCCCCGCGTTCTGCCGGTGCCCGAATTGCTGGCCGAACTCGACCCGCCCACGCTGTCGTGAACCCGGCCGCCGTGGCGACCGGCCACCTCACTGCTGCCCTGGAGCTTCCTCCGGGGCTGGACACGGGCCCGGCCGTCACGGCGGCGAGCCGGCTCCCCGGCGGCTGGCACCTGTCCACCCCGGACCCCAAGCACCGGGACTGCCCGAGCGTGACGGTGACCTACGCCGACGCAGAGCCCACCGTCACCGTGGACGGGCAGACGGTGCGCATGAGCCTCACCCGCGGCGCCGCCCGGTCCTCGACGCTCGCCTACACGACATACACCGCACTGGAACGGGCCCGCCAGCAGCGGCAGATGCTCACCCTCCACGCCAACGCCGCCGTTACGCCGAGCGGACGGGGCATCCTGCTGCTGGGCAACAAGGGCGCGGGCAAGACCAGCGTGACGCTGGCCCTCGGCGCACGCGGCTGGATCCACGCAGGCGACGATCTGACCGTCCTGGCCGAGCACGACGCGGAACTGCTGATCCTGCCGGGCAAGGCGACAGCCGCCGTCCGCCCGCAGGACCCGGAGCTGTGGCAGGCCCCGAAGCCCGTCGTCGACCTCGCCCCCTTCCTCCGTGTCCCCGTCCCCCTGGCGGCGGTCATCCGCCTTACCGTCCACCCCGCCGCCCCCCGCCCCGTGCTGGTGCCGGCCACACCGTTCTCGGCAAACGAGCAACTCCGTCTCCACGAGGCCCTCGCCCGGTACATCAGCGGACTCCCGACTCCGTTGACCGGCCCCACCGGGGCACCGTACGGACCCGTATGGCCGCTGGACGACCTCCCGCTCGCCCGCTGGCGAGCCCACCTGATCGCACGACTCGAACAGCACCCGTACACCTACCTGTACGCGCCCGACCCGCAGTCAGCCGCCGACCTCATCACCGAGGAGCACGTGTGACGTCGAAGCCCGCCGCCGCGATCCTGCCCAGCCGCGACGAACCCGCCACCATCGCCGCCGTCACCGCGGCCGTCGACACGGCGCTGAACGACCCGAGCGCGGTCATCATCCACGCCGACTCCTCCGACCACCCCACGACCAGCAACCACTTCACCGCCACCCCCACCCGAGCCCGCAAGATCAGCCTTACCAACCTCCCCCGGGGCAAAGGCGCGCAGATCCTGGCGGCACTCGCACACCTGCCGGACCCGGACGGCCCCGTCCTCATCGCTGACACCGACACCCGCAACCCCAACCCCGACGTGTACCGCGAACTCCTCGTACACGCAGAACGCGGATGCGCCATCGCCGACTACCCGCGCTACTGGGACGAGGCCAACTTGACCTCGCACCTGGCCCGCCCGCTGATAGCCGCCACCACCGGCCACGACGTCCCCCAGCCGCTCGCCGGCGACCTCGCACTCTCCGCCCTCGCCATCCGCACTGTACGGACCGCCGTCAACACGGTGGACGCCCAACTCCGCCCGGCTGTCAACGGATACGGCATCGACGCGTTCCTCCTGTTGACGGCCGCCCCCACCGGCCGCCTCACCTCCGTCACCGTGCAGGCCCCGAAGACGCACGCGGCGTCGTTCCCGCACCTGCGACAGATCTACGACCAGGCCGTGCCGGTCCTCCTGGCTCTCACCGCCGACTGGCCCCACCGGCCCGTACCGAGAGCGAGCGCTCCGCCCTACCGCCCCGCGCACCGCACCCTCGACCCCGGCCGCCGCGCCGCCGTGCTGGCCACGCTCGACGCATTCGCACCCCCAGACCCCCGATACGATGCCTGTCCGTGGCCGGTGGCTGTAGCCGATGCCTGGCACTCCGTCAGGAACGGTGCCGTCCCTCACGAGGCAGCCCACGGACTGTGGCCGCACTACGTCCACCGCGTCCGCACCTGGCTCACCGCCGCGACACCGCCGAACGAAAGGGCGGCGCAGCTCGCCGCCGCCCACACCCGGCTGTTCGGTGTCCTGACCGCCCACCCCACTCGGAGCCGCATCTCATGAGCACCACGACCGGCGCCTTCTGCGCGTTCGCCCTGGAACCCTTCCCCACCATCGCGCGCGGCGATGACCTCTCTGGCGTGATCACGGATGTCCTGTCAGCCCAGGCCACGGAACTGCAGGACGGTGACGTGATCGTTGTCGCCTCGAAGGTCGTCTCGATCGCCGAGGGGCGGTTCGTCGATCTCGCGGGCGTGACCCCCAGCCCGGCCGCCCTCGACCTGTCCGCGCGCACCGGCAAACCGGCCGAGATCGTGGAGATGATTCTCGGTGAATCCAGCGAGCACTTCGTGGCCGGGGAGCGCGGGCCGATCATCGCCCGACATCACCTCGGGTACCAGCTGACGTCGGCCGGCATCGACCGCGCCGGGGCCGACGGGGCGTGGCTGCTGCCTAAGGACCCCGACGCGTCCGCCCGCGCGCTGCGCGACGCGATCACGGCGTTCAGCGGCGTCACCGTCGCCGTGGTGATCGCCGACTCCGACGGACGCGCGGACCGGCGCGGCGCCACCGTCATCAGCATCGGCGCCGCCGGCATCGCACCGCTGCGCGTCACCGAGCACGCCGAGCCCGGCGGGAAGACCAAGCGGCAGGAGGAAACCCTGACCGACCTGGTGGCAGCAGCAGCCGGTCTGATCCTCGGACAGCGAGGCCGCGGCGCCCCCGTCGCCGTGCTACGGGGCATCGCCTACGAGGCCAGCGATGAAGGAGTGGCCGCGATGCTCCACCATGCGCCGTGACACGGCTGGCTCTGCTCGGGTCGCCTGTCGACGCCGCGCTGTCGCCCGTTCTGCACCGGGCGGCCTACGCCGCGATGGGCCTGCCCTGGACGTATCACGCCATCGAATGCCGCTCCCAGGACCTGCCGCGCTTCCTGGCCTCCCTCGACGACAGCTGGGGCGGCTTCTCGCTGACCATGCCGCTCAAGCGCACCGTTGTCCCCCTTCTGGACGAAGTGTCGGAGACGGCCTCGCGGATCGGCGCTGCGAACACCATCGTCGTGACACCCAGCGGCCGACTCCTCGGGGAAAACACCGACCTGTACGGGATGGTGCAGGCGTTGCGCGAGGCAGACGTGACCACTGCCACTACCGTCACCGTGCTCGGTGCGGGGGCGACGGCCTGCACAGCGCTCGCCGCCGGTCGTGAACTGGGCTGCGATCAGGCAGTCGTGATCGCCCGCGACACAGGCAGGGCCAGTTCCCTGCTCGGCCCGACGGCCGAACGAATCGGCATCAAGATCAGCATCAAGCCGTGGACAGCCGCCGTCCATCACCTGGCCGTCGACCTCGTTGTATCCGCTCTGCCACCCCATGCCGCGGATGCTTTCGCCCCGCTGTGGACACGAGGCACCGGCACCCTCATGGACGTCGTCTACCGTCCCTGGCCCAGCGGTTTTGCGCACGCCGCCCAAGACGCCGGGCGGAACGTAGTGGGAGGGCTGCCGATGCTCGTACACCAAGCCGCACGACAAGTCGTCCTCCAGACGGGACACTCCCCAGCGCCGGTCACCGAGATGCTGCTGGCCAGTCAACGCGAGATCCAATAGTTCGAGTGACGCTGACCAAGCCATCCCCAGAAGCCGAGCTCCCGGATACACAGGTCAAGTTCGCGTTCAGTCGATACCGTGGCGCGTCATGAAGCCCTTGGTCTTCAAGCACGCCTGAGCTCGCGCTGGGATACGTGCGAGCGTTGAGCGGCGACCTTGACGCTGCACGTGTTCATGGATGACGGGCCCTCGCGCCGCCGACGCCTTCAGTGATCTCCTCGCCAAGGCGTACATCCTCGACGACGACGGCCATGATGCTGGACCGCGGCGTCACAGGGCCGGGTAGTTCGCGGTATGCATTCCGGCTGGATCGGCCGGCAGGGGAGTGAGGCAGCTCCGAGGGCTCCGACGGTGCCGGCCCGCCGTCCGGCTCCCCGAGGACCGAAGCACCCTCTGGTCAGGGCATCGGCATCCGTGCGCTGTGCACCTGCAGTCTGGGGCGTCGGTTCGCAGCCGCAGTGGGTTGAGCGCGGTGCCTGCCCGGCACCGGCTGCCGTCTTGCGAGCCCGGCCTGCCAGGGCTGTCAGCCCTGCGCGGTGTGCGGCGATCGAAGCGGCAACGGCGCCCCCGGCGTGGATGGCCAGTGCGGGGATCGGACGGAGGGCGACAGCGGCCGCAGCTGCAGTCTGTGAGTTGCTCAAGCGCTCGGCAGGCGTCGCAGGGGCGACAGTTATCCTGTCAGCGTGTTGACGAAAGATCAGGACCGCGCCCGAACGGGTGAGTCAGGCGACACACCGCAGTGGAAGGTGGCGGCAACGGACGGGCCCTGGTTCGTGCCGCCGGAGCGTCCGGCCGGACCGCCGCAGTTGGACTTTCCTCCGATCCGCAACGGCATCGACTACCTCGCCAGTGTTGTCGAGCATCTGGACGAGAACGCATCGGACGTCGGACCCCGGAACCTCAAGTACGCAGTCCTGCACCTGCAGGCCGCGGTCGAGGTGCTCCTCAAGGCCCGTCTGCTGCGCGAGCACTGGACCCTCATCTTCAAGGACCCCGGCAGGGCGACCAGGAAAGACTTCGAGAGTGGGGACTTCGAGAGCTGCGGGACCGAGGCGGCGGTCGAGCGCCTGCGCGACATAGCGGGGGTCGCCATCGACCGGAAGGAGGCCGAGGCGCTGAAGGACCTGGCGAAAGACCGCAATGCCCTGCAACACTACGGCCTGACGCACAACGCCCACGCGGTCGAGGCCCGTGCCGGCCGGGTGCTCGACTTCCTCATGCGCTTCTTGGACACCCAGCTCCTGCCGCTGCTCGAAGGGCGGGAACGTGACAGGGCAGAGCGGGACATGATCCCGGTGGCCGAGGGTGTGAAGAACATCAGCTCATACGTCAAACGGCGCCTCAATCGGCTGCGCGGCGAGCTGGCCGGGCTGGAGAGCCGGACCATCATGTGCCCCGACTGCGAGCAGATGACCCTCGTCGTCGCCCCCCACAGCGGAGACTGCCGCTTCTGCGGCGCGTCCTGGGACTCGGCCGAGCTGCTGGCCTTCGACTATCTCGGCTGCTCCGACGGCCAGTTGGCCCTGGCGTTCCCCTGCCCCCAATGCGACACCGCCGCCTTTGTCGAGGGCGTCAACTTCGCCGACGGCACCCGGCTGTCCGACACCCTGTACTGCTTCGGCTGCAGCAACCGCCACGAAGCGCGGGACCTCGCAACCTGTGCCGGCTGCAGCCGCCCGTGGCCCACCCCGGCCGACGCCGACCGTTTGGGCTTCACTCTGTGCCCGGACTGCCGAGCGCAGGGTGCGCCGGAGGACGTCGCATGACCACGGCACTGGAGCGCTCACCCCGAACCACGCTGGCCACGCTTCGGCGCGTGACCTGTGGCCGCAGCACGCGCGGAAGCTGCGCGGCCACCTCGTCGGCCTGTACGGCGAGGACGACGTGCTGCCGACCCTTGCGGCTTCCTGGAACGCCCACCAGCGCAGCGTGAACACGCAGCGCGCGAACGCCCGGGGATTCAAGATCTTCGAGGAGTTCGCCCGGGAGCACGGTCGCGCTGCCGGCGGCCGACCTGGAAGCAGCGTTGCTGACCAAGCTCTTACCCGGCTGCCGGCTCCTGCGCGGGCCGGCCGCGAGCCGCGGGAACGTCACGGCGGCGCTGCCGGACCACGAAATGGTGCACCTGGCCTGCCACACGGGCCAGGACCGGGACCGCGACTACGAGTCCCACCTCTTGCTCCACGACGGCAAACTCCACCAGCCCGACCTCCCGCTGACCGGCACCCGCCGCGGCGGGCTGGCGTTCCTGTCGGCCTGCGGCACCGCGCTGAGCCGGCTGGACCTTCCCGACGAGTCGCTGAGCCTCCTCAGCGGCTTCCAGGCGGCTGGCTTCAGCCAGCTGATCGGCAGCCACTGGCCGGTCGATGACCACGCCACCACGCGCATGGCGGAGGCCTTCTACACCAACCTCCTGCCCCCGGCCCGGATGTCCGCGGCGGCGGCACTGCACGCCGCCGCCCGTACCCACCGCGACCGTGAACCGGACCGCCCGTCGCGGTGGGCGGCCTACCTGCACGTGGGGCCGTGAGTCGCCGCGCCCCGCCCGGACGGCCTCCACCACCTCGATGCGAGTCATCGCGGCCCGCTGCGCGGCCTTGACCTCCTCGGCCGAAACCTCCGCGGGGTGCATGACCCACTTCGCCTCGATACTCGCGGCCCGCGCCACCAGCCGCTCCTCCGGCGGAAGCGCCAGCCGGGCCCTTCCAGAAGAGGCGCAGCGAAGTACGAACGGCGTCCCTGTGGTGCCCCAGTCGTGTCTCCTGAGAGGCGCCACCCGGCACCCGCTGCACAGGTGAGTCCTCCGAAGGCTCTGTGGGCAACGCCAGTGCGGCACTGCCGGGGCGCGCACGAGACACCGTGAGGACGTACGCAGAACTCCAAGAGGTACACCTGCATCAGCCGGCGTCTTGTCGGTGTCCCCGTCGAGTCTCGTTCGTGTACCGATGAGTCACCTCGGCGCGCTTCCTTGGCCAGCCGGTTCCGCTCGTTCTCCTCACGCCGCTGGGCCTTCAGCGCCTTCCTCGCCGCGGCCTCCTCCATCTGCTTCGCCCGCACCCGCTGCACGTTCCCGGGACTCGGCATCCCCGCCACCAGCGCCTCCTACAGGCCGACCGACGTGAGCATGTTCAGCAGGATGTCGGTGTTGCCGATCGCGGTCTCCTGCGCCTCCCGGGCCGCCTCCAGCGGTTCGGCCTGCGCGGCCAAGGCGTCCACGTCGCCCTGGGCGACGGCTCGGGCGTCAGCATCCAGGCGCTGCTGTATCGCGCCCGCTGGCTCGGGCGCCTCAGTGACGTGTCCTACCGCAACGCCATGGCGACCATCTCGGCCCGAGGCTGGCGCAGAAATGAACCAGGCCTGATCAGCGCTATTGAGCAGCCATCGCTCCTCCCGCGAGCGGTGGAGCTGCTGACCCAGGGGGGAATCGACGTGGCGCAGCTGATTGGGCAGTGCCGCGTACCACCGGACCTGTTCCGCATCGTCACGGCCCGCATACCGGAGAGCGAGTCAATCAACTCCTCCGCCGAGTTGCCTACCTCAGCGAGCAGCGAGCCGGCGGCCGGGTGGTGCCGCTCCTGGAGTGGCGACTGCTCAATTCCCGTGAACCGCAAAGTGCCGGGAAGCCCGGTGGTGGATGAACTGTCGCCCGGTGTTGCCGTGCGTGTCGAAATTGCCACAACGAGCTCAAGCGAGATGCGTCACAGGCCCCTAGGGGGAGAAGACCCCCTTGGAGCCTGGCGCGGGATCTTCGCTGTTCAACAACGCTGCGAGGTACGAGTCACGTGGTAGTCAGCTGCTGCTCGAACGATGGTCGGTCGCTACTGGTTCCGCCGCTGGAAATCTGCTGCCCAGATGCAACTAGGGCCGCTACTTTCAGGCCGTATGAGTAAGCACCTCTCCCTGCGCGAGGCTGTGTTGTCGTGGCTAGAGTACGCGGGTGGTCTGTCCCCAACACCCCAGTCCATCGTGGTACTGATGCTCCAGCCCCACTGGGAGGACGTGGTGAGAGAGGTGGCCGCCGCAGCGCCTAGGGAAGAGCACCCCGACCTCTACGCCAAGCTCGATGAAGACTGGGTCCCGAACTCCCGAACGCTGTTGGAGGAGTCGGGACTGGGTGAGGCGGCACGTCTCATTGCCCGGGGCGTGCCGGTTCCCGTCTCCGAGGTCGCGGACAGCTTCGTCACCTTCTGTACTGGCCCGGCACCGGTCTCCGAGCGATGGCTGCTCCTCAACGGCACCTTCCCCCAGGGAACACGGATTCCGCTGGGGCGGCACACCTTGCAGACCTTCACTGCGGACGAACTCAATCAGACGATCCCGATGCCTGCGCTGAACGTCCTGCAGCGCCGGAGCCATGATCTCGACCTGATCACCGGCGCACCGTTTCTCCATGCTCCTGACCCCAGCCGCACCGTCACACGCCGTCCGACCTGGTTCGACTTCACCGGCCCGCGCGCGGAAGCCCAGCACTGGCAAGCGCTCCTTCCTCTGATGCTGTGGGACAGCGAACTTCTCCGGGTGGACTCGGTCTTCACCGTCGCGCGCGGACGCCGCTTCGATCTGAACCCCAGAGACGTGCCGACGACCATCCAGGTCTATGAAGGCCAGTACGGGAAAGAGGAGGAGGCTGAGGTCCGCGACACCGGAGCCTTCCATGTCCCGGCCGAATACCTTCCGGCCCTGGCTGACTTCTGCACCGCGATCTCGGCGAAGATCGACGCGGTCATGGCAGGCGCGACCCACGAGCGGCGCATCCTCAACCGGCGTGCCCGGCGACTGGAACGCGCAGCCCGGCACCTCCTGGCCGCTTACCAGCGCACCTACAACGACGACGGCGTCTGGGAGGTGGAGGCCGACGAACTCCGCCTTGACTACGTCATCGCCCTGGAAGCCCTGCTGATCAGCCCCAACGACCCAGGCGGGCGCATCACCGCCAACATCCTCTCCCGCGCGGCTGCACTCTTTCTTACCCGTGACCACCAAGAAGAGGCCAAGGGCATCGTCCGACGTGCTTACAAAGCCCGATCCATTTACGTCCACGGCGACGTGATCAAAGACCAAACAGAAGAGGAGAAACTGAAAGAGCTGCGAAATCTCCGGCTCCTCACACTGCAGGTCATCCTGCGCTGGCTCATCCTGACCCCTTCCGACACCGAGGACCTCGCGCCCCTGCTCGATGCCGCCGTCCAAAACCCAGGCCGCGAAAACCACATCAGCCAGCCCCTGCGCGCCTTCTTCACCACCACCCCACCACACAACCGGCCCGCCGACATCACCCCCACCTGACCCCTGGGGAAGCAGCCCGTCGCAAGGGAAGCCCCCGGCGGCCGCTGGCGCAGAGTGGGCCGCCGGGGGCCTCATGCGGGTCGGCCGGAGCCGACGGGGGAGGCGGCCCCGGGCGACGATCAGGGGGGAGACCACTACGGTCGTCTCCGCGGCGGGTGCGGCGTCCTGGAGCCGGTCCAGCCGTTCGTAGAGCGCGCGCAGCATGCGGGCCTTGTTCTTAACTCGGTGCAGGTTCCGGGACCTCAGCGGCAGTCGGTTGTCGGCCTCGCCCAGCACGATCTCAGCGAGCAGGCGCCGGCCGTCGACGTCGGGCACCTGGCCCGCTCCCGCCACACCTCCGTCCCCTCCCTGGAGGGCTACGCCCGCCTCGGTGTCGACGCGGTCGCCCGGCACGTTGCGCAGTAGGACCCGCCTGGCAGGGCCCGGCCCAGCTCCCGGATCACGCCGAGCGGGCGGAGCCCGGCGTAGCCGCAGCTCAGCGATGCTGAGCAGTCTTCTGTGGGAAGATCTCACGGCTGCTCCGGCTCGGGCGCCCAGTCAGGTCCACTCTGCCGCGCGCATCATGCTCACCAACGCGTGCTCGGCCGCCTCCTCCTCGTTCTGGTTCACCCGGAGGCTCTCCCAGCCCTCGGCGTATCGCAGCACGTTGGACAGCGTCTCGCGGTCGGCGGCGCCGCGCGGGCCCTCGAAGGGCGAGTGCTGGGCGAGTGCAGGACCGCTGACAGGGCCTGCCGCACCCAGCGGGCGACGGTGGTCTCGTCCCCCTCGGGCATCCACGGGTAGTAGGGCACTCGCCCGATTTCGCGCAGCGCCTCCGTTAGCGCTTCGAACTGCGGGCCGGGACGCGGGCCGGCCGCGAACGGCTTCATGACCATGCACCGTAGCGTCTCGACCCTGAACGCGCGTTAGCAGTAGGCGAGTTGGGTACGGTCCGACCGGCGGTCCGGGTCGTTCGGCGGCGGAGGCGAATCATGAAGAGTGCGCACGTGGGGCTCGCGGCGTTCGAGACCAGAGTGAGCGAGGCTGCCCGGACCCTGCTGCACAACCAGGGGTACGACGGCGGGTGGGGCCTCACCCTGACCTCGGTCTCGTCCATCGTCAACACCAGCGAGGTCCTGCCGATTCTGCGGGCCGCCGGTATCGCCGGACAGCCGGTTCGACAGGGGCTCGACTTCATCACCGGCGCCATCCCGGAGCACTCGCGGCCCCGGCCCAAAGGCGGCCGTGGTGAGCACACCCGGTTCATCGCCTTCGGCCTGGCCGGACTGCTGTCCCACCCCCGCTTCTTCCACCACAACGGCGTCGCGGAGACCGCGGCCTGGTGCGTCGGCTGGCTGGAGGACCACCAGGTCGACCACGGCTGGCCCGAAGTCCTCGGACTCGACGACACCTCGCTGCACCAGACCGCCTTGGTGGTGCACCGGCTCGCCGAGCTCCGAGATACCCTCCATGATTTCGGCCCCGGGCTCCTCTTACCTGGCGGGGTGGAGACCAGCAGCCTGTTGGAGCGCGTCGAGCCGCTGATCGGCCACGGAGTGCATGGTCTGCTCTACCACCGGCGCCCCAGCGGGGCATGGGGGTGGCGTACCTATATCGACACCGAGCCGAGCCCGAGCAAGACCGCGCTGTGCCTGCTCGCGCTGTCGGCCGTCTGCTCGGGCACCGGGCCCGGCGGCGAGCCTGCCTTTCGGGACGGCCCGCGGGAGGCGGGTGGGGTGCACGGCCCGGTGCAGCGGAAGCGGCTGTCCGAAGTGGTCGTCGAGGCCGGACAGTGGCTGC
This sequence comes from Streptomyces sp. SM1, assembly GCF_002910825.1. GTDB lineage: Bacteria > Actinomycetota > Actinomycetes > Streptomycetales > Streptomycetaceae > Streptomyces > Streptomyces okerensis. The sequence continues at coordinate 25,172 of NZ_NEUB01000834.1, read as the reverse complement.
TGCACAACCACCACCGGTGGGAGGAGTTCGTCGAGGACGACAAGGATGTGCAGGGCACGGCCTGGGAGCACATGGCGTACGCGCTGTGCACCCAGGCTGCCATCCGGGCCGGTGCGAGCCCGCGTGATCCCCGCCTCGCCAAGGCGTGGAAGCTGATGAACGGCCTGTGGGACCCGGAGGCCGGACTGTGGAACGAGCCGGGTGCCTCGGGTAAGCGCGCCACCATCCGGGCCGCGTACTACACGGTGTCGGCCTACGAGGAAGCGATGCAGCGTCTGGCCCGGTTGAACCTTGCCGACCCCGCCTCCGAGGACGCGAGCGAGGCGTCGGCCGAGATGGTCATCGTCCATGTCGCCCTCGGTCCTGGCCGGACCGTCCTCCTCGGGGCGCGCGACAGCGAAGGAAGGGTGGCGTGTGAGCTGTCGGAGCGCCTGTTCGACGTGGTGAAGGTCGTGTACGACGCTCCTGAGGCCGGAATGTCGACCGAGCGGATCGCGGCGAAGCTCTACGTCGCCCCGTCCTCGGTGCCCAAGTACGTTCAGCGCCTCAACCGGGCCGTCTCTGCGGTCTTCGGCGGCGCCCCGGCCCGGCTACTGCTGGCCAGTACGGTGGACGGGGCCAGCGGGTATCGCCTCGCGGGGCGGTAGGCCACCGCCTACGACGTGGCGCGCTCCCCGGCCACCGGGTAGTTCAGCAGGGCGAACCGCGCCAGGGAACGGACCTGGTCGAAGGTCTTGAGGGTGTCGAGGTCCTCCAGGCCGAACCAGGCGGCCCCGTGCACCTCTTCGAGCTGCGCCTCCACGGCCTGTTCCCGGGTGCCCGGCTGCCGCTGGACGTAGAAGAACTGGACCAGCGCCGGCGTCGGGAAGCCTTCGCGCTCGATGTCCACGTAGAACGGCACGGGTTCAGGTGTGGCGTTGTGGTCGGCCGGGTGGACGGCCGGCTGGCTGGAGATCGCCTCCACCAGCAGCCCCGTCTCCTCCTTGAACTCGCGCACCGCCGTGCCCGCGAAGGACTCCCCGGGCTCGATATGACCGCCCGGCGGAACCCATTTGTCGAAGCGGTTGTGGTGCACGAGCAGCACTTTGCCACGCTCGACGAGGTAGCCCGAGCAGCAGTACACCAGACCGATGTCGCGGGCGGTCTGGCCGTCGTGGATCAGAATCGAGCGAGGCACCCCGCCACGATAGCCCACAGGTAACCACTCGAACTCCCGTGCAGGTGAAGCGACTTCAGCGCGGTGTCAGCGCCGCGCCGATGACATGTCATCGGCAATGACAGCGCGATGTCATCGCGTACACGTCACTGCGGGACGGATTGTGGTCGTATCCCCGGCCCGCGGCTCCCGCTCGCGGTCGGCGATGCCCCTGTCCGTCGAGGAGAGGACCCCGATGCGCTCTCGCCCGTCCCCGTGGCGTGCCCGGTACCAGCAGCGGTTTGCGGCCCCGCAGACCGTGGTGGTGCAGCCCACGACCTGGTGCAATCTGGACTGCCGGTACTGCTACCTGCCGTTTCGCAAGCTCAAGCACCAGATGCCCCTGGAGGTGGCCGAGGCCCTGGCGCAGGCGGTGGCCCAGTTCGACGACAGCGGCCATCCGATTGGCATCGTCTGGCACGGCGGGGAGCCGCTCGCCGTGGGCCAGCAGAAGTTCGCAGCCCTGCTCGCGCCGTTCGAGGCCCTGCGGCAGGCGGGCCGAGTCCACCACTATGTGCAGACCAACGCAACACTGATCACCGAGACGTGGTGCGACCTGCTGGCCGCGTACGACGTCCGCGTCGGGGTGAGCATCGACGGCCCGGCCGCCTTGAACGCCGAGCGCGTCGACCTGCGAGGCAAACCCGCCTTCGACCGGATCCTGCGCGGAATCGCGCAGCTGCGCGAGCACAGCATCCCGTTCTCCGTCATCTCGGTGGTCGGCACCCTGGGCATCGCGATGCCGGAGGAGCTGCTGGAGTTCCTGACCTCTCTGGGCGGCCATTCGGTGGGATTCAACATCGAGGAGATCGAAGGGGTCAACGCCGACCGCCAGCCGCCCACCGCTGGCCAGGCCGAGGAGTTCTGGCGCCGCATCCTCACCTGGACCCGCCGGCATCCTGGCGCCCCGGCGCTCCGGGAAGTCGAACGCCTCGCCGAGTACCTCCAGCTGATCCGTTCCGGCCGGAGAGCTGAGTGGGACGGGCGCCGCCTCGACCCGATCCCCACCATTTCCTGGAAGGGCGACATGGTCCTGCTCTCCCCGGAACTCGCGGACACGGCGGCGCCCGAGTACGGCGACTTCGTGGCCGGCAACATCCTCGACCGCCCCCTGCCCGAGATCCTCCGTGATGCCCACCGGCTGCGCTACGTACGCGACTTTCTCACCGGCCTGGACCGCTGCCAGGCCGAATGCGAGTTCTTCGACTTCTGCCGCGGCGCCCAGGCCGCCAACCGCTACTTCGAGAACGGTGACCTCACGACCACCGAGACCAACTACTGCCGGGTCTCCCGGCAGGCCCTGGTCACGGCCCTGTCCACGCTCGCAACCAAGGAGGCTGTTGCATGAAGATCCTGGACCGACTCACCACATCCGACACCCCCGTCGTGATGGAGTTGATAGCCACGCACGACGTCCCGCCCCCGGTGATCGTTGAAGCAGCGTGGGACAACCGGCCCACGTGGGACAACTGGGCGAAGAACCCGGCCCCCTTCGACAACCGCCCGACCTGGGACAACTGGAACAAGAAGAAGTAGGCCGCGCCGCTGCTGGCACGCCTGGGGCGTGCCAGCAGCACCGGCGACCGAGCCACCGCGCTGAAAGGCTGTTGATGGACACCCGCACGATCCGCCGTACGAGCGTCACGCTCCCTGCCCTGAACGAGCCGGGCCTCTACCTCTCCAACGTCACCTCGCTGGAGGGCGGCCGTGGCCGGGTGGCGGAGTTCCACTACGCCGACGCCGACCTGCGGGACCTCGACCTGGCCGACACCCACCTGATGGACGGGCGGATCACCGGCCTCAAGGCCCAGCGCACCCGCCTGGAGAAGCTCCGCGTCGACTCCGTGGAGTTCACCGGATGCGACCTGTCCTCCCTGCAGTGGACCGACAGCAAGATCTCCCGAACCGTCTTCCGCGACTCCAAGCTCATGGGCGCCGCACTCGAAGACGTGACGCTCGACAACGTCCTGTTCGAGAACTGCAAGTTCGACTACAGCACCCTCACCCGCGTCCGGGCCACCGGCCCGGTGATCTTCGCCAAGTGCTCTCTACGCGAGACCACCTTCGCCGCCGCTGACCTCGGCGCCGCCCTGATCGATGACTGCGATCTACGGCTGACCGAGTTCGACGGCGGGAAGAACCGCGGCCTGGACCTCCGGGGTAACGACCTCTCCCAGCTCCGCGGCCTGGCCTCGCTCAAGCAGATCGTCATCGACCACGCCCAGACACTCCAGCTCGCCGAGGCCCTCGCCGCCGAGCTGGACGTCACCTTCGGTGAAGACCTCGACGACAAGTAGCCCCGCACCTGCCCTGGGGAGGCACGGCCATGGGCCCACAGCTCGTATTCCACTCCTTCGACGACCTACGCGGCCGGTGCGACACCGCACCGGTCCGGCAGACCACCAGCGAGTCCGATTACGACGACGGCGCTATCGTTCCCGACGAGAACTGGAAATCGATCACCGCGGCCGACGCCGAGCAGCATCGTGCCGATGACTCGGTGCCGGACAGCATCCGGATCGAACTCGTACACCGACCGCTGCCGGACCTCGATTCCGACGACTTGGCCGGCCGCCTCGAAACCGCCGCCCGCCTCGACCCCCTCAACGGCCACTGGCCCACCACCCTCCTGGGCTGCGCCGCCAGCCCCGGCCACTGGACCACCACCACAGAGGACTCCACCACCGGTCGCCGGATCGGACTGCACGTCGACAACTTCGACCGACTGCCGTACGCCCGACGCCACCAGGGTCGCCGACGGCTCTGCCTCAATCTCGGCCCTGGCCCGCGCTACCTGCTCATCGGCGACCACGACATTCAGCAGATCTGCCGCACGCTCCACGCCGACCCGGACCGGCACCACCCCCACACCGAGGACATCCGCCGGTACGTCACCGCAGGACACCCGCTGCGCTGCCTGCGCATCCGCCTCGATCCGGGCGACGGCTACATCGCTCCGACCGAGTTCCTTGCTCACGACGGCTCGACCGCCGGTATCGACCAGCCCTCCGTCGCCGCCTTCTGGCTCGGCCAGCGACCGAACGCGTCATGACCGATCAGTCGCGAGACAGAGCTCAAGGACCGGGAGACCCTCGCATGGACGCGAGGGCGCAACACCCCGCGCTCGACCCTGCCATCGCCTGGCCCACGCTCGGCATGTGGGTTCGATGGGAAGGCGAGCGTCTCGACCTCGTGTCGCTAGCGCCCGCACGCGGCACCACAACGGATCAAGTCCTGCTGCCGTGCTCTCCGGAACTCCTGATACAGCTCGGGAAGATCTCGCTCGGCAACAGTCGTGCCGGCCTGTACGCCGTGCGCCTGGCGGAGGACGGCGCGGACCACCGTCTGGTGCTCTGCCAGCGGGGTTGGGAAGGTGCGGTCCGAATCAGCGGAGCCGTGTCCTCGATCGCGGAGCCGCTGTACGGGAAGACCCGAGCCGCCATGCTCGCGGCCGGCCGCGAGCAGAGAGCCGCGGGGAACCAAGACGACGCCGCACAGTGGAGCACGATGGCCCGCCAACTGCTGCTGGCCAAACGATCCTCCCGGCGCGGACGCAGCGTCCGAACGATCTCGGGTGGACTGCCCACTCTCGGCAAGCACGGATGAATGAGGGGACGAACCATGCGAGCCCTTCCGGCAGCAGTTCCCGCCGAGCCTGCACGAGGCCGGGCTGAGCGGGCTGGGCTGGCACCAGCTGGTGTGTGCGCTGTGCGACCTGCACGGACCCGACCGGCACCTGGTGAAGGAGACGAACCTGTTCTTCGCGGCCGACACGGTGCCCGGGCTCCTGCCTCGGTCGCCGGCCATCGTCCTGACCCGGGCCCCGTCGGGATCGCGTCGTCGTTCGCGCGCGTTCCGCGAGTGAACCGAAGCTGTCCCTGGCGCTCACTGCCTACTCCCGCACCCACCCTGTCGACGTCGTCACCACCACCCAGCCCATGACCGACCTCGGGCTGGATACCGGCGACCTGTGACGCCGTGGCCCCGTACCCGCGAGAGGCCGGCGCGCGCGGGCAGCCGCGAGGCCTCCCGTGGGGAGCCGGGAGGCGCGGCGGGCCCCGCCGCCACGGGGGGGAGCGGCAGGGCCCGAGGGGCCTCCACCTGGGGGTGAGGGGCCGTCCGCACACCATGCACCACAAACCGGCCACCGGGATAGATCCCGACCGGAAATAGGCGCTGTCAGTGCCAGCGGCAATGATGGGCTGCCACCTCACCTGCGCGTCGCAAGCGTCAACGTCCGCTGCGCTCGGGTCCTTAACCTTTTGCGCGGGCGGTTCGGCGACGCCCCCATCGGGCGGGCGGCCATCGATGAGGTGACCGCTTACAGAGAGAGCATCTTGCTGCCCCGCGCGACCGGCCGGTGAAATGGGCGGGTGGCTCCCTTGGCGACGTCTCGTGGCCCCTTCGCCCAACACCGACTCAACCGCACGGTCCAACTCGCGTGCCAGCACGCCGGATTGCCGCAGACAAATAAACCGGAGTTGATCCATGTCACGATGAACGCGCTCTTCAAGATCCCCGGCGATCCGGTCATCGTCCGTATCGCCCCGTCTGCCACTCTCCTGGCGGACACCGAACGTCTCGTTCAGGTCGCGCGCTGGCTCGAAGCCGTCGACTTCCCCGCCGTCCGTCTGCTGCCCGAGATCCCTCAGCCGCTACTCATCAACGAAACCGACCACATCGCCACGTTCTGGCTCTACCTGCCGCAAGACGGCCGCCCGACGCCGCGTGCCTACGAACTCGCTGGCCCACTGCTCCAGTTGCACGCCCTGCCCACGCCGGAGTTCGGCCTTCCCCAGTGGGAGCCCATCCGGGAGATGCGCGAACGCCTGGCCGACTCGTCGATCCTCCCTCCCGGGGACCAGGCGTGGCTCGGCGACAGCGTCCACGAACTCGACGAGCAGCTCCGGGATCTCACCTACCCACTCCCACACCGGGGTGGTGTCATCCACGGAGACGCCTACATCGGAAACCTGCTCCGCGGCCCCCATGGCGACCCCGTGTTGTGCGACCTGGACTCCTTGTGCCGCGGCCCCGCCGAGTGGGATCTCATCCCGGAGCTGGTGGCCTGCATCCGGTACCGACGCCCCATAGCCGACTACGACCTCCTGTGCCAGCTCTACGGCGCCGACATACGGACCTGGTCTGGCTGGCCCGTTCTCCGCCGGCTGCGGGAACTCAAGGTCCTCACTGCTGTCCTGCCGGTCCTCGACAGCAGCCCCGGTCTCGCAGAACAGGTCCGCCTCCGTCTGCACGGCCTTCGCGAAGGCGCCGAGGCCCCGTGGACTCCCTTCCGCATGACCCACTGAGCAGCCAACACGCGATTCGGCAGCCATCACCGACAACGCAGTTGCAAGGGAGGGTAGTTGAGAAACAATGAAGCCCGATGACGAAAACCGAAGCAGCTAGGAACCCCGGAGGCCGCCCTGCTGCTGGCCGCCCGCTCCACCAGCACCCGCAGCGGCAAGCCCCTGCTGACGTTCAAGAAGATCGCCGCCGCGCTGTGCTGAAGGAGCTGCTGAGCCAGTCACTGCCCGCCGGCCTCGCAGCGGCGGTGACAGGAGCCGTGACCGGCTCGTGGGCGGGCGGGCTCCGTGAACGGGGTGGAACTGGGCCGCGGAGCCCGCAGCACGAGGCGGGGCGGCAGCGCGGCGGCGTGGGAGAAACGCGGCTTCAGGGCGTCCGGCGGTGTGCGCGGGGCCTGGCGGACGGGCCATGCCCGGTACGCCCGTCCGCGGCCGGTGAGATTGCGGTAGTGCGGGTGGGTGGCGGGGCGCGGCGGGGAGAGGGCTGTCATGCGCGATCCCTGGTCAGTCGGTGCAGCAGGGCTAAAGCTATGCCGCGGGCAGTCCGCATCAATGAGGTCTTCTCGGCAATGTGACGGTTGCGGTGTGTGACGGGGTGCGGGTGCCCGCTCGCGGCCTAGTTGTGGTGCCAGGGTGCGTAGGACGTCGAACTCGTTGACCTCGGGATCTGCCACGACCACCCAGTTTCGGTCTGAGCCCTGGCCCACATCCGTCCTGGTGGCGCCGAGGCCGAGCAGTCTGGTCACCTCGTCCTCGGTGCTTCCGTCGATCGGGCTGACGTCGAGGTGAAGCCGGTCCACGCCCCGGATCTGTCCACCGCGCTGGAACGGGCGACGGCCGCTGGCCATACCTATCTCAACCTGGACGGCACCGTCATCCGTACCGACCGCGTCGCCGCCCCGGCCCCAACGGCGCCGACCTCTGGTGGTCCGGGAAGCACAAGCACTACGGCGGCAACGTCCAGGTCATCTCCGCCCCCGACGGCTGGCCGATCTGGGTCTCCCCGGCGAACGACCAGACAGGAGTTCGTCTCACTGAGCGTTTTCAGTGTGGCCACTGATCGAGTGACGGGGCAGTGTGAGGTCGGGGCGCGCAACGGACAGGGCTCCCGTGCCGTTGAGGGAGGTATTCGACGTCTCAACTCAGCAGCACAGGAGCCCTGTTGGTTCCCTATCCTGCCGCACTCGACCTGCCTCACGCCTTGGTCGAGTGGGTCACGATGCTCATCGTCACCCGTGAGGGTGACCGGCGGTGCAAACTCCCGCCGCACCGCCGTGCGCTGGTCGCACTCGTGTACCTGCGTCGCCACGACACCCTCGCCCGTATCGCCAGAGCCTTCGGGATATCCATCGGTACCGCCCACGCCTACGTCACCGCGGTCATCGGTCTGCTCGCCGAGCAGGCCCCGGGCCTACTCAAGACGCTGCGCGCGCACGACCCGGACTTCGTTCTCCTGGACGGCACGCTCGCAGAGTGCGACCGCGTTGGCGACGGCAGGGCCGACTACTCCTCGAAACACAAGCGGCACGGGGTGAACGTGCAGGTCGTCACGGACCCGGCCGGCGAGATTCTGTGGCTGTCGCCGGCGTTGCCTGGCCGCACCCACGATCTGACGGCCGCCCGCATCCACCAGATCCTCCGGATCTGCGCGCGCCAAGGCGTCCCGATCCTCGCCGACATGGCCTACATCGGTGCGGGCGACTGGGTCACCACCGCCAAACGCCGCCCCCCAGGCGGTGGACTCACCCTCACCGAGCGGACCGAGAACCGGGCCCTGTCCGCGGCCCGGGCACCTGTCGAACGCGGCATGGCACGGCTGAAGTCCTGGCAGATCTTCCGCAGATCCCGCATCAGCCCCAACCGCATGAGCGTCATCACCAAGGCCGTCCTCACCCTGGAGAAGCAACGCTGAAAACGCTCACTGCCCTGTCCCTTGGGCCAGAAAAAGGCCACCGTCAACGAGAACGGGACATCGGAAATGCGAACCTACAACTGCTCATAGTCGGCCTTGCTGCGGGCGTAGAGCTGGCCGGTTTCCACGGTGGCGAGGAGGCTCGCGTCGCGCGTCTTGTTCGCCTTGTTGTTGATCTCCTGGTAGTGGTCGAGGATGGACCCGGCAGTCTTATGGTCGACGACCCCCTTCGGAGCGGGGCTCGCGCTCGCGGTGGGGGCCGAGCCGGTGTCCGAGCCTGGTCCACAGGCGGTGAGACACAGCGCCGCCGCTGCGCCCAGGGCTGCGGCACCGGCACGCATACGGGGTGGGAACGGGTGCTGTTGGGGGGAGGGCATCTGGATCACTCCTGGTGGAATCGAGCGGGGGAAGGTGTGCTCCGCTCCGGCGGGCGGGTATCAGTGCTGTGGGGGCGGCGGTCGGACGGTCCCCGCGTCCGCTCTCGCGGTGAGGGCGGTTGGAGCGGCGTCCGGTCAGCTCTTCACGGGCCACTCCAGGGGCTTGCTGTAGAAGCCCTGGCTGAGCTGGACTGCGGCGGCCTTCTGGCCCTGTGGGATGAGGAAGGCGGTGCAAATGCGCTGCGACTGGCCTGCGGCGAGCTTCTTGTCGGAGTCGAACGCCGGGCAGTTGGGCCACTGCGCCTGGCCGAGCAGCACGATGAGGGCGCGGGTGCGCTGGCCTGTATCCGTTTTGACAACCAGATCGTCATCCATGTCGCCCAGCGCCATCGGCTTGCCGCTCTTGTGGGTGAGCGTCGACCAGACGTACACGGGCACCTGGGGGCCGTCTTCCTTTTCCTGCTCAAGCCCGGAGTTGTCCATGTCGGCCTTGCTGCCGACGACCACCTTGGTGGGCGTGACCGTGTAGGTGGCCCCTCGGGAGCGCTGCATCTGGCTCTCTTGGACCGGGCTGGCCTCACCCAGCTTGAACGTCGTCTTCTCTTTGCCCGCGCTGGTCGTCGAGGCAGATTTCTCCCTGGTCGCGCCGGTGTCCGAGTGTGCGCCGCAGGCGGTGAGGGTGATGGCTGTGGTGACGCCGACGGCGAGCACGGTCAGGTGGCGCGGGCTCGAGGTCGAGGAATGGGGCATGGTGGTTCCTCCTTCAGGAACTGGGGACGGGTCAGGCTGCGGAGCACCGGGCGCGGCGGACTCCGGCGGCGAAGTCGCGAGCGATCTCGTCGGCGGCGGTGGCGGGCGTGTTGGGCTCGTCTCGCATGCGCCGGATGACAGCCGAGCCGACCACGACGGCGTCCGCGTACGCCGCCGCCTGTGCGGCCTGGCCCGGTGTGCTGATGCCGATGCCGACCGCGACCGGCAGGTGGGTTGTGGTGCGCAGGCGGTGGACCAGCCTCGGCAGGTCGGGGCTGAGCGGGTGTTGGGAGCCCGTGAGGCCGGGGGTCGCGGGGGCGTAGACCATGCCGCTGTGGGAAGCGCCGATCGCCGCCAGTTGCGCCGTGGAGGCGCGGGACTGGATGAGGGGGATGGTGTGCAGGCCGGCCGAGGCTGCTGCTGCTCTCCATGCCTCCGCCGCTGGCGGGGGAAGGTCAGGGATGAGTACCCCCGCGCCGCCCGCAGCGGCCAGCCGACGCGCAAAGGGCTCGATGCCGTACTGCGCGATCGGGGCCCAGTACGACATGACCAGCAGCGCGGCAGGTGTGGACGCAGTCAGTTCGGATGTGGCCGTGAAGACATCGTGCATCTGGAAGCCAGCGGCCAGTGCCTGGGCGGAGGCTTCCCGGATCAGGGGGCCGTCCATGACCGGGTCGGCGTGCGGGACGCCGATCTCCAGCACGTCGGCGGACTGGGCCATCGAATGCAGCGCGTCCAGGCTGGCTGTGCGGGTGGGGTAGCCGAGTGGCAGGTAGAGGCCGAGCGCGGCCCGCCCCTTCGCGTGGCTGACGGCAAGGGCCCGGTCGAGGCGGTCGGCGGGCGGCCAGGACGGCGACGTGGAGTTGGTCATGACGGCCTCTCGGGCGACGGGTGGAGGGACCGGCCGGTTTCCGTGCGGAGCGCGAGGCGCTGACAGACCGGGACGCAGAGAAGGAGGGCGAGCGTGGCCGTGGCGACCGGAAGGATCCATGGGCCCGCGAACAATCCGGCGGCCGCCGTGCCCAGGGCCTGGCCCAGCCCGAAGGCGGCGATGAGCCAGCCGTACGCCTCGACGAGCGTGCCGGGCGGGGCCAGCTCGGTGACCACTTGATAAGCGCAGGTCAGCAACGCTCCGAAGGCCATGCCGGGCGGCACTGCCAGGACGAGTGCGGCATACGGGGGCGGGTCGAGGCATAGCGGCACCCAGGCGGCCGCGAACAGTGCGCTGCCCAGGGCGAGTTGTCGGCCGAGGGGAGCTGGCAGCGGCAGAGCGGTCCACGCGGCTGTGCCCAAAAGGGCCCCGACCGATACTCCGGCCGGCAGAGCGCCCGCCAGCCACTCAGTGGTATGACGCTCGCTCGCCGTCAGGGCGGCCACCGACAGCTCGCCGAGTGTCGCGCCGACTGCGGTGAGGACGAGCAGCATCCACCGCATGCCGTTCGAGTGCAGAGCACCGAGCGGCCCGCAGCGAACCGGTGCGGGCCGCCATGTGCGTGAGGGAGCCGACGCCGCGACAATGAGGGCCCCTCCCAAGCCGAGGCAGGCGGCCAGGGCAAAGGCGAGCCCGGGCAGCGCCACGGACGCGGCAGCAGCGGCGGCGAGGGGGCCGGCGACGTAGACGAGTTCCTGACATCCGCTGTCGAGGGCCAGAGCCGCACGCAGGTGCTGCGGCGTGGGAGTGAGAGCGGGCCACATGGCCCGCAGGGCCCCCTCACTCGGCGGGGCCGTTACCCCGGCAACGACGACGGCTATGGCCGCGATCAGCAGATTTGCCGTTTCGGCGGCCGCAAGGACGAAGAGCGCGGCGGCCGACAGGATGGAGCCGCCCAGGAGCATGAGGGTCTGTCCCCTCCGGTCGACCAGACGGCCAAGCAGCGGCTGCCCGACGGCTACCCCGAGTCCGTACAGAGAGGTGAGCGCTGCCCCGGCGCCGTATCCGTGGCCGTTCGCCCGCGCGGCCATCAGCAGCGCGACCGGCGTCATGCCCAGCGGCAGTCGGCTGACGAGTGTGGCGGCCAGTAGCCTGGCGGCGTACGGCAACCGCAGCACGGCGCCCCAGTGCACGGGTTGCCGCTGTTCGAGCCGGCGAGCGGGCGCGGTGCGTCCGATGTGAGCGGGAGGCGTCTCGACCATGCTCATGCACGCGCTCCCCGCTCCAGCCCCTCGCGCATCCCGCGGCAGTCCGCCTCGGAAGCCTGTGGCCCGGCGCTGGTGAACAGGACCGGGTGCGCGGCCGAGGCCCGCTCGAGCAGGAACTCGCGACAGGGGCGGGAGCCGGCGCCCAGGAGCCGAACGGGGTGTATCGCGCGCTGAGCCGTCGGTGGTGCGCATCATCGTCCTTCGGTTGGAACGGGAGGCCTGAAACCGGGCCGAGGCCTGCAAGACAGCGGCGGGGACGGGCATCACGCCGCCTGTGGGACGTCGTCGGCGCGTGCGATCATGGCCAGCCCGTAGAGGTGGCTGGGGTCGGTCCACCAGTGGCTCAGCTCCAGGCCCGCGGCGTTGAGCTGGGCAGCCAGCCCACGGGGGCGGAACTTGGCCGAGATCTCAGTGCGCAGCTCCTCACCAGCCGTGAAGGGCACCACCAGGTCGGCGCCGCGCAGGGTGACGGTCTGGTCGCGACGGGAGCGCAGCCGCATTTCGATCCACTCGTGGTCCGCGTCCCAGACGGCCACGTGCTCGAAGGCGTCGAGGTCGAAGTCGGCGTCCAGCTCCCGGTTGAGGCGTCGCAGAAGACCGAGATTGAAGGCGGCCGTCACACCGGCCGCGTCGTTGTAGGCGGCAACGATGACGGCCGGGTCCTTGACCAGATCGACGCCGAGGAGCAGGCGGTCGCCGGGGGTCAGACGGGAGCCGAGGGCGCTCAGGAACACCGCCTGATCGGGCGGGAGCAGGTTGCCGAAGGTCCCGCCGAGGAAGGCGACCAGCCGTGGCCCGTCGGTCGGCGGAAGGTCCAACGGGGCGGTGAAGTCGGCGAGGAGAGGTTTCACCGCCAGTTGTGGATACTGCGCTGCGATGGAGGCGGAGGCCTGCTCCAGTGCGCTGGAGCTCACGTCGACCGGTACATACGTGGTGAGCTGTCCGGCCAGCGCGTCGAGCATCAGACGCGTCTTGTCCGAGCAGGAACCGGAGCCCAGTTCGATCAGGGTCTTGGCACAGGTGAGCCATGCGATGGTTGTGCAGGAGTCGGCGAGGATCGCCTGCTCCGTCCGGAACGGGTAGTACTCGTCGAGCCGGGTGATCTCGTCGAACAGGGCGCATCCGTCCGCGTCATACAACCACTTCGGCGAGAGCTGTTTCGGGGACGTCCCGAACCCTCGCACGACGGCCGCGCACAGTTCGTCGAGGTGATCGGGTGCAGGCGACGTCGTGAGCGGGCGAGCGGGAGCAGTCATCGGGGAAGCCCTTCGAGCAGGAGGGAAGGCGCGGGACGGGACGGTGTTCATGTGGTCGCCTGCCGGGGTTCGGTCATGCCTGCGGGCAGGACTCGAGGGCGTCTCCGTCCACGGAGGGCGCAGAGCACGACGAGGGCGGCAGCGCCTCCCGCCGGCAGGAGAGCTTGAGCGAAGAAGAGGCCCGAGGCTGCACTGCCCATCGCGCATCCGATGTCCAAAGCGGCGACCAGCAACGCGCTGGCCTCGGTGACGGTGCCGGCCGGCGCCAATCGGATGGTGAGGAAGTAGGCCGCGCTGAGCAACGGGGCCATGAAGAGTCCGGGGATCAGGCAGGCCGCGACGGCGAGAGAAGCGTTGGCGGCGGCCAGCAGGGGGATCCAGCCCGTGGCGAACCCGGCGCTGAGCACCACCAGGTGCACGGATGTCGAGCCGGGCAGCGAGCGTGCCCCGTACAGGAGTCCGCCGACCAGGGCACCGGCCGAGACCGAGGCGGGCAGTGCGCCCGACAGCCCGGCGTGGTGGAGCCGGTCTGCGAACGTGACGGCGAGCGGGGTCAGGACGCCCATCGGGATCCCGACGAACAGCATGGCCAGGTAGAGGACCCGCAGCGAGTGAGATCGCAGCGGGCCGAGCCAGTCCGCCCGGCGCGGCGTGGCCGTCCACGACCGCGAAGGGAGCGCGGTGACGACCAGGAGAGTGCCGGTGAGTCCAAGAGCCGCTGTCGCCAGCAGGGCCCAGCGGGCCGACAGCATGTAGGCCAGGCTGGCGACCAGCAGCGGGCCTGTGATGTAGATAAGCTCTTGTAGTGCAGCGTCGAGCGCGACCGCGACCCGCTCGTGCTCGCGATCCGGCATAAGCGGACCCCAGAGGGCTCGCAGTGACGCGTCCAGCGGTGGCTTGGCCAGTCCGGCCAGGGTCACCGCCGCAAGCGCGACCCACCATGAGGAGCCGCCCGCCGTGAGCAGGAGGAGGCCGGCGGCCGCAGCGGCGGCGCTCGCTGTCAGCACGCGCGTCTGCCCCTGCCGGTCGACCAGGCGGCCGAGCAGGGGCCCGCCCACGGCGTTGGCCAGCAAGTACAGGGCCGCCAGTGCGCTCCCTGCCCGCAGGCCGACGGTGTGCGTGCCGACCAGGACGATGGCGAGTGGGGCCATTCCCGACGGCAGGCGGCCGATGAGGGTGCCGATCAGCAGCCGGGAGGCATGGGGGACCCGCAGCACGCTGCGATAAGTGGCAGCGGACAGTGGCCTGTCGGCCTTTGCGGGGACGGTATGCACAGGGGCTCCTGAGGACGGACGAATCGGCGCGGGGGCCGCGGATGCTCCGGCCCCGGGGGCTGGTGGCCTGGGCTCGGGGCCGGGCCGGGTGGGTCAGGTGCCCACGTAGAACTCGCGCTTGGGGCCGCACTTCGTCCGGGCCTTGCTCGTCTTCATCACACAGGCCCGGATCTTGTGCGTCCCTTCGAAGAGGGTCGGCGTCTTCCAGGAACACCGGCCGTTGTTCAGGGTGTCCTGGACGCTGACGAGCAGACGGTCGCCGAAGCCGAAGACCTGGGTCACGGCCTTGTAGCCGTCGGTCTTGATGTCGCAGGCGTAGACCCAGCCGTTGTAGGAGTTGTAGATCCCTTCGGCGCCGCCGCCGTTGGAGGTGACCCAGCCGGAACTGGCGGAGGCCGGCGTCGTGGCGAGCACGACGGCGAGGGCGCCTCCTATGGCGAGGGGCGCGGTGCGCTGGAGGGTGCGGACGATGCGCATGGAGCGAGTCCTTTCGGGCGGAGGGTGTCAGCGGTCGGGGTGCGAGTCCTGGTGGTGGGCGAGTTCGGCTGCGGTCACGGGTGGGCGGGGTGCCCGGTCGGCGGCGGCCTCGAGGGTTGCGAGGACCTGTCTGTCGAGCGGAAGTGGCGTTCGTAGGCCCGGATGTGCTGCGGGTCCTCGGCGAAGAGGTAGTCATGGCGGGCCATGCGGCGGATCACGATGAGCGGTGCGGGGGCGCGGTTGACCGCGAAGGACGGGTTGTGGGCCGCCGGGGCCGGGCAGTTCGGGTGGAACTGGCCGGCCATCAGGCCGCGCCGCATCACATCGGTCTTCATCTCTTCGTGGGCGCGGTCGAGTTCGCCCCAGTGCTCTGGAGCGAGGTCCTCGAGCACAACGACGAGGGAGTGCAGCTGTCGGGCGCGGGGAGGCCAGGGGTGGTGCTCGAACTCGTCGAGTGCGGAGCCGAGCACGGATTGCAGCCAGGTCCGGGCTGCGGCTGTGGTGGTGAGTAAACGGTCCCGGGGGAGCGAGTCGCTGGCCGGGCGTGCGGGGGCCGATCGGACGTGGACGACGCCTTGGTGGCGGGCTGCGGTGACGTACGGGCAGACGGCGCCGTCACGGCCGAGCAAGGGGTGCGCGCGCGTGATGTAGGTGTCGAACCAGGTGTTGATCATGGCGCGCTGGGCGATGGTCGGTGTGGTCAGCAGCATGAGCGTGTCTCCCGTATGGCGACCGTGGGTGAGCTGGTCAGGGCGTACTCAGGTCGCGGCAGAGATCGTCGATGGCGGTGCGCGTGACGTGGCCAGCGGTGATCAGGTGGGCGGTGGAGCCCTCGCACGCGAGGTGCCACTTGTGGACGACCCAGTCGGCGGGGCGGTCGAAGCAGACGGTGAGGGAGTCGGCGGTGCGGGTGGGGCGGACTCCGGCACGCGTGAGCTGGTCGACGGCGTACTGGGCGGTTTCCAGGCAGCGCAGGATGTGGGCGCGCAGTCCGGAGTGGCCCAGACGGCGCAGCGCGGACCAGAGCAGGAGCGCGGCCAGTCCGCTGCGGGAGCAGCCCAGGGTCCGTGCGGAGGCCTTCGTGTACTCGCTGGCGATGACCGGCTCGTCGATGAGGTTCTTGCGGGCGAGGACGACGCCGCAGGGCACGGGGGCGCCGATGATCTTGTGGCCGCTGATGGAGATCGAGTCGGCGCCATGTGTGAAGTTCCAGCGCGGGGCGGAGGGGGCGTGGGCCGCGATCGGTCCACCGGAGGCGGCGTCAGCGTGGATGTAGACGTCGCCCGAGGCTGTGGCCCACTTGCGGAGCTCGGTGACGTCGTCGTAGGCGCCGCACATGGTGGTACCGATCGTGGCGACGACGATGGCGCCCGGGCCGCGGCCGCCGTGCGGGTTCACGCGGCGGTGGAAGAAGGAGGCAAGCTTCAACGACTCGGGGTCCAGAGTGCCGTCGTCGTTGCTGGGCAGGGTGACGAGCCGTAGCCCGAGGAGGTCGGCGGCCTTGGCAACGCTGTAGTGCGCTTGGTCGGAGGCGTATACATGGGCGTGCGGAAGGTGCCGGCGCGCGGTGGCCAGGCCGAAGAGGATGCCCTCGGTGCCGCCGGTGGTGACGTAGCCGTAGACGTCATCGGGCCGGGCGCCGGCGGTCTGCGCCAGGAAGCGGACTACGGCTTGTTCATAGGCCTTGGTGTGGACGCCGCTTGCGTCGCCGCTGGTGGGATCGCCGACGTTGTTGGTCAGGACGGCCAGAGCGGGGCCGAGGTCGCTGAAGTCGAAGGCGAGGTTTCCGGGGAAGCCGAGGATGCGCGGGGCTTCGCTGCGCAGCGCGCTGGTGAGGTCCAGCAGCCTGGCGGTGTCCGCGGCCGTGTCGGCGGGAGCGTCTTCGATGAGCAGTTCCGGGATCTCCGGCACGGTGTCCGGGGCCGTGCTGGTCGTCGCGGTGTCGGTCACAGGTGGCCTCCGGTGTGCTGTGCCGGAGCGCTGGTTGCGGCCTGCCGGGCGCGGGTGTCGGGGTTCTGTGCCCAGGGGCCGAGGACGGTGCTCGCCAGGAGGGCCACCAGGTGCAGGTGGTCGGGGAGCGAGTCCTGGTACTGGGCGAGTTTGGCCTGGGTCACGAGCGGGTGGGGTGTCCGTTCGGCGGCTTCGTTCAGGGCAGTGAGGACCTCGTCGTCGATGTCCTGGAGGCCGTGCCAGCGCACAGCGAGGAGGCTGTGTCCCTCGTCGGTGCGTTCGGGCAGCGTCCGCCCGGGCGGCGGTGCGCTCCAGACGGGCAGGGGGACGAGGACCACCAGGGCGAACAAGGAACCGAGGCCCTGGCAAGCGGCCTGGACCCGTGAGGCCGACGGCGGTGGTGTCATGCCGGCCTCCCATACAGGCCGAGGGTCTCGGCGGAGCGGATGACCTGGAGGTCTTGGTTGATGGCGCGGCTGTCGTCGGCGACGAGGAGGAGCCATCCCGTGATCTGGCGGGCGCGCACCGGGGTGTGGGCGGTGAGCGCGGTGGTGGCGGCGACGGTGGGGAGGGTGGTGATAGTGCGCAGCAGCGCCTGGTCCAGGACGCCGTTGCGCCACGGCAGCAGGGCGATCTTCGTGACGTGGGCGCGCACTTGGCGTCGGGCTTCGGGGCGGCGGCCGGTAGTGAGCAGCAGCGCGGTGTCACGGATGGGGTCGTGTCCGGTGGCCTGACGCGGCGTGTCGGCGGCGAAGTCGGAGTAAGGGGCAGTGCGCAGGGACAGCAGCGCGGGCCCGCGGTCGGGGGTGAAGGCGACCGTGGTGTGGGCGGGGCCGTAGCGGACGCCGAGGGCCGTGAGCGTGCGCACCATGTACAGGGCGAGAGCGCGGGCCAGGAGCCCGCGGCGGCTCAGGAGGTCGGCGCGGCATACCTGTTGGTCGGCGGTGCGGGTCTCGGACCAGATCGCGGTGATGCTGTGGTCGGTGGATCCGTCGCGGCCGGGGCCGGTGAGGGTGTGGATGCGGTAGTGGGTGCCGGCGAGGTGCTCGCGCAGGACCAGCGGCTGGGTGCTGGAGTCGTGGAGGCGGTGCCAGGCGGAGCGGATGTCGTCTTCGGTGCGGCAGACGGAGGAAGGGTGGGTGGGGTCGGGGTGCTGAAGGACGAGTTCGGCTGTCTGTGTGTAGGTGGCCCATTCCAGGGCGTTGGCCAGGCGTGCGGTGCGGATGCTGCGGGGCGCGGTGATACCCGCGTCGAGTAGCGCGGCGCTGGTGAGACCGGCATCGCGGCGGATGTCCGCGGTGTCGAGGGCGTTGCCAGGCAGGTGGAGTCGGGCGGCGAGCAGGTCGGCGAGTTCGGTACCGGCTGGTGAGCCGGCGAGGACGGCTTGGACTCCGAGGCGGTCGAGGTGGGCGGCGGTGCGGCGCAGACTCGTGCGGTGGGTGACGTGCCGGAGGTAGCCGGTGTTGTCGTCCGGATGGTGAGCGGGTTCGGTGACCGCGACGGAGTTCCAGCCGTTCCGGGCCAGCGCGGGCACGTAGCGGTCGCCGGCGTCGGCGGGAGCGACGACGGCAGCGGTGCCGGTGCGGTAGGCGGGCGAGGCCGCCGCGAGGACGGGTACGGCGAGGGCCATGGTGCGGGACTCCTGTGAGGGTTGAGGCGGGCCGTGTCAGGCGACGCAGGCGGTGGTGACGGTGTCGGGCTGGATGTGGATGCCGCTGCGTTCTTCGACCAGCTGCAGTCGCCGGTGGCAGGTGTCGGGGTCGGGCCCGGTGACCACGGCCAGTGCCAGGCGGTCCAGCAGCGTGGCGCGGGGCGGGGCGTTGACCTGGCTGCCGGGTGCGGCGAGCCACTCGAAGCGGTTGAGCCAGGCGGCGAACATGCCGGTGTGCATTGCCGTGACGCGGCCGGTGACGGGCGGATAGAGGAAGCGGACGGCGGCGTTCTGGTGCTGGCTGGGGGCCAGTTCGGGGTCGGCGCCGACGGCGAGGTCGGCCGCGATCTGCGGCAGGTTGAGGCCGGTGGCCAGGTGGATCAGATGCGGGATGAGGTCTCCGCCGAGCCGGGCGTTGATCTCGACGATGCGCGGGCCCTGGTGGGTCAGGCGCATCTCGACGTGCATGACGCCGCTCGTGATGCCGACCGTGCTCAGGGCACCGAGGGCGACTTGGCGGATCCGGGAGTCGGCCAGCAGGGGGTCGGATGAGTCGACGAGGTGGCCGGTCTCCTGGAAGTCCGGTTCGTCACCGAGGTACTTGCGGGTGATGGCGGCGATGTGGACGGTGTCGTGTCCCAGGACGACGCACTCGACGCTGATCTCGGGGCCGTCGAGGTACTCCTCGATCAGCACGCCGGCCGTCCCGGTGTGCTCCAGGCCGAAGAGGGACGCACTCCGGGCTGCTTGGAAGGCGTCGCGGACCTGGTCGGGGGTGTCGGCCCGGCGGACGCCGGCGCTGCCCCCCATCGACCTCGGCTTGAGGACGACCGGACCGCCGAGGAGAACCGCGTACTCGACGGCGGTCTCGGCGTCCGGGACGAGGTAGGAGCGGGCCGAGGGCACGTTGGCCGCGGCGAGCAGGGAGCGGCTGAGGTACTTGTCCCGGCAGGCCTCGACGGCGCTGGGGTTGTTGCCGGGCAGCATGAACCGCTCCGCGATCCGGGCGGTGAGGGCCACGTGCTGCTCCATATAGGTGAGCACCCCGGAAACGCCCTGGTCAGCGGCCAGCGCGGCAACGGCCTGGGCGACGGCCTCGGTGTCCGCCAGGTCGACGGCCATGGAGACAGCCGCGTGGTCGTTGGCCCAGGCGGGAGGTTGCTCGTCGAGGAGGGCGACGCGGTGGCGGGCGGCGATGTGCTGCAGTCCGTATCCGCGCCAGATGCGGCTTCCAGCGCCGATGAGGACGAGCAGCGGTGATCCCGAGGAGTGCCATGTGCTTGTCACGGCACGGGAGTTGGGGCGCAGGGCGGTCAGACTCATGGTCGGATCTCCGGTTCGGTGATCGGGATGCGGCGGGTGCCGGTCCGGTGGGACGGCGTCGCGAGGGCGGTCATGCGCTCGTAGCGAGGACGCCCGGGCGTGTGACGGCGGGCGGCCGGGGAAGCCGGCGGGCGAGTGCGGCCGGGTCGCCGGTGTAGTGCAGGCCCTGCAGGCCGAGCTGCTCGGCGGCTTCGACGTTGTCCAGCCGGTCGTCGACGAACAGGGTCTTTGCGGGGTGGGGCATTCCGGCGGCCTCGAGCGCGGCCTCGTAGGCCCGTTTGTGGGGCTTGTTCACTCCGATGCGGGCGGAGTAGACGGTCCGGCTGAACAAGGTGGCGCACCATTCGGCGTCGTCGAGGGCGTTTGCCAGCGGTTTGGGCGCGTTGGACAGGAGTACGAGGCGCAGCCCGGTGGCGTGGGCTGTGTGCAGGAGGTCCAGCACGGCGGGGTCCGTGGCGGTCCACATGTCGAGGTCGGCGCTTGCGAGGGCGGCCAGGAGGGTGCTGCCCGCAGGCGCGGTGCACCCGTTGCGCAGCAGTCCGCTCCAGAACGTGTGGGTGGTGGCGGTGCCCTGGTCGTAGGGCTCCCGCCGCTGCCAGAAGGCCTGTTGGAAGGCGTGGGTCTCCTGGGGGTGCCAGCCCGCGAGTTCGGCGAGCCGGGCCCACTGGGGCGGGCCGGGCTGGCGGCCGATGACCCCGTTGTAGTCGAGGATCACGGCCTCGAGGCCGGCGCCGCTGGGGGTGGTGGGCTGGGAAGAGGTCAACGGGACTCCAGGGCTCGGTGGGAGACGACAGCGACGGTCGCGGTCAGAACGACGAGCAGGGCCAGCGCGGTGGTCAGGCTGGTGAGCGAGGCGATCGCCCCGATGGCGGCCGGTCCGGCGAGCAGGCCGAGGTAGCCGATGGTGGCGACGGTGCCCACGGCGCGTGGTCCTCCCCGTCCGGCGGCTGTGATGAGGGCCGGCATGGCCGTGGACAGGCCGGCTCCGAGGGCCATCCAGCCGAGCAGGGCGGCCGGGGCGCTGCCGGCGATCAGTGCAGCGCCGAGTCCGGCGGCGGCGAGGGTGGCGCCGGCGCGTACCAGGGCGGGTGCTCCGTAGCGGCCGGTCAGCCGGTCGCCCGCGAGCCGGCCTACGGCCATGGCGGCGCTGTAGAGGGCGTAGGCGGCCGCCGCTGTTGCCTCGGAGCTGTTGAGGGAGTGCAGGTGCACTGCCGACCAGTCGGCGGCGGCGCCCTCGGCTAGCAGGCACGCAGCGGCCAGGGCACCGAGCAGCCACACCTTGGTGTGGGAGGTCTGCGCCGGCTTTGCCTCGTCCGGAACCGCTTCGGGACGCTCGGGTGCGTGGTCGAGGGAGGTGGCCGTTCCTACGGCCGGAACGGCGGTGGCAGCGGCGAGCACCGTGAAGGCACCGACCATCGCGAACAGCACCTCGTGGGACATCCAGGTGGTCACGGCTGCGAGCGCGGCCCCGCACAGAGCACCGATCGAGTAGGCGGCGTGCAGCCCGGACATGATCGACCGCTGGGAGGCGATCTCGCAGTGAACGGCAGATACGTTGCAGCCGACGTCAAGCAGCCCGTGTGCGAAGCCGAAGACGACGGCAGCCGTGATCAGGGTCGGCAGCGTGCGGCACTGGCCGAGGAGAGCCAGGGCGAGGCCGAAGACGACGGCGGGGACGACCAGCAGTCGGGAGGGACCGTGTCGGTCGGCCAGGCGCCCGCCGAGCTGGAGCCCGGCGACCATGCCGGCTGCGGCGCCGAGAAGAACGAGTGACAGATGGCCCGTCCCAAGGTTGGCCACCCTCTGCACTGAGGGCATCCTCGTGCCCCAGACCGCCATGACGAGGCCCATCACGGCGAAGACACCGAGCAGCAGCCGTCGGTCGCCCGTCGGCGGTGCGGACTGCTCGGCCGGAGCGATCGCAGTCATCGGCCGGCCCCCGGCGCGGGCGTGGGCCGGGCTGTCGAAACAGGAGGCCATCTGTGCGGTGCTGCCCACGAGTTCGGGCATGTGGTGCTGTGTCTCATGGTCCGGTTCTCCGGTTCGGCGGTCAGGTAGCGGCGGGGACAGGGACGGCGGTCACACGGGAGGCGGTGCGGCGCTGGGTGAGGCCCGCGAGCGGCAGGCACAGGGCTGCGCCCATGGCACCGGCGGCAAGGGTGGTAAGCGCGGCGAGAACCCCACCGCCCGAGGTCAGGGACACGGCCGCGAGAACCGGGGCGATGATCACGGCGACGGCGAGGGTTGAACCCCAGATCCCGGCGTACAGACCACGGGCGTGTACGGGCGAGATCTTGGTGACGATGTCGTTGGCGGCGATGAAGAAGACGATCTCCCCGGGGACGGCCGCCGCCACGGCGAGGCTGTAGCCCGCCGTGGTGTCGGCGAGGCCTGCGCTGCCCATGCCCGCGCCCAGCAGGAGCGATCCGACGGCGAGCAGGCCGGTGACTGGCTGGGACCCGTCGCAGCGGCGCCGCAGCCACGGGTTGAGCAGCGGGGTGAGCACGACGACGGCGCCGGCGTTGGCGACCTGTGTCCATCCGTAGGCGTCGGCGGCGAGCCCGTCGTCCTCCATCAGCAGCGGCAGCACGGTGAACATGCCGGCAGCGCAGGTCAGGGCGGCCACACTGGTCATCCACAGCAGCCACAGACGGGCGTCGCGCACGGCCGAGCGCAGCGGGGTGCGCGCGGCGGGCTCACTGGGGCGGGCGGAGGCGGCCGGGGTGTCGTCGTCGAGGTAGCGGTGGGCGAACAGGGCACAGGCCGCGCAGGCGGCGGCGTTGAACCAGAACAGCACCGGGAAGCCAAGCTGTCCGGCCAGCAGGCCGCCTACCGCGCCGGTGATCGCCGCGCCGATGTTCACGGCCCCGTGGCGCCAGCCGTTGACGGCTGCGCGCTGTCCGTCGTCGGCGATGAGGTCGGCGATGGCCGCGGAGACAACCGGCCTCGGCGCGTCGTATACGATGCCCGCGATCAGGGCTCCGGTGCACACGGCGGCGAACGCGTGTGCCTGGGACATCACGGGCAGGCAGACGGCGGCTGTGAGCATGGCGGCCACGAGGGTGCGGCGCCGGCCGAGCCGGTCGGCGGCCCAGCCGGTGAGCAGCTGGCCGACGAGCCATCCGATGCCGAAGACCGCGAGGGCCTGGCCGACAGCGGCGGTGGTGTAGCCCAGGTCCTTGAGGTGATAGCTGAGGAAGGGATAGGCGAAGCCGAAGCCGCGCGCCACCAGGGTGATGACGAGCAGTGCCCAGATCGTTGGCGGCCAGGGCCGCGGTCGGGACGGTTCGGCGTCCTTGGCGGTGGAGACGGGCATGGTGGTGGCTGACACGGACGCTCCGGGGAAAGCAGGGGCGAGACGTTCCTGGTGGGGCGGCCGGCGTCAGCTGGTTCGGGCGCCGGACGGGAAGGGCGGCGCGTGGGGGCGTCGCCGTGGGCGGACGACGCCCCCACTGAGCAGCCGGGCCAGCGCCCGCGCCGGAAGGACGCGGGGATGTCGCCCCAGGGGATGGAAGCGACGGGCCGGGCCGGTCAGCCGGCCAGCCGGTAGAGGCCGTCGTCGCGCACCCAGCCTCGGGTCCCCTTGGGGATGCCGGACTTGGAGCGCTGGGTGAGCTGGCTGTAGTCCCAGTTGCCGCGGCTGCACAGCACGGTCAACTTGTCGCCCCGGTACAGGAGGCCGCGGCTGGCGTAAGCGGTGGATGGGCCTGTGCGGTAGTTCCAGCCGGCCTTGGCCACGGTGGCGCCGTAGTTCGGCCAGTTGACGGTGCACTTGCTGTTCTCACCGACGGCGTGCGCGGCGGGAGCGGAGGCCACGGTCAGGGTGGCAGCGGCCGCGAGTGCGAGGGCGGCGGGCGCAACCGAGCGGAGGGCGAGATTGCGGATCATCGGGAAACAACCTTCCGAAAGGGAGGAGGGGGCACGGCGTCGCCCCGTCCCCGGCCAGGGCGTAGCCACTGGTCGGGGCCCCTGCGTCAGAAGTGCGGCGTGAGGCCGCCCTGTCGGGCATGGGAAGAGGCGCGTCCGGTGCTGGGCGCTGTGTGGGGGTGCGGAGTGGTGCGTTGGTGAGTGATGCGGGGCGTATGTCTGCCTGATGACGCCTTGAGTTGCCCGGCGTGGATCGGCGAGCCGCGGCCGGCTCAGTCGAGCTGCATGGGGACGCAGTCGTAGGCGTACTTCTTGGCGACCCAGCCGGTGGTGTTCTTGGCCAGCCCGGTCCTGGACTTCTGGCCGAGCTTGAGCTTGATCCAGGAGCCCTTGGTGGCGACCTTCTTGCCCCAGTCGCCCTTGTAGAGCAGGCCCTTGGACTTGAAGGCGGTCGACGGCCCCGTCCTGAAGTTCACCGCGTTGGTGTTGATCTCGTAGTAGACGCGCGGCTTGCACGGCATCTCGGCCGCAGTGGCGGCCGGGGCGGTGGTCGCGGCCAGGCCGGCGGTCACCGACAGGGCAAGCATGGCCGTGGCGGCAATTCGAGCGGGAGCACGAAGTCGCATGGGATCCCTTCAATTCATGGGGTGACATGGGTGATGGGGCGAGACGCCCCACCGGCCGCACGGGCCGCTGTCAGTGCATGGACGGTGGGCATGGCTGTTCGAGGCGCCGGCGGTTCTATGCGGCCTTCCTCCGGCGTGCGACCGAGGCCTGAGTTGTCGTCATGGCATCGCGCCGCAAGGCAATGGATGCAGCGGCAGTGGCTCCGACCTGAATGGCCTCCATGGGAATCGGGCGAAGCGAGACTGCGCGAGACGCGGCAGTGGAGACTCGCACTCGACTCGCCGAGGAGGCACGCACGGTCGCAACCACACCGCAATCAGCGGAAGAGTCGCGCCCGAACATGTTGCCCGCCTTGTATAGAGTGGACCGAGTGCCTATTGCGCTCTATTGAAACACGACTTGGAATGCCATTCAATAGGCGATCGACTGCGACTCGATGAGCGCCACTGCGCGGGACATCTGCAGTACTGGCTGCGACGACAAGACCGACCTGAACTTCTTCGCCAGGTGCGCCTCTTCTGGCGCCTGCCCTCGGCCCGAGGGGGCGCGGATAACACCTCTCTCGGGACCGGTTACGGGTCTATGCGGCGACGCCCGGGAGTAATGTGACAACCCACCTGGGGACCGCGCCGAGCGTGCCTATGATCGGTGCATGTTGCGTCCTGAAAGCTGGTCCAGGCTCGCGGGTGGAAGTCCCGTCCGGGTAGACACCGGAGTGCCCGGTAGCAGGTCCCGGTCCGTCGGAGAGATCCGGCGGGCTGAGCGGGATGTCAAGAGCCCCTTTGGGGGGAGCAAGCGCGCGGGCCGTAGCGTGAAGCGAACCTTGCAGCCTCGTCAGATCTACAGCGAAGAAGCCGAGCCCCTCATGTCAGGGCGAAGGCCATGTCCTGAAGGCCCTGTTCCGGGGTCAGCCTTCAGGGTTCTTCCGGGGTAGGGAGGGCGGCACGTGTGCACAGTCTGGGCCGGAACAGGAGAGACCCGCTCTGACCACGCCTGGCATCAGGCACGAGACCGGACATATAAGCCGATGGTGAAGTCGTCCGGAGGACAGCGGGAGTCCGAGGGGGC
>NZ_NEUB01000833.1 GCF_002910825.1 Streptomyces sp. SM1 | reverse complement strand
GGGAAGTCCACGCTGATGCGGCGCGCGGTGCGCGGCACCCGCGTCGACTCCCAGGACACCCGCGACCGCTGGGACCACCGCATGCCCCGCTTCCTTCCGTACGCCGTCTACCGCCCCCTGGTCCGCCTGGCCCACTACGCGGGTCTGCGCCGCGAACTGCGCGCCGGCCGGGCGGTCGTCGTCCACGACTGCGGTACGCAGGCCTGGGTGCGGCGCTGGATCGCCCGCGAGGCCCGCCGCCGGGGGGTGAGCCTGCATCTGCTGCTGCTCGACGTCACCCCCCAGCAGGCGCTGGCCGGGCAGCGCGAGCGGGGCCGGGGTGTCTCGCGGTACGCCTTCGGGCGCCATCGCGCGGCGAGCGACCGGCTGTTGCGCGCGGTGGAGCGCGGCCGGCTGCCCGCGGGCTGCGGTTCGGCGGTGCTGATCGACCGGGACGCGGCGAACGCGCTGCGCAGGATCGGCTTCGCGGGCTGACCCGATAATCTTTCCGGCCACAGCAGTGGTTCCAGGCAGGCGGTAGGCGAACGATGGACTTCCCGGCGGACTTCCCGGACCGGACACACCCCCATCCGCACGGCGGGTGGCCCGGCAACGAGCTGGAGGAGGTGCTCTCCGCCTCCCTCGGCGTCCCCTCCGCGGGCGCCAGGATCGTCGAGGTGCTGGGACGCAGCTTCGTCTGGATCCCGCTGCCGAACGGCGGCGGCCCGCACCGCGGGCCGCTGGACCTGCCCACCATGGAGTTCGAGGGCCAGGCCTACGTCCCCGTCTTCAGCTCCGAGGAGCAGTTCCGGCAGATTGTCGGCTCCCACATGGCGTTCACCGTCGCCCCCGCCGTGGAGTTCGCCCGGGGTCTGCCGCCGCAGGCCGGGATCGCGGTGAATCCCGGCGGCGTGGTCTCGGCCCCGCTGCCGCCGGCCGCGGTGGCCGAGCTGTGCCGGTCCGGCCGCGGCCCGCTGGACGGCCCGTCGGGCGGCGGCCGGGTCCGGCTGTTCGAGCCCGACTGGCAGGACGACCCGGTGGACTTCCTCGCCGCGGCCTCGGAGGAGTTCGACGCCATCAGCGTGGTGACCACCGCCCGCCGCTGCCTCGCCGCGATCGAGACGGAGGACCCGGTCCTCTTCGTCGGGGTGGAACTCTCCCACTGGGAGGCCGACGCCCGCACCCTCCCCCTGGACGCCCTCGGCCGGGCCCTGGGCCGCGTCCCCGCCCCCTGGCCGGTCAACCTGATCGTCCTGGACATCGCCCAGGACCCGGTGGCCGACTGGATGCGCAGCCAGGTCCGCCCCTTCCACCAACGCCACCAGTAGCGGGCGCGGGGCTGTCGCGACGACCTGCGGCTGCTCTGCCGCGTGGACGAGATCACCCCCCCCCAGGGGCGCGGGGAACCGCGCGAACAACCACAGCGAACCCGCACTCGCCGCCACCACCACCCGAACTCTCCCGCGCCCCGCACCCCGAGCACCCCGCCCGCCCTTCGCCCCGCACCCCCGCACCACGCGGCTCGCCCCCGCGCACTCAAGCCCCGGCACAGCCCGCCCCGTCCTCCCGCCGGCGGCATAAGCTAGGTTCGACCGCTGGCGAGGTTGTACGGAGGGGCGATACAAAGTGAGCGCTGGCACCGCGGCGGCCGGACAGGTCGAGCACATGCTGCGCCAGGTGACGCCCGGGCGTTACGACGCCTACGAGGCGTTGCTGCGCGCTCTGGCGACCCCGTCCTCCGGCCAGGTCTGGATGCTGCTCTGGCACGGCCAGGCCGGATCCCCCGACGCCCAGTACGGGAACATGGAGGTGGACGGCTTCGGCTACGCGCCCTGCGTCACCTCCGCGCAGGAACTCTCGGCCAGCGGCTGGAACAGGTCCTACGAGGTGGTCGACGGCCTCGAAGCGGCGCGCGCGCTCTACCCCGACCACTACGGACTCTGGCTCAATCCGCACGCCCCGGGCGGTGGGGTCGGCATCCCGTGGCTGGACCTGCGCCGGATCGCCGGCGGCCTGGACCGCCGGCCCGCCGGTCCGCTGAGACTCTCCGAGCCCGCGATCGAGATCCCTCAGTTCTACGCGCTCCTCGCGCAGAACGCCCACCGCACCCCCGCCGTCCGCGGGCTGCGCCGCGCCTGGGTACAGCCCGCGCTGGGCGCCCCGTACCTCGCCATCGGCCTGGACGTGTACGACACCTCTCCGCCCGCCGTGGACGCGGTGCGCGCGATGATGCAGCAGTCCCTCGCCGCGGTCCCGGACGGACTGCCCGTGTCGACCGTCGCGATGTCCGACGAGCACGACCCGGTCGCGATGTGGCTGCGCGCCAACGCCCGCCCCTTCTACGACCGCGAGGCGCACGGCGCCGGCCGGCCCCCCGCCACCGGCTACGGATACCCGCCCGCGCACCAGCGCTGATCGGCACACCGGTGCTGACCGGGCCGTATCCGCGGGGACCCGGCACGAGGCACCGGCCGTGCGCCCCGGCGTGCTGACTCAGCGTCACGGTGTCCACCAGCTGGACGGGAGTGCCGCCCCGATCCGGACCTTGACGCGGACGAGGATGATTTCGCGTCAGATTTCCGGCCATGCGCGCTCAGCTACCAACCCTTGACCCCCGGTCACCTGCGGTTTCACCCGTTCTTCATGGCATCGCACGGCTGCCCGGATACCCTCGGCCGGCAGTCGGCTGTGTCCGGGGGGTTAAATCGCGGCGGCGGAGTGCCTGAGTCATCCCATATGTCAAGTGTTCAGATCTCAGGTAGGTATCACCGCTATCCGGACTGTTCCTGACTGACTGCGAACGTATGTAGTGTTCGGCCGGTCAAGATGCATCCACATAGCGGACCCGGAGTGGCCCCAATATGCGCATAACCAAGTCCCGAGTCGCTCGGGCGATCACGGCCGCGGTGGCGGTCGGACTGATCGCCACGGGCTGCTCCAGTGAACGGGACGCTGACAACGAAAGCGGCGGCGCGAAGGACACCTTCGTCTTCGCCGGTGCCGGCGACCCAGGTTCCCTGGACCCTGCCCTCGCGAGCGACGGTGAAACCTTCCGCGTGACGCGGCAGGCGTTCGAGGCCCTGCTCGAGCACGAGTCCGGCGGCACCGACCTGGTCGGCGGCCTCGCCGAGACCTGGTCGAGCAACGACGCGGGCACCGTCTGGACCTTCAACCTCCGCAAGAACGTGAAGTTCCACGACGGCGAGGCGTTCAACGCGGCGGCCGTGTGCGCCAACTACGACCACTGGTTCAACTGGACGGGCACCTACCAGTCCAGCGCGGTCTCCTACTACTGGCAGACCATCATGGGCGGCTTCGCGAAGAACGAGGACCCGGAGACGCCCGAGGCGAACTACAAGTCCTGCACCGCGAAGGACGAGAACACCGCCGTCATCGAGGTCAAGCAGCCCTCCGCGAACCTCCCCGGCGGCTTCTCCCTCAACGCCCTCGCGATCCACTCGCCGAAGGCCCTCGAGGAGTACAAGAAGCAGGACGCCTCCGCCAAGGGCGACGCCATCACGTACCCCAAGTACAGCCAGGAGGCCGGCACGGTCGCCGGTACCGGCGCGTACAAGATCACGAAGTGGAACAAGGGCAACAGCGAAGTCACCCTCGAGCGTTTCGACGACTACTGGGGTGAGAAGGCCAAGATCAAGAACCTGGTCATCCGCACCATCCCGACCGAAGAGGGCCGCCGTCAGGCGCTCCAGGCCGGTGACATCGACGGCTACGACCTCGTCGCCCCGGCCGACGTCACGACCCTCGAGAAGGAGGGCTACGTCGTCCCGACCCGTGGCGTCTTCAACCTCTTCTACCTCGGTATGAGCCAGTCGGCGAACCCGGCCCTCAAGAAGAAGGAAGTCCGCCAGGCGATCGCGCAGGCGATCGACAAGGAGAACCTGGTCAAGACCCAGCTGCCCGAGGGCGGCAAGGTCGCCGACCAGTTCATGCCGGACACGGTCGCGGGCTACTCCAAGGACGTGAAGCAGTACCCCTTCGACACCGCCGCCTCCAAGGCGCTCCTGAAGAAGGCCGGTGCGGAGAAGCTCACGATCGAGTTCTGCTACCCGACCGAGGTCACCCGCCCGTACATGCCTGCTCCGCAGGACCTGTTCGAGCTGATGAAGGCCGACCTGGAGAAGGCCGGCATCACCGTCAAGCCGAAGGCCATGAAGTGGGCCCCGGACTACCTGGACGCCACCGAGGCGGGCTCCTGCGCCCTGCACATGCTCGGCTGGACCGGTGACTTCAACGACGGCTACAACTTCATCGGCACCTGGTTCGCCGGGTTCGACAAGCAGTGGGGCTTCAAGGACGAGAAGGTCTTCGACGCCGTGAACGCGGGCTCGAAGATGGGCAAGGCCGAGGAGCGCACCGCCGCGTACGAGAAGGCCAACGTGGCCATCATGGACTACCTCCCGGGTGTCCCGATCTCGTCCTCCCCGCCGGCCATCGCCTTCGGCAAGAACGTCAACCCGCCGAACGTCTCCGCGCTGACGCAGGAGATCTTCGCCGAGACGTCCTTCAAGTAGGCACGTAACCGGCAGTAGCACCACCACGGGGGGTCCCCGCCCGGCCGTCGTAACTCGGCGGCCGGGCGGGTCCATTCATGTAAGACATCACGCAAGAAAGGGGCATGCGGGGTGCTGCGTCTCGTCGTACGAAGACTGCTCCAGCTCATACCCACGCTGCTCGGCCTGTCGGTTCTTCTCTTCCTGTGGCTCAACCGGCTGCCTGGTGGACCCGCCTCAGCGATCCTGGGGGAAAAGGCCACCGAGACCGAAGTGGCGCGCATCAACCGTGCGCTCGGGCTGGACCAGCCCGTCTACGTTCAGTACTGGCGCTTCCTCAAGCGCATTTTCGAACTCGACCTGGGAACCTCCACCCAGACCGGACAGCCGGTGTGGGACGAGTTCGTCCTGCGTTTCCCCGCGACCGTGGAGCTGTCCCTCCTCGCGATGATCCTCGCGGTCGCCGTCGGCGTGCCCCTCGGCTACTTCGCGGCCCGCAACCGCGGTGGCTGGCTCGACGTCAGCGCGGTCTCCGGCTCCCTCGTCGGCATCTGCATCCCGGTCTTCTTCCTGGCCCTGATCCTCAAGCAGATCTTCGCCGTCGAGCTCGGGATCTTCCCCAGCTTCGGACGCCAGGACACCGGTATCAACGCCACCGACGTGACCGGCTTCGCCGTCCTGGACGGATTCCTCACAGGGGAGTTCGACGCCGCCTGGGACGCGATCACCCACCTGATCCTGCCCTCGGTCGCCCTGGCCTCCATCCCGCTCGCGGTCATCGTCCGCATGACCCGCGCCAGCGTGCTCGAAGTACAGGACGAGGACTACGTCCGCACCGCCGAGGCCAAGGGCCTCAAGCGGAGCGTCATCCGCAGCCGGCACGTGCTGCGCAACGCGATGCTCCCGGTGGTGACCGCGGTCGGCCTGCTCACCGGCTCCCTGCTGTCCGGCGCGGTCCTGACCGAGTCCGTGTTCTCCTTCGGCGGCATCGGATCCTTCATCCGTCAGGCGATCGACGGGCGTGACTACCCCGTGCTCGTTGGATTCATCATGTTCATCGCGCTGATTTACGTCCTGATCAACTTGCTGGTGGACCTGGCGTACAGCCTCATCGACCCGAGAGTGCGGGTGCACTAATGAGCGTCGCCACCAAAACCGACAAGATCCAGCGCCTCGCCGAACTGGCCGCGGTCAAGGAGACCAGCACCGGGGCCAGCCTGTGGCGGGAGGCGTTCCGGCGCCTCAAGCGCAGCAAGATGGCGGTCATCGGCGCCATCGTCATCGGCCTGTTCATCGTCCTCGCGATCGTCGGGCCGTACATCGCCCCGTTCTCCCCGACCGCGCAGACCTGGCGGAACGAGGTCTTCGCCAACCGGGGCGAGTTCGTCGGGATGCGCTCCGAGAACTGGTTCGGGCTCGACCACCTCGGCCGGGACATGTTCTCCCGCATGCTGGTCGGCGCCCGCCAGACGCTGCTCGTCGGTGTCGTCGCCACGATGATCGGCTTGATCATCGGCTTCGTGATCGGCGGCCTCTCCGGTGCCTTCGCCACCCTCGGCGGTGACACCGGCAGGCGCATCGACTCCGTCATCATGCGTTTCATCGACATGATGCTGGCGATGCCGTCGCTGCTGCTGGCCGTCTCCATCGCCGCCGTCATGGGGCAGTCACTGACCACCGTGATGATCGCCGTCGGTGTCGTCCAGATCCCGGTGTTCGCCCGGCTGCTGCGCGGCTCCATGCTGGCCCAGGGCAGCGCGGACTACGTACTGGCCGCCAAGTCCCTCGGCGTGCGCAAGCGGCGCATCGTCCTGTCGCAGATCATCCCGAACTCGCTCAGCCCGGTGATCGTGCAGGCCACGCTCTCCCTGGCCACCGCGATCATCGAGGCCGCCGCCCTGTCCTACCTGGGCCTCGGCAACCCCGACCCGGCCATCCCCGAGTGGGGCGTCATGCTCACCCAGGCGCAGCGCTTCTTCGACAACGCGCCGATGATGGCGGTCTACCCCGCCGTCGGCATCATCATCACCGCCCTCGGCTTCACCCTCCTCGGCGAGGCCATGCGGGAAGCCCTCGACCCGAAGCTGAGGGGCTGAACCACCATGTCTCTGCTCACTGTCGACGAACTGACCATCACCTTCGGCGGTCACGGCCGTAAGGAGTCCCGGGCGGTCGACGGCGTCTCCTTCGAGGTCGACCAGGGCCAGGTCGTGGGCCTGGTCGGCGAGTCCGGCTGCGGAAAGTCCGTCACCTCGCTGGCCCTGATGGGCCTGCTGCCCCACAAGGGTGTCAAGATCGGCGGACGTGCCGCGTTCGACGGCACGGACCTGTTCACGATGAGCCCGTCCGCCCGCCGTGACCTGCGCGGCAGCCAGATGGCCATGATCTTCCAGGACCCGCTGTCCTCCCTCAACCCGGTCGTACCGGTCGGGGTGCAGGTCACCGAGATCCTGGAGCGCCACCGCGGGATGAAGGGCGAGGCCGCCCGCAAGGAGGCCGCGCACCTGCTGGACCGGGTCGGCATTCCCGACCCGACCCGGCGGCTCAAGGAGTACCCGCACCAGATGTCCGGCGGTATGCGCCAGCGCGCGCTGATCGCCATGGCGGTGGCCTGCGCCCCGAGCATGCTCATCGCCGACGAGCCCACCACGGCGCTCGACGTGACGATCCAGGCGCAGATCCTGGAACTGCTCAAGGAACTCGTGGACCAGGAGGGCACCGCCCTGCTGATGATCACCCATGACCTCGGTGTGGTCGCCGGTCTCTGCGACCAGGTCAACGTGCTCTACGCGGGCAAGGTCGTCGAGTCCGCCGGGCGCCGCGAACTGTTCACCCACCCCACCCACCCCTACGCGCACGGACTGCTGGGTTCCATCCCGCGTCTGGACGCCCCCCGGGGCGAGGCGCTCAAGCCCATCCGCGGCTCCATCAACGACCGCATCGCCTGGGCCGACGGCTGCGCCTTCGCGCCCCGCTGCGACCGGTACGAGCTGGGCTGCCTGACCGGCACCCCGCCGCTCACCGAGCCGCGCGCGACCGGTCATCAGGTGCGGTGCGTCCACCCCGTACTCGATGACGCGAAGGCCGAGGAGGTCCCCGCATGAGCCTGCTCGAACTGGACGGCGTCAAGGTCCATTTCCCCATCAAGAAGGGTGTCCTGTTCGACCGCACGGTCGGCCACGTCTACGCCGTGGACGGGATCTCCCTGAAGGTCGAGGCCGGCCAGACCTACGGCCTGGTCGGCGAGTCCGGCTGCGGCAAGACCACCCTCGGGCGGTCGGTGCTGCGGCTGGTGGACATCACGGAGGGCTCGGTCGTCCTCGACGGCACCGACCTCGCTAAGCTGCCGAGCGAGGAGATGCGCCGCTTCCGGCGCCGGCTCCAGATGGTCTTCCAGGACCCGCTGGGCTCGCTCAACCCCCGGCAGAACATCGAGTCGATCCTGTCCGAGGGCATGGTCGCCCATGGCATCGGCAAGGACCAGGAGGAGCGCCGGGAGAAGATCAAGTCGATCCTGGACAAGGTCGGCCTGCCCTCCAACGCGCTCGCGCGCTACCCGCACGAGTTCTCCGGCGGCCAGCGCCAGCGCATCGGCATCGCCCGCGCCCTCGTCCTCGAACCCGACGTGATCATCTGCGACGAGCCGGTCTCCGCGCTCGACGTGTCGGTCCAGGCCCAGGTCATCAACCTGCTGGAGGAACTCCAGGAGGAGCTCGGCCTGACCTATCTGGTGATCGCCCACGACCTCGCGGTGGTCCGGCACATCTCCGACACGATCGGCGTGATGTACCTGGGCTCGCTGGTCGAGGAGGCGCCGAGCGACGCGCTCTACGCCGAGCCGAAGCACCCGTACACCAAGGCCCTGATGTCGGCCGTGCCGGTGCCCGACCCGGAGGTGGAGGACCGGCGCGAGCGCATCCTGCTCATCGGCGACCTGCCCTCCCCGGCGAACCCGCCGAGCGGCTGCCGCTTCCACACCCGCTGCCCGTGGGCGCAGGCCGAGCGGTGCGGGACCGAGCGGCCGGAGCTGCGGGACGTCGGCGGCGGCCACCGGGTGGCCTGCCACTACACCGAGGAGATCGCGGCCGGGACGCTGAAGCGGACCACCGGCGAGGTCGTCCCGGCCACGCGCGAGGGCGTGGAGGACGTGCCGCCGACCCTGCCGGAGCAGGCCGAGAAGGCGGAGGCGGCGGTCGGCAAGGCCGAGCAGGCGGCGAAGGCCGTGCGGGCCGACGAGGTCCGGGCGACGGACGAGGCCGAGAAGTCTCCGGACGCCGGTACGACCGAGAAGGCGACGGCCGGGACCGCGAAGACGGACACCGAGAAGGCGGACCACGTCGGGAAGGCCGACGTCGAGAAGGCGGACAAGGCCGAGAAGGCCGACGAAGCCGGCTGATCCGCTGGAGACAGCAAGCTCACCTCAGCCCTCGCCTTGTTTTGCAAGGCGAGGGCTGCTTGTTGAGTAAGAATGTATGAGTGCTCCAGCAACTGTTCAGTCCGTCCGTTCTGCACTTGCTCGACCTGATGGGCATCTTCGTCTTCGCGATCTCCGGCGCCCTGATGGCCGTGCGCAAGAACTTCGACGTCTTCGGCATCGCCGTGATGGCCGAGGTCACCGCGCTGGGCGGAGGGCTCTTCCGTGATCTGGTCATCGGTGCCGTGCCGCCCGCCGCCTTCACGGACCTGGGCTACTTCGTCACGCCGCTCTTCGCCGCGTCCCTGGTGTTCTTCCTCCACCCGCACGTGGAGCGCATCCAGGTCGGCGTCAACGTCTTCGACGCGGCCGGCCTCGGCCTCTTCTGCGTCGTGGGAACCACCAAGGCCTATGACTACGGGCTCGGCCTGACCGCCTCCGCCTGCCTGGGCCTGGCCACCGCGGTCGGTGGCGGCGTACTGCGCGACGTGCTCGCCAACGAGGTGCCCTCACTGCTGCGCTGGGACCGTGATCTGTACGCGGTTCCGGCCATCGTCGGAGCCTCCATGGTCGCGTTGTGCATCCGCTACGACGTGCTGAACCCGACGACCAGCTCGCTCGCCGCGGTCACGGCCTTCGTGCTGCGGCTGCTCGCGATGCGCTACCACTGGCGGGCGCCCCGGGCCTGGCACCGCCGTTCGACGGTCCGCGAGGAGTAGCGGCGATGCGCGCCGCCCACAAAGCTACCGCTTAGTATTTTCTTCTTGTACTGTTCAGCCATGTCAGAAGCAGCCTCCGCCCAGGTGACCCGGGCCCTGATCGGTGCCAGCGAGTTCGACCGCGACACCGCCCTCACCCCGCGTGCGCCCGGCGTCTACGACATCGACCTCTCCGCCGGCTGGACGATCATCAACGCCGTCAACGGCGGTTACCTGCTGGCCGTGCTGGGCCGCGCGCTCGCGGACGCCCTGCCGCACTCCGACCCGTTCACCATCTCCGCGCACTATCTGACCGCTTCCCAGCCGGGCCCGGCGGTCGTCCGCACCGAGACCGTGCGCACCGGACGAACCCTGTCGACCGGTCAGGCGTCCCTGTTCCAGCGGGACGAGGAGGGCCGGGAGACCGAGCGCATCCGTGTCCTCGCCTCCTACGGCGACCTGGACTCCCTCCCGGACGACGTCCGCACGACGGCAGAGCCTCCCGCGATACCGCCGATGGAGCGGTGCCTCGGTCCCGACGACGGCCCGGCCCCCGTCGACGGCAGCTCCGCCATCGCCGACCGCCTGATGCTCAAGCTCGACCCCTCCACCCTGGGCTGGGCCCTCGGGCAGCCGTCCGGCAAGGGGGAGATGCGGGCCTGGTTCGGCCTCGCCGACGGCCGGGACCCCGACCCGTTCGCCCTGCTGCTCGCGGTGGACGCCCTGCCGCCGACCGCCTTCGAACTGGGCCTCTCCGGCTGGGTCCCCACGGTGGAGCTCACCGCCCACATCCGCTCCCGCCCCGCCCCCGGCCCCCTGCGCGTCGCGATCACCACCCGCAACCTCGCCGGCGGCTTCCTGGAGGAGGACGCCGAGGTCTGGGACAGCAGGGACCGCCTGGTCGCCCAGTCCCGCCAGCTGGCAAGGGTGCGGCTGGCGTAGATCCAGCCCGTCCGGCGCTCGAGGACGAGGCCCGAAGGGCCGAAAGGGGGGTCTGGGGGCACAGCCCCCAGGGACCGGACGGGAAGGGGCGGCGGGGACGAAAGAAGCCCTCACCCGCCCCCGTCCGGCTGGTCGAGCCAATGCGCCCGCCCGATCCCGATCAACCGCATCTGCCGGGCGGCAACCCGTGACACCCGCTCCCACTCCCGCGCTCCCTCCAGCAGGAGCGACGCAGTCCCCAGCATCAGATCCACATACAACTGCGCCAGCATCAGCACATCCTCCCGGCTCCACCCCGCCGACACCGCGTCCGCGGCCAGGGCCTCCGCGACCTCCGCGGTGAACAGCCCCAGCTGCCCGTGGATCGCCTCCCGCACCGGCCGCACCCCGCCGTGCCGTTCACGGGTGACAAAACGGACGTGCGCGGGGTACGCGTCCACATGACCGACGATCAGATCGATGGCACGCGCGATGCGTTCCTCCCCGTCGCCGATCGTGGACACCGTCGTCCGGATCATCGGGTGCAGGCTGCCCAGCGCCTCCTCGACCAGGGCCACGCCCAGATCCTCGACCGACCGGAAGTGCCGGTAGAAGGCGGTCGGAGCGATCCCCGCGGCGCGGGTGACCTCCCGCAGGCCCAGGCTGCTCAGACTCTGCCCCTCGAGCAGTTCCAGCGCCGCGTCGAGCAGCGCCTGCCGGGTCTTCTGTTTCCGGGCCTGCCGGACGCCGGGGAGGTGACTCATGCCATGCAGTCAACAACTGTTCTCCGTACGGCGGAAGTGAGGGCATCGTTAGACTGGGTAGTCAGTGCACAGATGTACCTCAATGCAGGCACGAGCGTTCACCGACACCTGGAGGACCCCCTCATGCTCTTCCTCGTCGCCGCGCTGATGCTCCTGGGCGTCGCCCTGGGCGCCGTGGCCCACGCCCCGCTGTCCTTCTCCCTCGTGGCCGGCGCGGTCATCGCCGTCTGGCTCGCCGTCTTCGCCCTGCGCGAGCGCCAGGGCCGCCGACGCGGCACCCCGGCGCGCTGACCTCCCGGAGCCGACCTCCGACACCCCCGACCTGTGGGAGCCGATCACCATGCAACTCACCGCACCGGCCGCCCGCCGTACCGGAATCCACGACGCCGACGGGATGGCCGTCGCTTCCTTCGTCCTGGGCCTGCTGGGCCTGCTCGTCCTCAACGTCTTCCTCGGCCCGACCGCCATCGTCCTGGCGGCCCTCGCGCTCCGGCGGGGCACCCCCCGACGGGGCCGCGCCCTCCTCGGCCTCGGGCTCGGTGTCGCCGACCTCCTCGTTCTCGCGGCGTTCATGCAGGCGGACGGCACGATCTCGTGGAGCTTCTGAGCCGCCGTCCGGAACCGGCCACCCGCGATCCGTGGCCGGTGCACCGGGCCCCGTAGAATCGGCCCCACCATGGCTTACCTCGACCACGCCGCGACCACTCCGATGCTCCCCGAGGCGGTCGAGGCGCTCACCGCGCACCTGGGCGTCACCGGCAACGCCTCCTCCCTCCACGCGGCCGGACGCCGCGCCCGGCGCACCGTCGAGGAGGCCCGCGAAGCCCTCGCCGAAGCGCTCGGCGCCCGCCCCAGCGAGATCGTCTTCACCTCCGGCGGTACGGAGGCCGACAACCTCGCCGTGAAGGGCCTGTACTGGTCCCGCCGTGACGCCGATCCGGTGCGCACCCGGGTTCTCGCCAGTCCCGTCGAGCACCATGCCGTCCTCGACGCGGTCCACTGGCTCGGCGAGCACGAGGGCGCGACCGTCGAGTACCTGCCCGTCGACTCCCACGGCCGGGTCCACCCGGACACCCTGCGCCAGGCCATCGCCCGCAACCCCGGCGATGTCGCCCTCGCCACCGTCATGTGGGCCAACAACGAGATCGGCACGATCCTGCCGGTCCGTGAACTCGCCGAGGCGGCAGCCGAGTTCGGCGTCCCCCTGCACTCCGACGCGGTCCAGGCCTTCGGTCAGACCCCCGTGGACTTCGCCACCTCCGGGCTCGCCGCGATGACCGTCTCCGGCCACAAGATCGGCGGTCCGTACGGCATCGGCGCACTGGTCCTCGGGCGCGAGCACACCCCCGTACCCGTCCTGCACGGTGGTGGTCAGGAGCGTCATGTGCGCTCCGGCACCCTCGACGTCCCCGCCGTCGCCTCCTTCGCGGTCGCCGGACGGCTCGCCGCCGTGCGGCGGGAGTGGTTCGCCCGTGAGATCGGGCGGCTGCGCGACGACCTGGTCGCGGCGGTCCGGGCGGCCGTACCCGACGCCGTCCTCGGCGGTGACCCCGCGCCGGGCGGGCGACTTCCGGCCAACGCCCACTTCACCTTCCCCGGGTGTGAGGGGGATTCGCTGCTGCTTCTGCTGGACGCCCAGGGCATCGAGTGCTCCACCGGCTCCGCCTGCACCGCCGGAGTCGCCCAGCCCAGCCACGTCCTGCTGGCCACCGGGGTGGACCCCGATCTGGCCCGGGGGACGCTGCGATTCTCCCTGGGGCACACGTCCACGGAGGCCGACGTCGAGGCGCTGGCGAAGGCCATCGGGCCTGCGGTGGAGCGGGCCCGGGCGGCGGGGCTGAGCTGAGGGGTGTTCTCGCCCCCCGCCCCTTCCCGCGCCCCTGAGGGGTGCGGTGGTGCGCGCTCCTAGGGGAGCGCCTTGGTGTCCGGTGCCGTCGGCTGGGTGGTGCGGGCCGCGCGGACGAGCTTCAGGTAGCGGTTCCAGTCCCAGTGGGGGCCCGGGTCGGTGTGGTCCGTGCCGGGGACCTCGACGTGGCCGACGATGTGTTCCCGGTCGACGGGGATGTCGTAGCGGGCGCATATGCGGGCCGTGAGACGGGCCGAGGCCTTGTACATCTCGTCCGTGAGGTCCTCGGGGCGGTCCACGAAGCCCTCGTGCTCGATGCCGATGCTGCGCTCGTTGTAGTCGCGGTTGCCCGCGTGGTACGCCACGTCCAGCTCGCGGATCATCTGGGTGATGCGGCCGTCCTGGCCGACGATGTAGTGCGTGGACGCCTTGTGCCCCGGGTCCTGGAAGGCCTGCACCGCACTGTCGAAGCTGCCCTGCGTGACATGGACGATCACCATGTCCACATCGAAGTCGTCCGGCCGGTCCGCGCGCCGCCAATTGGCCTCCGAGGCCGCCACCCAGCGGGCACCCGCATAGTCGACCACGCCCTGCTTGCGCGGCTTCTCGACGCCGGGCACGCGCCACCACAGCCGCGCCAGCTCGTCCCGCGCCAGCACCGCCGTGCCCGTCGCGGCCGCCAGCCCGCCCACGATCAGGGACCGCCGCCCGATGCGCCGGTCCCCGTCCTCGGATGCTCGGTTCTCCCCCATGTGATCCTGAACGGATACCCGGCGGCCGTGGTTCCCGTCTCCCCGTACCCTTGAAGGGTTATGACTGACATCCCGCAGCCCTCCCGCCCCCTCCGCGTCCTGGCCGCCATGTCCGGCGGAGTCGACTCCGCCGTCGCCGCCGCCCGCGCGGCCGAAGCGGGTCACGACGTCACCGGAGTCCATCTCGCGCTCTCCGCGAACCCGCAGTCGTTCCGTACCGGCGCGCGGGGCTGTTGCACCATCGAGGACTCGCGCGACGCCCGCCGTGCCGCCGACGTCATCGGCATCCCGTTCTACGTGTGGGACCTCGCCGACCGGTTCCGCGAGGACGTCGTCGAGGACTTCGTCGCCGAGTACGAGGCCGGCCGCACCCCCAACCCGTGCCTGCGCTGCAACGAGAAGATCAAGTTCGCCGCCCTGCTGGACAAGGCGCTCGCGCTCGGCTTCGACGCGGTCTGCACCGGCCACTACGCCCAGGTGATCCTGCGCGAGGACGGCACCCGCGAACTGCACCGCGCCTCCGACATGGCCAAGGACCAGAGCTACGTCCTCGGTGTCCTCGACGACCGCCAGCTCGCCCACGCGATGTTCCCCCTCGGTGACACGGTCACCACCAAGGAGGAGATCCGCGCGGAGGCCGAGCGCAGAGGGCTGGCCGTCGCCAAGAAGCCGGACTCGCACGACATCTGCTTCATCGCCGACGGCGACACCCAGGGGTTCCTCGCGAACCGGCTCGGAAAGGCCGAGGGCGACATCGTCGACGAGTCCGGCAGCAAGGTCGGTACCCACGAGGGCGCGTACGGCTTCACCATCGGCCAGCGCAAGGGCCTGCGCATCGGCACCCCCGCCCCCGACGGCAAGCCCCGCTACGTCCTCGACATCTCCCCGGTGGACAACACGGTCACGGTCGGCCCGGCGTCCGCCCTCGACGTCAACGCCCTCACCGCGATCAAGCCCCGCTGGTGCGGCACCGCCCCGTCCGGCCCCGGCACCTACACCGCCCAGCTGCGCGCCCACGGCGGCGAGACCGGCGTGACGGCGGAAGTCGTCGACGGCTCCCTCGAGGTCTCCTTCACCGAGCCCGTCCGCGGTGTCGCCCCCGGCCAGGCGATCGTCCTGTACGACGGCACCCGCGTGGTCGGCTCGGCGACGATCGCGTCGACGGTGCGGGCGACGGCAGACGTGGTCTGAGCGCTCGCGCCGCGCGACGGCGGACGCCGCGAGCCGAACGCCGCCCGCCCGGGGGAGCCGGGCGGGCCGCTCAGCGCGCGAAGAAGTCCGCCAGGACCGGGGCCAGGACGTCCGGTTCGACCATGTGGGTCTGGCCCTCCAGGGTGCGGTACGTGCCCCGGGGGACGGACTCCGCGATCGCCCGCGCGGCCTCACGCATCCATGCCGGGCTCGCGTCCCCCGCGATCGACAGCACCGGCACGGGGATCGCCGACAGCAGCTCGCGCGGCACGCTCCCGTCGCCCATCACGGCGTCGTCGTACGCGAGGCTCGACGCCATCGACTCCATCCCGGCCCACATCGGGGACTGCCGGGCGCCCTCGATGACCGCCTCGCCCAGCCCGGTCAGCCGCAGGAAGAGTTCCACCGCGTCCCCGCGCCGCCCCTCGTCGAGCGCCGCCGTCAGCTCCTCGGTGTACCGCGCGCGTTCCTCCAGGTCGTCGGCCGACATCGCGTACGGCGTCTCGTAGACGGCGACGTGGCGCACCGGCAGCCCGCTCGCCGCCGCCCTGAGCGCCAGCGCACCCCCCGAGGAGACGCCGTACAGCGCCGCCTCGCCGCCCAGCGACTCGATCAGCGCCGCCAGGTCCTCGACCTCGCGCTCCACCGCGTACGGCGCCGTGTCGCCGCTCGCGCCGCGGCCCCGGCGGTCGTACACGACCACCCGGAACCGCTCGGACAGGGGAGCCGCCAGCGGCGCCACCGTGGCGCCCGTCGACATCGCGCCGCTCACCAGGACGATCGTGGGCCCCCGCCCGGCGCTCTCGTAGGCCAGGGACGTGCCGTCGCGGGAAGAGATGTTCTTGTCCATGTCTCACCAGACTGCCGCACGGCGCTGATTTCATCGCGGAAGCGGGCGGCGCGTCCGCCGATCGCAACCCTTCTACGCGATCATCTGATTCCTTTCGTGGAGACCCTGGCCTTCAGGCCGGGGAGGAAACGCAATCCCTGCGGAACCCCGCCCCGACCAGCAGGTTTGATCCTTACGAAAGTCTCTATTAGTTTGTGAGTCGTGATCACGACTCACGTGAAGCGGGCGTTCAAGTACCGCTTCCATCCGACGGATGCGCAGGCGGCCGAGCTGTCGCGCACCTTCGGCTGCGTGCGGAAGGTCTACAACCTGGCGCTCCGGGCCCGCACCGAGGCGTGGGCCCGGCAGGAGCGCATCAACTACAACGCCACCTCGGCGATGCTGACGGCCTGGAAGAAGACCGAGGAGCTGGCGTTCCTGAACGACGTCTCCTCGGTCCCGCTCCAGCAGTGCCTGCGGCACTTGCAGACAGCGTTCGCGAACTTCTTCGCCAAGCGGGCCAAGTACCCGCGCTTCAAGTCGCGGAAGAAGTCCCGGAAGTCGGCGGAGTACACCACCTCCGGATTCCGGTTCCGCGACGGGCGGCTGACGCTGGCGAAGATGGCGGAGCCGCTGGACATCCGCTGGTCGCGTCCGCTTCCCGGAGGCGCGTCGCTGTCCATGGTGACGGTGTCGCAGGATGCGGCGGGACGCTGGTTCGTGTCCCTGCTGTGCGAGGACCCCTCCGTCCGGCCGCTGCCTGTCAGTAGCAACGCCGTCGGCGTGGATGTCGGCCTGGACCACCTGCTGACCCTCTCGACCGGGGAGAAGATCGCCAACCCTCGGCACGAGCGCAAGGACCGGGCCCGTCTCGCGAAGGCTCAGCGGCAGCTCGCCCGTAGGGCCAGGGGTGACGGGGCGAACCGGGCCAAGGCCCGCCGGAAGGTCGCCCGTGTGCACGCCCGCATCACTGACCGCAGGCGTGATCACCTGCACAAACTCACCACTCGGCTCGTTCGTGAGAACCAAACGATCGTGATCGAGGACCTGACCGTCCGGAACATGATGAAGAACGGCAGGCTGGCCAGGGCCATCAGCGATGCGGCCTGGTCGGAGTTCCGCAGCATGCTGGAGTACAAGGCGCAGTGGTACGGCCGCGAAGTGATCGCGGTCGACCGCTTCTTCCCCTCCTCCAGGCTGTGCTCGACCTGCGGCGCCTTGCAGGGCAGGATGCCGCTGAACGTCCGTACGTGGACGTGTGACTGTGGAATGACCCACGACCGCGATGTGAACGCGGCGAAGAGCCTTCTGGCCGTCGGGCTGACGGCATCTGTCTGTGGAGCTGGTGTAAGACCTCAACGGAGTACTCCGGGCGGGCGGTCGGCGGTGAAGCAGAAACCCCAGCGG
>NZ_NEUB01000832.1 GCF_002910825.1 Streptomyces sp. SM1 | reverse complement strand
CGCGGGCGCGGGAGCGGCGGTGGAGTTCCACGGCGCGCACCAGGCGGGCATCGCCACACCGGTGCAGGACCGGCTGCACTTCGCCGCGTTCGACGTGACCACCGATGACCGGGCCGAGTTCGTCGAGCTGCTGAAGGAGTGGACGCAGGCCGCGCGCCGGATGACGGCGGGCCGTGCGGTCGGCGAGG
The DNA here is from genome assembly GCF_002910825.1 of Streptomyces sp. SM1. Taxonomy (GTDB): domain Bacteria; phylum Actinomycetota; class Actinomycetes; order Streptomycetales; family Streptomycetaceae; genus Streptomyces; species Streptomyces okerensis. Next base: position 11,538 of record NZ_NEUB01000832.1, on the reverse strand, counting down.
GCGCGTACGGCGGTCTCGCCGAGGCTCCGCCGGACGACACCGGTGAGGCGCTGGGGCTCAAGCCGTCCCGGCTGACGCTGACGATCGGCTTCGGGCCGTCGCTGTTCGGCAGGTTCGATCTGGCCGGGCGGCGTCCCGAAGCCCTCGCCGAGCTGCCGAAGTTCGCCGGGGACAACCTCGACCGTGACCGCAGCGGCGGGGACCTGTGCGTGCAGGCGTGCGCGGACGATCCGCAGGTCGCCGTGCACGCGATCCGCAATCTCGCCCGTATCGGGTTCGGCCGGGTCGTGGTGCGCTGGTCCCAGCTCGGCTTCGGCAAGACGTCGTCGACGACACCCGACGCGCAGACCCCGCGCAACCTGTTCGGCTTCAAGGACGGCACCCGCAACATCTCCGGGACGGAGCGGGACCGCCTGGAGAAGTTCGTCTGGGTGCGTGAGAAGGACGGGCCCGGCTGGATGACGGGCGGATCCTATCTCGTGGCCCGGCGGATCCGGATGCACATCGAGACCTGGGACCGCACCTCGCTGCGGGAGCAGGAGGACATCTTCGGCCGTGACAAGGGCGAGGGGGCGCCGGTCGGCAAGGCGAAGGAGCACGACGAGCCGTTCCTGAAGGCGATGAAGCCCGACTCCCATGTGCGGCTCGCCCATCCCGAGACCAACGCCGGGGCGACGATCCTGCGCCGGGGCTACTCCTTCACCGACGGCACCGACGGGCTCGGGCGGCTGGACGCCGGGCTGTTCTTCCTCGCCTATCAGCGCGATCCGCGTACCGGGTTCATCCCTGTCCAGCGCAGTCTGGCCGCTGACGCGCTCAACGAGTACATCCAGCACGTGGGTTCGGCGCTCTTCGCCGTGCCGCCGGGCGTCCGCGACCAGCACGACTGGTGGGGCCGGGCGCTGTTCACCGAGGAGGCCTGAACCGTGTTCTCCAACTATCTGATCGGTCTGCGCGAGGGCCTGGAGGCCAGCCTCGTCGTCTGCATTCTGATCGCCTATCTGGTGAAGACCGGGCGGCGGGACGCGCTGAAGCCGGTGTGGGCCGGCATCGGCGTCGCGGTCGCCCTCGCACTCGGCTTCGGCTGCGCGCTCGAGTTCGGTTCGCAGGAGCTGACGTTCGAGGCACAGGAGGCACTCGGCGGTTCGCTGTCGATCCTCGCCGTGTGCCTGGTGACGTGGATGGTGTTCTGGATGCGGCGCACCGCCCGGCACCTGAAGGCCGAACTGCACGGCAAGCTGGACGCCGCGCTCGCGATGGGCACCGGCGCGCTGGTCCTCACCGCGTTCCTCGCGGTGGGCCGGGAGGGCCTGGAGACCGCCCTGTTCGTGTGGGCGTCGGTGCACGCGGCCGGTGACGGCAGTCCGCGGCCGCTGATCGGGGTGGCGCTGGGGCTGGCGACGGCGGTACTGCTCGGCTGGCTGTTCTACCGCGGCGCGCTGAGGATCGACCTCGCCCGGTTCTTCACGTGGACCGGCGCCCTGCTGGTCGTCGTGGCGGCGGGTGTGCTGGCGTACGGCGTCCACGACCTGCAGGAGGCGGACTGGCTGCCGGGTCTGACGAGCCTGGCCTTCGACGTCAGCGGCACGGTCCCGCCTGACAGCTGGTACGGCACCCTCCTCAAGGGCGTGTTCAACTTCCAGCCCGATCCGACCGTCCTCCAGGTCACGGTGTGGCTGCTGTACCTGGTCCCGACGCTCGCGCTGTTCCTCGCCCCGGTAGGGTTCGCCTCCGGGAAGGGGAAGGTGAAGGAACCGGATGAGCAGGGATCCCGGCCTTCGGAGGCCGCCGAGGCCTCGAAGGCTCCGCAGGCACCGCAGGCTTGACCGGAGCGCGCTGATCGCGGCGACGGTGACCGCTCTGTCGCTGACGGCGAGCGGCTGCGTGGTGGTGCACGGTGAGCGCGAGGTGCTCCCGGCCACCACTCGCGCCGAAGCCGCCGAAGCGCTCGCGGAGTTCACGGCCGCGTACAACAAGGCCGACCAGGCGTACGACGGTTCCCTGGACGCCGGTCACACCACCGGTGCCCTCGCCGACATCGACCAGGCCCGTCTGAAGGCCGGGCGGGCCAACAGCCCGGAGGGCAACCCGAGTCACACTCCGCTGGAGCTGACGGACGCGAAGTTCACCATTCCCGCGAAGGCGGGCTGGCCGCGCTGGTTCCTCGCCGACGCGGACGGCAACAAGGGCGGCGACGTCCGCTGGCTGCTGGTCTTCACCCGGGACGGGCTGGACGATCCGTGGGAGGCGGCGTACCTGACGCTGGTGGCCCCGGACGAGATACCGGAGTTCAAGACGGACCGGGACGGCTGGGCGGAGACGGTACCCGCGAACTCGGCCGATGTGGCGGTCCCGCCGGGCGAGTTGAGCCAGGGATACACGGCGTTCCTCAAGGACGGCGGGGACGTCTTCGCGGACGGTCCGCACACCAGCACCTGGCGGGCGACGCGGGCGAAGAGGTCGCAACGGCCGGGTCTGGCCACGCAGTACATCGACGAGCCGATGACGGACGGCGACTACGCGCCGCTGGCGCTGCGCACCGCGGACGGCGGGGCGCTGGTGTTCTTCGCCACGCGCCACTTCGAGAAGCAGACGGCCGCGGCGGGGGCATCGGTGCCGACGCCGAACAAGGACGTGCTGGCGCTGACGACCGGGGAGATACGGCAGTCACTGACGATGGAGTTCGTCTCCAACGAGGTGGCGCTGGACCCGGCCGACGGCGAGGTGGAGGTTCTGGGGCGGATCCAGGGGCTGACGTCGGCGAAGGGCGAGTAGTCCCGGGCACGATCCTCTGTACTCGGCTGTACTCGGCTGTACTCGGCTGTATTCGGCGACCCGATGGCCCGGCGCCCCGCGAGCCGGTGACTCGGCGGCGCGGTGCCTCAGCGGCGGGAGGGCCAGGCCGAGCCCGCGTGGTCGGAGTGGTCGCCGATGTGGCGGGCGCAGGCCTCGGTGAGGTACTCCAGCAGACTCAGCGGGTCCGGCAGCGGGTGCTCGGGGCCGCGCACCCAGGACACCGACCGGTCGCCGTCGCCGTTGCCCGGCAGGCGGGCCGGCGGTACGAGGACGTAGGAGCCGCGGCAGTGCCAGCGCAGGCCGGGATGCTCGTCCATGGTCTCCGGGTGGCAGTCCAGCTCGCACGGCCACCACTCGTCCTCGTCCTCGGGGGTGCCGCGGGTGAGGGTGAAGAACAGCATGCGGCCGTCGTCGCTCTCGGCGACCGGGCCGACCTCGACTCCGGCGTCGAGCAGGCGGGTGAGCGCCTCCCGGCCGGCGGCGAGGGGGACGTCGAGGACGTCGTGCACCATGCCGGTCGCGGTGATGAAGTTGGCCCGGGGCTGGTGGCGGGCCCAGCGCTCGATCTGGCCGCGGTCGGTCGTCGACTGGGTCTGCCAGGCGAAGGACACCGGGTGCCGGGCGGGGGTGGGACAGCCCACGCGGTCGCAGGAGCAGCCGTACGCTTCGGCGGGGTGTGCGGCGGGAGCGAGCGGCAGTCCCGCGCCGGCGGCGGCGAGCAGCAGCGCCTCACGGTCGCCCTCGTCGGCGGCCGGCTCCGGGCGGCGTCCGCGCAGCCACTGGGAGATTCTGCTCTGCCGGCCGCTCCGTCCGCCGAACTCCGCGCTCATCTAGCTCCTCGCCTCGCCGTCCTGCGCTCCAGGATGCCCTATGGTTCCACGATCGTGCGCATCGGGGGGCCGGAGCCCACAATCGGCGCAGGTGGGACGAGGGTGACCCGAACGGACGAGGGGTGTCCGGCGGGACGAAGGGGACGTCTGCGGGGCGGGTGTCATGACGGGGTCCGGCCGGACCCCCGCCCCAGCCGTGTCCGGCATGGTCACATCGATCGCGTCGACGGGCCTCGCTGCCGTGGTCTGCCTGACCTCCGTCGCCTCGCTGACCCTCACGGGCGGCCACGCCGGCGGGCCTCCGCCGGCGTGGGGCACCGGGCCGCTGACGGTGGACTCGCTGCCGCGGGTGCCGTACGTCGCCCATCGGGGCGGGGCCCGCGAGGTGCCGGAGGACAGCATGTCGGGGCTGATGGCGGCGTACCGGCGCGGCACGGCGCAGGTGCTGGACTTCGACACGCGGGTTCTGCGGGACGGGACACCGGTGGTCTTCCACGACGCGACCCTGAACCGTACGACCTTCCCGGGCGGCGAGGTGCGCGGACTGGACGCCGGGGAGTGGCGGTACGTACGGCTGCGTCCGCGCTCCCGGCTGCCGGGGAGCCGGCGTGCGGAGCGGCCGCCCACGGTCGCCGAGGTACTGGACCGTTTCGGCGGGCGGATCGTGCTGATGCCGGAGGCGAAGGACCCGCGCGGCCTCGACCGGCCGGCCGCGCTGATCCGCGCCCGCGGCCTGACCCGCTCGGTGTTCGTGAACACCGGCGACCCCGAGGTCGCCCGCCGCGTCCACGGCCCGGGCCTGCTGAGCCAGCTGTGGCGCTCGGCCCGCCGGCTGCGCACCGACCGCCCCGAGCGCCGGCGCTCCTACGCCGGCGTCCTCGACGTCGACATCAAGGCCCGCGACGCGGACCTGACCCGCGCGGTGCGCTCCGGCATCCCCCGGTTCTGGGCCCACACGGTCGTCACCCCGGCCCAGCGCGACCGCGCGCTCTCCCTCGGCTGCAACGGCGTCATCACGGACATCCCCGGGCGGCTGTCCCGGCATCCGGTGCGGGGGCCGGGGGTGGTGAGTGCGGCGCCGGGGCGGTGAGGGCGTGCGGATCCGGAGGCGCCGGAGAAGGGCCGGAGGCGCCGGAGAGGGGCCGGGGTCGCCGGAGAAGGGCCCGTCGTCCGGGGCCCGGGGCCTTGCTCAGCGGGGGGCGAGGCCGTTCAGGGCGTAGTCGACGAGGGTGTCGGTGTACTCGTAGGTGATGGGGGCCGTGTACTGGAGCCAGCGCTGGGCGAGGGGTGAGACGAAGAGTTCCAGGGCGATGCGCGGGTCGATGTCGGCGCGGACGTCTCCGGCCTCCTGGGCCGCGCGCAGGCGGTCGACGTAGAGCTGGAGCTGGGGTTCCAGCAGCCTGGCGACGAACCTGCGGCCGAGCTCCTCATTGACGACGCCTTCGGCGGCCAGGGCGCGGGAGGGGGCCTCGAAGGCGGGATCGTGCAGCTCGTCGACGGTGGCGCGCAGGACGTACTTGAGGTCGGCGGCGAGGTCACCGGTGTCGGGGAGGGCGTACGCGGCGTCGTCCGCGGTCCCGTCGGCCCGGGCCGCCTGAGCCGCCTGGTCGCTCAGGTCGAGGAACGCCTCCAGGAGCACGTCCGCCTTGGACGGCCACCACCGGTAGATCGTCTGCTTGCCGACGCCGGCCCGGGAGGCGATGCCCTCGATGGTGGTCCTCGGGTAGCCGATCTCGGCGACCAGGGCGAGGGCCGCGTCGTAGATGGCCCGCCGGGAGCGCTCGCTGCGGCGGGTGGCGTCGGGGGCCGGCTGGCGGGCGGGCTGTTGTGGGGCCATGGGCCGAATGTACCAGGTTGACAAGACGGCGCGTCTCGCCGGATGGTGAGGACACACGTAAAACGAGACGATACGTCTCGTATTGACAAGGAAGGGATCGCACCATGACCCGAGGCGGAGCCGGAAACATGCTGGGCGTCGGCGGCACCCGACAGCACCTCGGCCGCGAGGCGCTGCGCGGGCGCGGACGCGGTGGGCGCGTCGGCGGCGGGCTCGACCCGCGGGCGCAGAAGCGGGAGTTGCTGCGCAAGCTGCAGGAGAAGCGGGAGGAGGGAAACGGGACGGAGTCGGACAGTCAGACGTCGTCGGCCGGCGGCCAGGAGTCGCCCCAGTCCGTGTCCCGGGCCGCCCGGTACAGATCGCCGTGGCGTTTGGTGACCGTGGTGCGGCGCAGGGACGGGTCCTTCTCGCAGACGTCGAGGAGGACCTGGCCCTTGCGGATCTGCGGCCTGCGGACGACCCGGGCGGGGGCCGGCGCGACCGGGACGCGGGTGGCGGCCACATAGCCGAACTTCTCGTCCTCGTACGGCAGGGAGCCGCCCTTGACCTGGCGGTGCAGGGAGGAACGGCTGACCCGGGCGGAGAAGTGGCACCAGTCCGTGCCCGGCACGATGGGGCAGGCGGCGCTGTGCGGACAGGGGGCGGCGACGCGGAAGCCGGCGGAGACGAGGCGGTCGCGGGCCTCGATGACGCGGGCGTAGCCGTCGGGGGTGCCGGGTTCCACGATCACGACGGACCGCGCGGCGCCGGCGGCCGCGTCGACGAGGGCGGCGCGGTCGGGAGCGGTGAGCTCGTTGAGGACGTAGGACACGGTGACGAGATCGGTGCTCTCGATCGTGAGCGCCGATCCGATACGAGAGCGGTGCCAACGGGTCTGCCGCAGTGCGGGATTCGCGGCGGCGAGTTCCCGGCCGAGGGCGAGTGCGGGTTCCGCCCAGTCGAGGACGGTCACGGGACGCTCCCCCGCCCAGGTCGCGCTCACGGCCCAGGCCGCCGCGCCGGTTCCGCCGCCGATGTCGGTGTGGTCGCCGGGCGCCCATCCCGGCACCGCGTCCGCGAACGCCTCCAGCGCCGAGCGCACCGCCTCGAAGGTCGCGGGCATGCGGTAGGCGGCGTACGCGGCCACGTCGGCGCGGTCGCGCAGGATGGGGGCCTCCGTGGGCGTCGCCCCGCGGTAGTTGGCGATCAGCCGCTCCACGGCCTGCGCGGCCTGCCGCGCCGGAAGCCCGTCGAGCAGCCCGGCGAGGGCGGAGCGCAGGGTCTCGGCGGTGACCAGGGAGGAGGCGGGGGCATTCACCCGGCGATTCTACGGGGCGGTCGGAGGGTGCGGCCCTCTCACATCCCCCGCCGCCCGTGCCACCCGTGTCGCCGCCTCCGCTCTCGGTCTGCTGTCCGGGGTGGACGGGCGGCGGGGGTGGACGGTGTTGGCCAGGAGGATCACGTAGGTGTCCGTGGCGCGGTCGAGGACCAGGGACGTGCCCGTGAAACCGGTGTGGCCCGCGGCGCCGCGGCCGGACAACTCGCCCATGAACCAGGGCTGGTCCAGGGCGAAGCCCAGGCCGGGCGGGGTGAGAAGGAGGTCCACGAAGCCGGGGGCTAGGATGCGGGCGGGCCCGTACGAGCCGCCGGCCAGCAGGGTGCGGCAGAAGACGGCCAGGTCCCGGCCGGTGGAGAAGAGTCCCGCGTGGCCGGCCACGCCCCCCAGCGCCCACGCGTTCTCGTCGTGCACCTCGCCCCGCACCATCCCCCGGTCCGCCTTGGCCCACGGCCGCCGCTGGTCCTCGGTCGCCGCCGCGGACGGGCACGGGCCGAAGGCGGTCGCGCTCATGCCGAGCGGCCGGGTGACGCCGTCCCGGACCAGGGTGTCGAGCGTGCGGCGGGTGAGGCGTTCCAGGACGTGCTGGAGGAGCAGCATGTTCAGGTCGGAGTAGCAGTACGTGCCGGGCACGCCGACCGGGGATTCCGCGCGGAGCAGCGCCAGCCGTTCCGCGCCGTCGGCGCAGTCGTACAGCGGGAGTTCGGGCCGCAGTCCGGAGGTGTGGGTGAGCAGCTGGCGCACGGTGACGCCGTGCCGCGCCGCTCCGGTGAAGTCCGGGAGGTACGCCCCCACCCGCGCGTCGATGCCCAGGGTGCCCCGCTCGATCTGCTGCACCGCGGCCACGGAGGTGAACAGCTTGGTCAGGGAGGCCAGGTCGAAGGGCGTGTGCACGGTCATCGGGACACGGTCGCCGGGCGGCAGTTCCACCGGGGCGTCCGTCCTCCCGTCGTACGACGCGTAGCGCACGGCCCAGCCCGCCGCCTCCTTCACGGCGATCACCGGCCCGCGTCCGGCGACCACGACGGCCCCCGCCGCCCAGGGCCGCTCCCCCTCGGTACGGGCCCGGACCGCCCCGACCAGGTGCCGGAGTTCCCCGGCGTCCAGTCCGGCCCGCTGCGGTGTGCCGTGGCGCAGTCGCGGGGCGCTCAGACGCCCCCGCCCTTCACGCCCGTCCGCCCGCTCCATGGTCGGCACATTCCCAGGAAGCAGGCCAGCGCAATCAGGGCGGAGGCCAGCTGGACGACGGCCATCGGCACGGCGGTGTCCTCCCCCGCCACCCCGACCAGCGGGGACGCGATCGCGGCGATGAGGAAGGACGTCGTACCGAGCAGGGCCGACGCGGAGCCGGCCGCGTGCCGGGTGCGCATCAGGGCGAGGGTCTGGGTGTTGGGCATGGTGATGCCCATCGCGGACATCAGCACGAACAGCGCGGCGGCCACCGGCACCAGCCCGGTCTCGCCGAACACGCCGAGCGACATCAGCAGCAGCGCGACCGCGGCGACGACCACGACGGCGAGCCCGAGGCCGAGCACCCTGTCCAGCCGGACCCGGCCGACCAGGATCTTCCCGTTGACCTGCCCCATGATCATCAGGCCGATCGAGTTGAGCCCGAACAGCAGGCTGAACGTCTGCGGGGAGGCCCCGTAGATCTCCTGCATGACGAACGGGGAGGCCGCGACGTAGGCGAAGAGGGACGCGAAGGCGAACCCGCCGACGAGCATGTAGCCGGTGAAGGCCCGGTCGGCGAGCAGTCGGCGCATCGAGCCGAGGGCCTCGCCGACGCCGCCGCTGTGACGCTCGGCGGGAGCCAGCGTCTCCGGCAGCTTCGCCCAGACGGCGAGCGTCAGGAGCAGTCCGAGGACGGTGAGGACGACGAACACGCCCCGCCAGTCCGTGACCCGCAGGACCTGCCCTCCGATGAGCGGCGCCAGGATCGGCGCGACCCCGGAGATCAGCATGAGGGTCGAGAAGAAGCGGGCCAGGGCCACGCCGTCGTACAGGTCGCGGGCGACCGCGCGCGCGATGACGATGCCGGCCGAGCCCGCCAGGCCCTGCGCCAGCCGGCAGGCGACGAGGAGCTCGACGGTCGGCGCGAACGCGCACAGCGCGGTGGCGACGACGTAGATCGCGAGGCCGACGAGCAGGGGCCGGCGGCGGCCCCAGCGGTCGCTCATCGGACCGACCACCATCTGTCCCAGCGCCATGCCGGCCAGGCAGGCGGTGAGGGTGAGCTGGACGGTGGCGGCGGGCGCGTGCAGGGACCGGGTGACCTCCGGCAGGGCGGGGAGGTACATGTCCATCGCCAGCGGCGTCACGGCGGTCAGGCCGCCGAGGAGGAAGGTGACCAGCAGGCTGGTCCGGCGGACGGTGACGCCGGTGCGGTGGGCCGACGACGCCACCGTCCCGCCCTGCACGGCCTGCACCCTCTTCGAACCCCGCACGGCCCCCGCCGGTGCGGTGTCCGACGCCCCGCTTTCAGTCGATTTCGGTATGAACGCCCCACCCTCGGGCATGCGGCCCCTCCCTTTTCATGCCGTCAGCTCCCTATGCTCTCAGCTCGTACGGAGTGCTCGGCGTCAACGACGATGTCATGGGAGCGCTTCCACGACAGCCCGATGGCGACGCGTTGACGGAACACACGAACAGGGTGGGACGAATGACCGAGCAGAAGACACGCTGGGGAATCCTGGCGACCGGCGGGATGGCCGCGACGTTCACCGCGGATCTGGTGGACATGCCGGACGCGGAGATCGTGGCGGTGGCGTCGCGGTCGGCGGAGCCGGCGAAGGCGTTCGCGGAACGGTTCGGGATACCGCGGGCGTACGGCGACTGGGAGTCGCTGGCGCGGGACGAGGAGATCGACGTCGTCTACGTCGCCACTCCGCACACGGCGCACCGCGCGGCGGCCGGGCTGATGCTGGAGTCCGGACGGAACGTGCTGTGCGAGAAGCCGTTCACGCTGAACGTGCGGGAGGCGGAGGAACTGGTCGCGCTGGCGCGCGGCAACGGGCGATTCCTGATGGAGGCCATGTGGATGTACTGCCATCCGATGGTGCGGCGGCTGAAGGCGCTGGTCGACGACGGGGCGATCGGTGAGGTGCGCAGCGTGCACGCGGACTTCGGCCTCGAGGGGCCGTTCCCCGCCTCGCACCGGCTGCGGGACCCGGCGCTGGGCGGGGGCGCGCTGCTGGATCTCGGCGTGTACCCGGTGTCGTTCGCCCAGCTGCTGCTCGGGGAGCCCTCGGACATCGCGGCGCGAGCGGTGCTCTCGGAGGAGAGCGTTGATCTCCAGACGGGTGCGCTGCTCTCGTGGGAGAGCGGCGCTCTCGCTTCGGTGCACTGCTCCATCGTGGGCGGTACGGCGACCTCCGCGTCGATCACCGGTTCGAAGGGCCGGATCGACATCCCGTACGGCTTCTTCTTCCCGGAGCGGTTCACCCTGCACCGGACCGGCCGCGACGCCGAGGAGTTCGCGGCGGACCCGGCCGACGGCGCCCGGCGCAGCCTGAAGCACGAGGCGGCCGAGGTGATGCGGGCCCTGCGGGCCGGCGAGACCGAGTCGCCGCTGGTCCCGCTCGACGGCACCCTCGCCGTGATGCGGACGCTCGACACGATCCGGGACCGTGTCGGCGTCCGCTACCCGCAGGAGTCCGCACGGGAACCGGTGGTCACGCCGGCTTGAGCCCCTGCTCCCCCGCCTCCGTCACGAAGGAGGCGGCGGTCGTGAGCGGTGCGCCCTGCGTGGTCACGTGGGAGACCGTCTTGAAGTCGGCGCGCGCCAGCTCACGGCCGAGCGACACCGTCGTATAGCCGCGCAGTCCGTTGTAGAACCGCAGGTGCGGGTTGGCGGCCAAGTACGTCTCCCAGTTGGCGGGCCGCTCGGTGCCGTTGCCGCCGCTGCTGACGGAGGAGGTGACGATCTCCGTGCCCACGGTCTTCGAGCCCGGGTCGGAGAAGTCGCGCTTGATGTCGAAGCCGTAGTGCACGTGCACGTCGCCGGTGAGGACCATGACTTTCTCCCCGGCCCAAGAGGCGGGGGATTCCAGCGGTCGTCCGCTGGGGTTTCTGCTTCACCGCCGACCGCCCGCCCGGAGTACTCCGTTGAGGTCTTACACCAGCTCCACAGACAGATGCCGTCAGCCCGACGGCCAGAAGGCTCTTCGCCGCGTTCACATCGCGGTCGTGGGTCATTCCACAGTCACACGTCCACGTACGGACGTTCAGCGGCATCCTGCCCTGCAAGGCGCCGCAGGTCGAGCACAGCCTGGAGGAGGGGAAGAAGCGGTCGACCGCGATCACTTCGCGGCCGTACCACTGCGCCTTGTACTCCAGCATGCTGCGGAACTCCGACCAGGCCGCATCGCTGATGGCCCTGGCCAGCCTGCCGTTCTTCATCATGTTCCGGACGGTCAGGTCCTCGATCACGATCGTTTGGTTCTCACGAACGAGCCGAGTGGTGAGTTTGTGCAGGTGATCACGCCTGCGGTCAGTGATGCGGGCGTGCACACGGGCGACCTTCCGGCGGGCCTTGGCCCGGTTCGCCCCGTCACCCCTGGCCCTACGGGCGAGCTGCCGCTGAGCCTTCGCGAGACGGGCCCGGTCCTTGCGCTCGTGCCGAGGGTTGGCGATCTTCTCCCCGGTCGAGAGGGTCAGCAGGTGGTCCAGGCCGACATCCACGCCGACGGCGTTGCTACTGACAGGCAGCGGCCGGACGGAGGGGTCCTCGCACAGCAGGGACACGAACCAGCGTCCCGCCG
>NZ_NEUB01000831.1 GCF_002910825.1 Streptomyces sp. SM1 | reverse complement strand
CGTTGGGGCCGGGGGCGGCGACGCGGTCGGTGCGGATGACGGTGCCGTCGAGGTTCAGATGCGTCAGCCCGGCCGCCTTCGCGCGTTCCAACGCGGTGGCGAGGTCCGGTGCCCCGGCCGCCAGAACGGTCAGCCCCTCATGGAGGTAGCGGTATGCGGTGGAGGCCGACAGGCCGTTGTCGCGGGCGAGTTGGGAAAGGCGGGTGCCGTCGATGAACCAGCGCAGGACGAGCACCGCCTGCNGGAAGCAGCCCAGCGCACGCCTGCCCCTGCGGGTTCCGGCCGCGACGCGGTGATCGCGCAGCAGCCGGGCCAGGTGCTCGGCGGTGGACCGCTTCACATCGAGCACCGCGGTGTATGTGACACTGGTCGGCACGTGAGGCCCCTCGGTCAGAACAATCCGTCGCAAGATCGTTCCTACCAGGGGCCTTACGTCTGCCCGGACTTGGGGACCGCACGGGCCGCAGCGCAAGCATCGCGATCACAGCGAGCGACGGGCGCTTACCGGGAAAGACTCATTGAGGCTAGTCCTCGGCCGTTCTCGCCGCCGGCAGGGCCGCCGCCGGCCGTTGCCAGCCGCGGGAGCCGCGGGCGAGCAGCCACGCCGTGGTCTCGTCCGGCGGCATCGCCGCGGCGACCAGCCATCCCTGCACCGCGTCGCACCGCAGGTCCCGCAGCCGCTCCCAGGTCTCGTCGTCCTCGACCCCCTCCGCCACCACGAGCAGCCCCAGCGAGTGCGCCAGATCGATCGTGCACCGCACGATCTCCGCGTCCTCGGTGTCCACCGCCAGCCGTGCCACGAACGACCGGTCGATCTTCAGCTCGCTCACCGGCAGCCGCCGCAGATGCACCAGCGAGGAGTAGCCGGTCCCGAAGTCGTCCAGGGACATCTTCACGCCGTGCCCGGTCAGCGCGTTGAGCGTGTCGGCCGCCCGCTGCGGGTCCTCCAGCAGGACGTGCTCGGTGATCTCCAGTTGGAGCGCTCCCGCCGGCACCCCGTGCCGGGCCAGCCGCGCCGCGACGGAGCCGGCGAAACCGGGGGTGTGCACATCGCGGGGCGACACGTTGACGGCGACCGGTACGAACAGTCCCTGGGACCGCCACTCGGCCACCTGCCCGAGCGCGGTCTCGAGCACGTACTCGGTGAGATGCGGCATCAGCCCGGACGACTCGGCGATCGCTATGAACTCGTCCGGTGGCACCCTGCCCCGCTCCGGATGCACCCACCGCACCAGAGCCTCGAGCCCGGCGACCTGCCCGTCGAAGCGCACCTTGGGCTGGTAGTGCAGTTCCACCTCGTGCGCGTCCAGGGCGCGGCGCAGATCGCCCAGCAGGCCCAGCCGGTCAGGGGTGTTGGAGTCGCGCTTGGACTCGTACGCCTCGACCCCCGTACGGTCCCGCTTCGCCTGGTACATCGCCACGTCCGCCCGCCGCAGCAGCCCTTCCGCGTCGACCGCGTGGTCCGGGAACACGGCGACTCCCGCACTCGCCTCCAGGACGAGGGTGAGCCCGTCGAGGTCGAGCGGGGAGCTGAGGGCGGAGACAAGACCGCGGGCGACCCGGGTCGCGGATGTCGTGGAGTCGGCGACGGGCAGTAAGACGGCGAACTCGTCACCGCCGAGCCGCGCGGCCTCCGCCCCGCGCGGCAGGGCGAGTCTCAGCCGGTCGGCGATCTGCAGCAGCAGCCGGTCACCGGCGAGATGCCCGAGCGTGTCGTTGACGGACCGGAACCGGTCCAGGTCGATGAGCATGAGGGCGGACCGCACACCGATCCGCTCCGCGGCGTCCAGCGCGGTCCAGATCCGTTCCAGCAGCCACTGCCGGTTGGGCAGCCCGGTGAGCGGATCGCGCAACTGCTCCTCGGCGCGGGCGCGGGCTATCCACAGGGTGGAGTCGAGAGCGATGAGCGGAATGGAGAACAGCGGCAGCAGGATGGGTTTGGCGTCGGCGACCACACACACCAGGGGCGCTATGCCGAGCAGGGCGACCGCCACGAGTCCTTGCCGCATCAGGGCGGTCCGGGCCACGGTGGGCAGTCCCGCGCGGGGTGTGTGCAGGTACCACAGCAGACCGCGGGTGACCGAGAGGTAGACGGCGGCGACGAGTACCACCCCGGGGGCGGTGTAGAACGTCCAGGTGTCCGGGCTCGACGGCGACTCGACGGAGGGCACGGAGCCGAAGGCGGCCAGCACCAGCGCCCCGGCGCCGATGCCGAGCAGATCCACCGCCCCGTGCAGCACGCCCTGCCGCCAGCGGCCCCGCCGGGCGACGCCGACCAGCACGACGACGGTGAGGCTGATCATTCCTGCCGCGACCCAGCCGTACAGCAGCAGCACGGCCAGGGTGAGAGCGGCGCCCGAGCCCGTGCCGCCCCACCAGCGGGAGCGGCCCAGCATCACCAGGTGTCCGACAATGATGCCGGTCAGCACGGCGAGTGACCAGCCGACGGTCCCGCCGGGGAACAGCGCGTGTCCTCCGGTGAAGGCCCGCAGGAAGCCGGCGCCCAGCACGAATCCGGCCGCCGCGACGACGGCGGTGGGCAACGCGGGCCAGGCCGGGTGCCGTTCCGTGTCCGTCCCGGACAGCGAATGGGACAGCGAGCCGGACAGGGACTGCGACTCGGACAGCCCGGGACCGCGCCCGGCGGCCGGCTGCCCCGGGGGCCGCCCGCCCTCACGGCGGCGCCGCCAGGTGACCGCCACGCGGCGCAGGCGCAGCCGTGAGCCCGGGGCGGCGCTCTCGGTCGGTTCCATTCCCGTCCCTCTCACAGCCTGCGGTGCCCGCGCCACGCGGCCCGATGCACGACAACCCTCAGCGGCTCCGCGTTGGAAAGCCCTTGCCCGCACCCTGCGCGGGTACGGGATTGCCCCGACCGCAGCTGGGCACGGCAGGCGCACTTCTCAACAGTAGGCCGCGGGAGGCTTCCACGGGCACCGGTCGCCGACGGTTGCCCGAATGCGCCCCAGCCACCCGTATGCATCTGATATGCGCCGATAGCGTGAGCTTCAACCGCTACTCCTCGGCCGAAAGGGCGAGGTCGGCCGCGGCCTCCGGGCCCCGCTCGAGAAGGACCGTGAAGCCCGCTTCGTTCAGAACCGGCACTTTCAATTGCATCGCCTTGTCATATTTTGACCCGGGATTGTCTCCCACCACGACGAACGAAGTCTTCTTGGAGACGGATCCGGTCACCTTCGCTCCCTGGCTCTGCAGCGCCTCTTTCGCGCCATCCCGGGTGTAACCGTCCAGAGTTCCGGTCACGACGACAGTGAGCCCTTGCAGCGGACGCGGGCCCTGGTCCTCGCCGGCGCCCTCGTCCTCCATGCGGACACCGGCCGCCTTCCACTTGCGGATGATCTCGCGGTGCCAGTCCTCGGCGAACCACTGCTTGAGCGAGGCGGCGATGATCGGCCCGACCCCCTCGGTGTTCGCCAGCTCCTCCTCGGTGGCCTGCTCGATGCGGTCGACGGAGCCGAACTCACGGGCCAGCGCCTCCGCCGCGACCGGCCCCACGTGACGGATCGACAGGCCGGTCAGCACACGGGCCAGCGGACGCTCCTTGGCCGCGTCGATGTTGGCCAGCATCGCGACCGCGTTCTTCCTCGGCTCACCCTCCTGGTTGGCGAAGACGGTGGCGACCTTCTCCTCGCCGGTCCTCGGGTCCCGTTTGGGCAGCCCGCTGTCCTGGTCGAGGACGTAGGCCTTGATGGGCAGCAGCTGTTCGACGGTGAGGTCGAAGAGATCGCCCTCGTTCGTGAGCGGCGGGTCCGCGGGCTCCAGCGGCCTGGTCAGCGCCGCCGCGGCGACATAGCCGAAGTGCTCGATGTCCAGCGCCTTGCGCCCGGCGAGGTAGAACAGCCGCTCCCGCAACTGGGCGGGGCACGAGCGGGCGTTGGGGCAACGCAGGTCGACGTCGCCCTCCTTCATGGGCTTCAGCGGCGTGCCGCACTCGGGGCACTCGGCCGGCATCACGAACTCCCGCTCGCTGCCGTCCCGCAGGTCGGCGACCGGCCCGAGGATCTCCGGGATCACGTCGCCGGCCTTGCGCAGCACCACCGTGTCACCGATGAGGACGCCCTTGGCCCGGACCACGTCCTGGTTGTGCAGCGTGGCGAACTCGACCTCGGACCCGGCGACGGTGACCGGCTCCACCTGCGCGTACGGGGTGACCCTGCCCGTACGCCCCACCCCCACACGGATGTCGACCAGCCTGGTGTTGACCTCCTCGGGCGCGTACTTGTACGCGATCGCCCAGCGCGGGGCGCGGGAGGTGGTGCCGAGACGCCCCTGGAGCGGGATCTCGTCGAGCTTGACGACGACACCGTCGATCTCGTGCGCCACGGAGTGGCGGTTCTCGCCGTAGTGGGCGATGAACTCCCGTACACCGGCGAGGTCGTCGACGACCCTGGTGTGGGTGGAGGTGGGCAGGCCCCAGGTCTTGAGCAGGCCGTAGCCCTGGGAGAGGCGGGTCACGCCCCGGTAGCCCTCCAGGACACCGATGCCGTGGACCACCATGTGCAGCGGGCGGGTGGCGGTGACCCGCGGGTCCTTCTGTCGCAGTGAACCGGCCGCGGCGTTGCGCGGGTTGGCGAAGGGCTTGTCGCCGGCCGCGTTCAGCCGGGCGTTGAGCCCCTGGAAATCCTCCATCGGGAAGTAGACCTCGCCGCGGATCTCCACGAGGTCGGGCACCTTGTCGCCCGTCAGCCGGTCCGGGATCTCGGCGATGGTGCGGACGTTGGGCGTGATGTCCTCGCCGGTGCGGCCGTCGCCGCGGGTCGCCGCGCGGACGAGCCGGCCCCGCTCGTAGGTGAGGTTGACGGCGAGGCCGTCGACCTTCAGCTCGCACAGGAAGTGGAACTTCTGCTCGCCCAGTTCCCTGTGGATACGCTCGGCCCAGGCGGCGAGGTCCTCGTCGTTGAAGGTGTTGTCGAGGGAGAGCATGCGCGAGACGTGCTGGACCGAGGTGAACTCCGTCGCGTACGCCCCGGCGACCTTCTGGGTCGGCGAGTCCGGGGTGCGCAGCTCCGGATGCTCCTCCTCCAGCGCCTCCAGTTCACGCAGCAGCTCGTCGAAGCCGGCGTCGCTGATGACGGGGGCGTCGTTCACGTAGTACCGGAAGCGGTGCTCCTCGATCTGCTCGGCGAGCCCGGCGTGCTTCTCCCGCGCCTCGGCGGGCACGCTCGTCGTCTCCGCTTGCCTGTCCCCGGCCACCGTGTGTCCTCCCGTCACTCTGGGTTGTCCGCGAGGGATCTCGCCGCCCGGACGCAGTGTGCGCAGGCCCCGCGCGCGTACTCCGGAGAAGCCCCCGCGAGTCCGCACGCCGGGGTGAGCGTGACCGCCTCCGGGAGGAGTCCCGGCCGCAGCCCCAGCCTGCGCCAGAGCGTTCTGACACCCATGACGCTACCGCCCGGGTCCGACAGCGGGCCCTCCGTGCCGGGGACGACACCGGCGAACAGCCGGGTCCCGCTCTCCACCGCTTCCCCGATCACCTCGTCGTCACGCTCGGTGAGGAGGGAGAAGTCGAAGGAGACCGCCGCCGCGCCCGCCCGGCGCAGCAGGGCGAACGGGACGTCCGGTGCGCACGAGTGGACCACGACGGGGCCGCCGTCGTGAACCCCGACGACGTCGCGCAGCGTGGCCTCGACCGTCTGCCGGTCCACCGCGCGGTGGGTGCGGTAGCCGCTCGCGCTCCGCACCTGTCCGCGCAGTACGGCGGTGAGGGAGGGCTCGTCGAGCTGCAGGACGGGCCGGGCGCCGGGGACGCGCCGCCGTACCTCGGCGAGGTGGAGGCGGATCCCTTCGGCGAGGGAGGCTGCGAGGTCGCGGCAGGCACCGGGGTCGGAGAGGGCGGCCTCGCCGTTGCGCAGCTCCAGGGCCGCGGCGAGGGTCCAGGGACCGACGGCCTGGACCTTGAGCGGCCCTTCGTAGCCCTGGGTGAACTCCTCCAGTGCGTCGAGGTCCTCGCGGAGCCAGGAGCGGGCGCGCCTGGTGTCGCGGCCGGGGCGGTCGCCGAGCCGCCAGCCGCTGGGCTCGACGCGGGCGTACAGCTCCACGAGCATGCCCGCGGTTCGGCCGATCATGTCCGCGCCGGGGCCGCGGGCGGGGAGTTCGGGGAGGTGGGGGAAGTTCTCGAAGCTGCCGGTGACGGTCTTGGCTGCCTCTCGGGCGTCGCCGCCCGGGAGGGAGCCGACGCCGGTGGCCGGGCCGAAGAGGGGCTGGCTGTTTTCGCTCACGGGGTAGAGCGTACGGAGGTTTTTCGCCCCCGCCGCCCCTACCCGTCCCATCCCGGGGGCGCTGCCCCCGGACCCCCGCTCCTCAAACGCCGGAGGGGCTGGGTGGCACCGGACGGCCTGGCCGTCACCGTCCCGGGCGGACCGTCAGGTCGTTGATCTCCGCGTCCCTCGGGAGGTCCAGGGCCGTGACGATCGTCGTGGCGACCGACTCGGGGTCGATCCACCGCGCGGGGTCGTACTCCTTGCCCTCCTGGCTGTGGACCTTGGCCTGCATGGGGCTGGCCGTGCGGCCGGGGTAGACCGACGTCACGCGGACGCCGTTGCCGTGCTCCTCGTGGCGCAGGGAGTCGGCGAGGGCCTTCAGGCCGTGCTTGGAGGCGGCGTAGGCGGACCAGTCGGCGTGGGCGTTCAGGCCGGCGCCGGAGTTGACGAAGATCACGTGGCCTCGGCTCGTGCGGAGCTGGGGCAGGAGGTGGCGGGTCAGTTCGGCGGGCGCGACGAGGTTGACGTCGAGCTGGTGGCGCCAGGTCTTCGGGGTGAGTTCGCCGACCGGGCCGAGGTCGACCACGCCGGCGATGTGCAGCAGGGAGTCGGCCTGGTCGGGGAGCGACTGGTGGGAGAAGGCCCAGCTGAGCCGTTCCGGGTCGGCGAGGTCGCCGACGAGGGTCCGGGCACCGGGGAACCGTGCCGCCAGCTCCTTCGCCCGGCCCGCGTCGCGTGCGTGCAGCACGAGTTCGTCGCCGCGCGCGTGCAGACGGCGGGCGACGGCCGCGCCGATGCCGGAGCCCGCTCCGGTGATCACATGGGTAGCCATGCCCGCCATGCTCGCATCACCGGGCGCTCACTCCACGCCCAGGCTCTCCTCCAGGCAGGCCAGCGCGCCCACCGGCTCCTCGGCGAAGAACACCAGGTCGGTGAGGGGGCGCGGCAGGAAGCCCTCGTCGTCCATACGGCGGAACTGCTCCTTGAGTCCGTCGTAGAACCCCGCGGTGTTGAGCAGTACCACCGGCATCTCGGTGTGCCCGTGCTTCTTCAGTTCCAGGATCTCGGTCGCCTCGTCGAGGGTGCCGGTGCCGCCGACCATGACGACGACCGCGTCCGCCTTCTCCAGCAGCAGGCGCTTACTCCCCCACTGCCTCAAAGGCGTGGGGGGACCCCCATGGCAAGATCCTTGGCGACCACCATCTCGTCGACCCCGGCGCGCGCCTTCGCCGCGAGGAACTCCACCGAGACCCCGAGGAGCCGGCCGCCCGCCTCCTCGACGCCGTCGGCGACGACCTTCATCAGTCCGACGTCCGAGCCGCCCCACACCAGGGTGTGCCCGCCCTTGCCGGGCAGCCGCGCGGGTCCGGTGTAGCGGTCGTCGAGGTCGGCGGCGGAGAGGAAGACGCAGATGTTCACGAGCCCACGGTACGGGCCCGGTCGGACATCGCGGTCAGCCGCATCTTCGACTGCCGGTGCGGCATTTCCTCCCAGTCGTCCATGAACCGGGCCGACAGGCCGGACCCGGCCGCCAGTTCCACCAGCGTCCGGGTCCGGTAGTAGAAGTCCTCGTGCAGCACCTGGTGCTCCTCGCCGTCGGTGCGGTCGAAGGTGAAGTCGAAGAACCCGCCGGGCGCCAGCACCCTGCCGACGTGCGCGAAGCACTCCTCGATGACGTGCCGGGGCGAGTGCGAGAAGACGCTGTGCGCGTGGACGACGTCGAAGTGGCCGTCGGGCAGGAAGGCGAGGGTGAGGTCGTTCGCGAGGGTCAGGTGCGGCAGCTTGGCCTGCAGTCCGTCCCGTACGAGGGTGTCCTGGGCGGCGAGCAGGATGTGCGGGGAGATGTCGACGCCGTAGTAGTGGCCGGGTTCCAGGTGGTCGATGAACAGGCGTCCCGCGCGGAGGTTGCCGCAGCCGATCTCCAGCATGCGGTGGTGCGGCCGCAGTCCGTGCTCCACCAGGTAGCCGAACTGCATCCGGCCGATCCGCGCCCACTGCTCCCGCGAGGGGTTGTGGCCGACGGCGGCCTCGGCGCTGCGGGCCGCGTCGGAGGCCATGACCGCGCGGTAGTACCCGATGTGGTCGCGGTGCCGCAGCCGCAGCCAGGCGTCGCGCAGGGCGCGCCGCGCGTGGGCGGGGACGCGGCGGGGGTGGTGCACGGCGTAGCGGGCCCGGTGGGCGAGGGTCCCCCGGTTCCGGCCGGCGTTCCTGGCTCCCATGGGACCTCCTCGGGAAGAACTCCGCTACAGCGTGCGCTGTAATCGCCGAGTCGGCCACCCAGGAGGAGCGATCATGACCAAGGGCCACCGCATCACCGTCGAGCCCAGCGACCGGCACGTCCGCGTGGTGCACGGCGGGCAGGTGCTGGCGGAGAGCGACCGGGCGCTGGTGCTGCACGAGACGGGCTGCCCCGCCCGGTACTACCTCCCGCCCGAGGACGTGCGCCTCGATCTGCTGACCCCGTCGGAGACGCGGACGCACTGCCCGTTCAAGGGCGACGCGTCCTACTGGTCGCTGCCGGACGCGGCGGACCTGGTCTGGGCGTATCCGGAGCCGAAGACGGCCGTCGCGGAGATCAGGGATCACCTCTGCTTCTACGAGGTGGAAGTCGGTTGACTTTCTCCCCGGCCCAAGAGGCGGGGGATTCCAGCGGTCGCCCGCTGGGGTTTCTGCTTCACCGCCGACCGCCCGCCCGGAGTACTCCGTTGAGGTCTTACACCAGCTCCACAGACAGATGCCGTCAGCCCGACGGCCAGAAGGCTCTTCGCCGCGTTCACATCGCGGTCGTGGGTCATTCCACAGTCACACGTCCACGTACGGACGTTCAGCGGCATCCTGCCCTGCAAGGCGCCGCAGGTCGAGCACAGCCTGGAGGAGGGGAAGAAGCGGTCGACCGCGATCACTTCGCGGCCGTACCACTGCGCCTTGTACTCCAGCATGCTGCGGAACTCCGACCAGGCCGCATCGCTGATGGCCCTGGCCAGCCTGCCGTTCTTCATCATGTTCCGGACGGTCAGGTCCTCGATCACGATCGTTTGGTTCTCACGAACGAGCCGAGTGGTGAGTTTGTGCAGGTGATCACGCCTGCGGTCAGTGATGCGGGCGTGCACACGGGCGACCTTCCGGCGGGCCTTGGCCCGGTTCGCCCCGTCACCCCTGGCCCTACGGGCGAGCTGCCGCTGAGCCTTCGCGAGACGGGCCCGGTCCTTGCGCTCGTGCCGAGGGTTGGCGATCTTCTCCCCGGTCGAGAGGGTCAGCAGGTGGTCCAGGCCGACATCCACGCCGACGGCGTTGCTACTGACAGGCAGCGGCCGGACGGAGGGGTCCTCGCACAGCAGGGACACGAACCAGCGTCCCGCCG